>WLCQ01000018.1 GCA_009705225.1 Actinomycetota bacterium | reverse complement strand
TCCCGCTTCATCAACCATGCGCCGAAAAAACTGAGCACCACGAGAAGTGCCAGTGCCGGGAACAGGCCCATCAGATGCGCCATCTGCACGAGGACGTACAACTCCACCAACGGAGCCACGACGAACAACACAAACAGCACGACGAACATTTCGAGATTCTACCGGCGCTCCTTCTCTGCCCACGTTCTGCACGCCGACGGTACGCTCGCCACTATGCCAAGGGCGGTCGTGCACATCGGGACCCAGAAGACCGGTACCACCACCTTTCAGACCTGGGCGACGCACAATCGAGAGGCTCTGCGTCGAACAACCGGCCTCCGCTACTACCGGTCAGTGTTCGGAGACTCCAAGGAGATCTACCCGCCCATCGAATTCCTGATCGAATGCCTGCGGCCCGAACGGGTGCGCACCTTCAGGGATGCGTTCTCCGAGCAGATAGTGGCCGAGCTCCCCGAGCGACTGCGGGTTCATCTGCTCTCAGAACTCGACGGGGGCGATGTCCTGATCTCGAACGAGGTGCTGTCGTTGATGCGTCACCCCGACGAGGTGGACCGCTTGCGCGACCTGCTGTCTGGATACGACATCGAGTTCATCGCCGTCCGAAGGGATCCCCGGGAGTTCCTCCGGTCGTATCGCCAGTGGATGGTGAACCAACGGATCGAGCCCAGCACGGACCCGACCTCGGAGTACTACGTCGAGGACGACACCTGGTTACTCGACTTCGACGCACTCGATCCGTTGTTCCCCGGCCTGCGGTGGGTGGACTACGACGAGGCGATGGCAACGTACGGATCCATCATTCCTGCATTGTGCGAAGAGATGGGTCTCGATCCGGCCTCCGTGCCGGACTGGCGGATTCCCGCTCGCAATCGTGCCGGTGGCATTCGGACCTCAATCGCCCGACAACGGCGCCGCATCCGCGCCCACACCCAGCGGATTCGCCATCGAGTGCGGCATGTGCGCAGTCAGCTCTGAAGACCGCTGCATCGCCACTTCACACCCAGCCAAGAACTGCCCAGGGGAACCCTCAGCACGACGAACATGGCGCTGACGCTACCGGTGGGTCGCAGATGACGTGGCAGCTCTACCTCTCCTGCGACCCGTATCCTGAGCGAATGCCGAAGGCAATCGTCCACGTTGGAACCCACAAGACTGGGACCACGACGTTTCAGCGCTGGGCCCACGCCAACAAGTCGGCGATCAAGGACGCAACCGGATACCGATTCTTCGAGGGCATGTTCTCCTCAGATCGATACACGGGCCAGTTCACGTCGGACCCGTCGAACTTCGCCCATATCGAATTCGCGCTCATGTGTCTGCGGCCGGAGCGCAAATTTGTGGGCCACCAGAGATGGCACGACATCGGTCAGCACCCAGACTTCGCGCTGCGCTTTTTCGAGCATCTGGCGGAGGAACTCAACGGCGACGACCTGATCATCTCCAACGAGGAACTTTCGTTCATTCGCTTCCCCGATGAAGTTGATCAATTACGCGAACTTCTGACGGGATACGACCTCGAATTCATCGCCGCTCGACGGAACACCGATGACTTCCTGCGCTCCTACAGCAAGTGGATGAAATTGCGGTCATACGAACCGAGTTCCGACCCGCACTCACGGTTCTACATCGAGCCGGATTCCTGGATACTTGACTTCGATTCGCTCAATGCGTTGTTCCCCGCTCTGACATGGGTGGACTACGACGTGGCCATGGAGGAGTGCGGATCAATCATCCCGGCGCTCATCGAGGGAATGGGTTTTCAGGTCGACGCGCTTCCTGACTGGGAAGTCCCTCCACTCAACGTGTCGAGCGATCGTCTGCACCGGCGATTCAACCGGTTGCGCTGGCAACTTCGCCGCTAGGAACTCATCGCCGGCGCACCGGCGCAGCGTCCCCGAAAATGCCCCGGCGCTGGGTCGGACGGACCGTCCCCAGCGCCGGGTATGCAGCGATCGCTTGTCCCCCCGAACAAGCGTCGCAGTCTGTGTAGGCGGCCTCAGCCCACTTCTGTCGCCAGCAGTTGCCGTCGCTCCGCTTCGTTGAGACCGCCCCAGATCCCGTGGGGTTCACGGATCTCGATGGCGTAGTTGAGGCAGGCCCGCTTCACGCTGCAGTCGACGCAGATTTCCTTGGCCCTGGCTTCGCGCCGGAGCTTGTCCTCTTTACGCTCGAACTGCGGCGGCGGGAAGAACACAGTGGCGTGAGGTCCGCGGCATGCGGCCTTCAGTTGCCAGTTCTCGTCGGCCTGTATTGCAATCTGCTGAGCACTCACGGTGGTCCAGCCCCCTCTCCGAAGGGGGAACGTAGTGTGTCCAATGACACACCGCAAGACGAAAATGTGACAAAAGTCTCGTATCTTTTAGCGCTAATCGGCGCTCGGAGATTCCCCACCGGATCGGTCGCGGTAATCCTTGGCCCCGCCTGACTCCGGCTCCACCTCAAGCACGAGTCCATCGATCGCCACGACCCGGATCGCTTCGAGTTCCTCGATCGGCGTGGCCCGGTTGGTGGAGGCCCGCCAAAGGGCGTCGCGAATCTGCACAACACCATCAGGGTTGACAGAACTGACGGCCCGCCCGACCTCGCCGATCATCCACTCGCGGCCGATGGTCGGAGTGGAGAAGCGGGTGCGGACCATCGAGGGCATACCGGCAACGAAGGCCAACACCACCGAGACGATGGCGAAGCCGAGGGTGATCCACGACAACGACACACCGTCATAGAGCGTGAGGGAACCCAGGACGAACATGACCACACCCGCGCCGGTCCAGAACCGGGGGACGCCGGTCTGCACATCAACAGCGAACGCCACCATCGACAGCCCGATGAGAACCAGGCCCCACCAGCGGATGGGCAGGACGCCGAGGCCATAGCCGGCGAGGATGAACGAACCAGCACCGACCACACCGGCAACGCCGACACCGGCGGTGAACAGCTCGAAGATGATGAGCGCCAGGCCGACCGTGAGGAGCAGATACGCCACCGCGGGACTGGCAACAGTGTGCATGAGTTGCGAGAACAACGAGAGCTGGCCGAACCGCACCTGGGTGATCGGTTCGCGGCGGGTCTCCCCGTTTTCGGCGGGCACCTCACGGGTACGCACGCCGGGAAGGTTCACGACGAAATCGCCGATGGTGGGAGCGGCAGCGGTGGTGATTCCGAGATCGGCAGCTTCCTGACTGCCGACCGTGGTGTCCCGGATCGGATCGAGACGGCGCAGGTCGAGGCCATCGATGATCGGTGCACCGGCATTGCCAAGTCGGGTTCCCGGGGCCATACCGACCTGATCAGCCGCACCGACCAGCTGAGCCGCCGCGCTGGTGAGACTTGAACCCGAGGGTCCGACCCACACTGCGATGGGCACCGTGGATGCAAGCATCTGGGAGAGCAGCGCACCGAGGGCCGAGGTGTCAACCACCACGCCATCAGCATCCATCTGCAACACGAGTGCCGTGGCCCCTTCGGTCTCGGCATCGACGATGGACTGACGCAGGAAGTCCATCATCACCGGATCGAGAAGTCCGCCAGCCTCGACGACCGCAACGAATCCGGCGTCTTCGGTCGTCGCATCGGCCAGTTGAGTGACGCTCGTGCTCGACGCGTCCGAGGCCGGAGTTTCGGAGGCCGCGCTGGCCATGGGTGCGAGCGCAGCAAAGATCGAAAGCACGAGCCCGGCGAGCAGCAGCGCGGAACCCGTTCGGCGCCGGGCAGTGAGGATCCCCGGGGTGGTGGGTAGTCTGCGCACGTCGAGCCTCCGAGGGGAACATGGACCCTGCGCATTTCTTCGCAGCATCACGGGTGCTCATCGTCGCCGGTAAGGGCGGCGTGGGCAAGACCACTGTATGCGCGACCCTCGCCGGGGCCGCCTCCGAGGCCGGCCTCTCGGTCCTGATCGTCCGGCTCACCCCCGGCGGCGCGCTTCACCGGCTGTTCGGGGCCGCTCCCATCACCAGCAATGGTTCACTCCTGCGCGCCGCGGGTGAGGGTCGGGGACCCATCACTGGCCGCCTCGTCACCCCCGATGACGCACTGCTTGACTATCTCGAGGATCACGGGCTCCAGAGGATCACCAAACGGCTGGTCACCTCGGGAGCACTCGATGTGGTCACCACCGCAGCGCCCGGGATCCGCGACCTGCTCGTGCTCGGCCGGGTGAAGCAGCTCGAACTCGCGAGAGCTGCCGATCTCATCATCCTGGATGCCCCTGCCGCGGGCCACGCGGTGTCGTTCCTGCGCTCCCCCGCCGGCCTACGCGATGCCGTCACCGCTGGCCCGATCGCCAACCAGGGCATCGAGGTACTCGAGATGCTGGCCGACCCGGAACGCTGTCGGGTGCTGCTGGTCACCCTTCCCGAGGAGACCCCGGTCAACGAGCTGATCGAAACTGCGTTCGCTCTCGAGGATGACGTCGGCGTGCAACTCGGCCCGGTGGTGGTCAACGGTCTCGCCCCACGGCTCGAGGGTCTCGACCTCGACATCCGACAGATCGTCGACAACCTCGGCCCATCCCTTGCCGGAACTATCGACGTGCCGCTGCTCACGGCGCTCTCGGAAGCGGCTGCGTTCCGAACCACATGGATGGATCGCCAGCGTGAGCAGCTCGACCGGCTCGCCGACCAACTCCCACTCCCCCTCATCAGCCTGCCGCTGCAGTTCTCGACCGATCTCGGGCCAACCCACCTCGATGATCTCATCGCTGCACTAACGACAGGGCTGCATCAGATCGCCGAGACGGTCGAACAATGACCAGCGTCCCCATCCCCGACCTGCACGACCCCATCGGCCAGCTTCTCGACACGCATTCGGTCGTGGTGTGCACGGGCGCCGGCGGGGTTGGCAAGACCACCAGCGCCGCCACCATCGCACTCGAAGCCGCTCGGCGCGGTCGTCGGGCCTGCGTCGTCACCATCGATCCCGCCCGTCGACTGGCTGATGCCATGGGTCTCGATGCCGACACCGCCCGCGGTTCCGAGGCCATGCGCGTGGCCGGTCCATGGAACGGTGAGCTGTGGGCAGTCATGCTCGACACCCGAGCAACCTTCGCCAACCTCATCCGCACCTACGCACCAAGCCCGCAGCAGGCGCAGAACATTCTGAACAACACGTTCTTCAAGAACATCGCCGATGCGCTGTCGGGCACCCATGAGTACATGGCAATGGAGAAGCTCTATGAGCTGCACAACGACGACCGCTTCGACATCGTCATCGTGGACACGCCACCAACAACGAATGCGCTCGATTTCCTCGACGCCCCGAATCGCATCACCCGGTTTCTCGACCATCGCCTCTACAAGATGCTCGTCACGCCATCACGGGGTCTGGCCCGCGCCGTCAACCTCGCAGCCCAAACATTCCTGCGCAGCATCTCGCGGGTCGTTGGTGCCAGTGTCGTCGACGACGTCATCGAGTTCTTCGCGAACTTCGAGGGCATGGAGGATGGCTTCCGGGCCAGGGCGGTGGCGGTGCGCGAACTGCTCGCCGCCGACACCACCACATTCGTGCTGGTCACCGTTCCCCGGCGAGATATCGCTGAGGAGGCCACCGCGTTCGTCACCGATCTCGGCATGGCCGGAATCTCCGTCGATGCGCTCATCGTCAACCGGGTGCACCCCCAGTTCGGTGAACAGAGCCTCAGTGAACTCCATGCGCAACTCGATCAGTTCGCCACCACCCCGCTGGGCCCCTTCGCGACCGCCCTGCTCGAATCGGTCGAGATCGCAACAACCGAACTCGATCACCTCGCCACGCTCACCGCGGCCCTTCCCGCGGCGCCGGTCGTCACGGTGCCGTTCCTCGACACCGATGTGCACGACCTCGCCGGACTCGAGCGGCTCACCGGGCATATCTTCCCGGCCTGATCGCCAACTGGTCCCCACGGAGTTTCCATTCGATCTCCAACAGGCCACCGGGCGAAGGTTGGGCGGCTCCGGGCCGAACCGGTAGCCTCGGCGACGTGCCGAACATCCTTCTTGCCACCGATGCCGACTGGATCCTCGACGAGGTCGATGCCGCTCTCTCCGACGGCGACACCACGGTGTTCCGTGTGCGCGCTGGCATCGATGTGCTGCAGGCAATTGATCAGGTCGCGCCTGACCTCGTGATCCTCGATGAGCAGATCGGCAACATGGGCGGCATCGCCACCTGTCTGGCCATCCGCAATGCCGAGAGCGTCGACCGCATCCCGATCACCGCGGTGCTGCTGCTACTCGATCGGGTGCATGACCTCTTCCAGGCCCAGCGCTGCGATGCCGACGGTTTCATCGTGAAGCCGTTCGACTCGCTCACCATTCGACGAGCCGCAACCGCGCTGCTGGCCGGCGAGGGCTTCGAGGACGCCATCTCGCTCATCACCGGCGAAGCCAGCGACCTCTCCGTCGGCAACTGAACCCGCCATTCGTGGCACTGGCCGAGGTCAGATAGAGTCGCACCCTCACGGGCTGTAGCGCAGCTTGGTAGCGCGCTTCGTTCGGGACGAAGAGGTCGTGGGTTCGAATCCCGCCAGCCCGACCCGGAGATGACCCTCATGCACATGCATGGGGGTCATCTGCATTTCAGCCTCAAGTTCTGATCGGGTCGATGCCGATCAGGATCGACGTTCGAGCAGCGCTTCGGCGATCTGCACGGCATTGAGGGCTGCCCCCTTGCGGAGGTTGTCGCCCGACAGGAACAGCGACAGACCGTTCTTCATGGTGGAATCAACTCGGATACGACCGACGAAGGTGTCGTCGGCCCCGGCGGCCATGAGCGGGGTGGGGATGTCGGCCAGTTCGACACCGGGAGCCTTGACCAGCAGGCGACGGGCGTTCTCCGGGGTGAGTTCCTCGGCGAATCCAGCGGAAATCGTCATCGAGTGGCCGGCATACACCGGTACTCGCACACAGGTGGTGTTCACGAGCAGCTCGGGCAGTTCCAGAATCTTGCGACTCTCGTTGCGCAGTTTCTGCTCCTCGTCGGTCTCACCGAGTCCGTCCTCGACGAGTTTCCCGGCGAAGGGGATCACGTTGTAGGCGATTGTGGTTGGGAACTTGGATGCCGGCGGGAAGTCGACTGCCGAGCCCGACATGGTGAGTGCAGAGGCGCCATCGCCCACTGCTCGCACCTGCTCCTCGAGTTCCGATGTGCCCGCCAGACCAGCCCCGGAGACGGCCTGGAATGTGGTGACCGAAAGCGAACGGAGTCCGGCCTCGAGATCGAGCGGCTTGAGCACCGGCATGGCGACCATGGTGGTGCAGTTGGGATTGGCGACGATGTTCTTCGGGATGAAGTCGAGGGCGTGGGCGTTGACCTCGGGCACCACGAGCGGCACCTGCGGATCCATACGCCATGCCGAGGAGTTGTCGACCACGATGGCGCCGGATTCGGCAACACGCGGCGCCAGTGCGAGCGAGGTGCCACCACCGGCGGAGAACAGCACGATGTCGAGGCCGCTGTAGTCGGCGGTGTCGGCGTCCTCGACGACGATCTCACCGTCACCCCATGGCAGGGTGCGACCGGCTGAACGAGCCGAGGCGAAGAGACGAAGTTGGGTGACGGGAAACTGCCGCTCGGCGAGGATGGCCCGCATGACGGCGCCGACCTGCCCGGTTGCTCCCACAATTCCGATACGCATAGGGGCGAGACCCTACCGGCACCCCCCGGGGCCGATGCCAACTGATTTCCGCGAGACCAAGGGGTGTAAGGGATCCTCGGTGGGTCAGTCGACGTAGACGGGGCCGTTGGCCAGACCGAAGGAATCATGCAGTGCCACCACGGCGCGCTCCACATCGGCCTCGGCAACCACACAGCTCACACGGATGGCCGAGGTGGCGATCATCTCGATGTTGATGTCGTTGGCGGCGAGAGTCTCGAACACCGTGGCCGCCACACCGGGATGCGATTTCATTCCGGCACCGACCACGCTCACGCGGGCAATGGCGGGTTCGGCAGTGACGCTGGTGAAGCCCACCTCGGCACCAGCGGTCTCGCAGATGGCGACGGCCTTCTCGAGGTCGCCGTGAGGAACCGTGAACGAGATGTCGGTGACGCCCTGCTCCGAGGTGTTCTGCACGATGAGGTCGACATTGACGTCGGCATCGGCCAGCGCCCGGAAGACATGCGCTGCCACGCCGGGGCGATCAGCAACGCCCCCGATGGTGACCTTGGCTTCGTCGGCGTCATGCACGACTGCGGAAACGATTGCCTGTTCCATGGTGGACTCCTTGGTGACGACGGTGCCCGACTCCCAGGTGAAGGCCGAGCGCACATGCAGCTCGACCCCATGGGTGCGGGCATATTCGACGGACCGCATCGCCGGCTTGGGGCAGCCATTGGCGGTCATCTCGAGAAGCTCATCAAAGGTGATGTGCTCCATCTTTCGGGCGTTGGTGACGATTCGTGGATCGCTGGTGAACACACCCGGTACATCGGTGTAGAGCTCGCAGGAATCGGCGCCGAGCGCATGGGCCAACGCCACCGCCGTGGTGTCGGAACCGCCACGTCCGAGGAACGTGACATTGCGCTCGGCGGACTGGCCCTGGGCCCCACCCACTACCGCAACACGGCCGGCGGCCAGTGAGGCGCGGATGCGATCGGGCTTCACCTCGATGATCTTGGCGTTGGTATGCGTGGAATCGGTGAGGAACCCGGCTTGGGATCCGGTGAATGATTCGGCCTCCACGCCGAGATCGGCGATGGCCATGCACAGAAGTGCGGTTGCCTTCCGTTCACCAGCGGTAATGAGCATGTCCATCTCGCGACCGGGACGGGTGTTGGAGACCTCTCTGGCGATGCGCAGCAGATCGTCGGTCTCCTTGCCCATGGCGGAGATGACAACCACGACCTGATCACCGCGGCGAACCGTACGGGCGACATGCTCGGCGACGGCGCGCATGCGGTCAGGTGTGCCGACCGAGGTACCACCGAACTTCTGAACGAGGAGAGCCACGGGCGGCCACGCTACCGGCCACCCACCGTGGACACGGAATCAGATTTATGATCCGTGACGACATGGCTGATCAGCGCAATCGACGACAACGAGAACTCCAACGCCGACAGGCCCGCACAGTGGCCGCCGCGGACGCCCGTGACCGGACAAAACGACGTCAGCGTCTCGCAGGCACCATCGTCATTGTGGTCGTGATTCTCTCGATCCTCGGCGCATACCTCGGCGGTTCGAGCACGACGAGTTCCCCGGCCACCAGCACCACGACCCTGCCCAGCGGCCCGACCACATCGGCGATTCCGAACTCCGGGGTCACGCCCCCACCGGCCAGCCCCGGCGCTGCTCTCAGTGGCCCCACGCCATGTCCGGCCGAGGACGGTTCCTCGCCACGCACCACATCGTTCGCCGAGGCGCCGGCCAACTGCATCGACCCGACCCACTTCTACCGGGCCGTGATTTCCACCACCAAGGGCGACCTCACCGTGCAACTCAACCCTGAGCGCACGCCGAATACCGTCAACGCCTTCGTGGCACTGGCCCGCTATCACTTCTACGACGGTCAGCCGATCACATCGATCATCCCCCGCAAGTCATTCACGGTCGGCGTGTCCTTCACGTCGCCCAACACCATGTTCGCAATCCCCAACGAGATTGCTCCTGCTGGTCAGATCTTCGGACCGGGTTCGATCGCGATGGTCGGCACCGCTGGCGTGGGAAGTGCCAGTAAGGGCCAGTTCCTGCTCGCCACGTTCGAGCAGGCCGCCGATATCGATGACAGCGCCACCGCCTTTGGCACACTCCTCGACGGATTCGACACCCTGGTGGCCATCAACGCGCTCGCCTCACGCAGCGGGCAGCCGACCGACGTGGTCACCATCACGGGCATCACCGTCGTCCGGAGCGGCGAAATACCTCGCTGAGCTCCAGTTGCTAGCGTCTCGCCCCATATGGGTACCGACAAGCGTGAACGTAAGAAGGCCGGCCACCGTGCCCGCCTGTCCGCCGAACGAGCAGCACAGGCCCGCTATGAGCGTCGTCGACGGCTGATCATCACTGTGGCCACCCCGATCACCGTGTTGGTGATCATTGGTCTGTTCATGGTGCTGAGCAAGGGATCCGGCACCGCGACCGACTCGGCCACCTCCTCATCGACCACGGCGAGCACGGCAACGACCACGCCGACCAGCACGCCGACCAGCACCACGCCGAAGGCAGCTTCGGCCGCGGGCAAGCCCTGCGTCGCACTGACCGAACTCCCTCCGCCCAACGCACCCACCGTGGACGTCCCGATCGGTCCGCCCCCGACCAGTCTGCAGATCACCGATGTCAAGACCGGTACCGGGCCGGCGGTCGCCGCCACCGACAAGGTCACCGTGAACTACCTCGGCGTGTCCTGCTCCACTGGCGCCATCTTCGATGAGTCCTACACCCGGGGCCAGCCAGCCACCTTCGGGCTCAACCAGGTCATCCCCGGCTGGACCGAGGGACTGCAGGGGATGCAGGCCGGCGGCATTCGTCAGCTGGTCATCCCACCGGAGAAGGGTTACGGCTCATCGGGACAGGGCATCAAAATCGCCCCGGACGAGACTCTCATCTTCGTGGTTGAACTGAAGTCCATCACCGCAGCCTGACGCACGAGACCTGAATCTGCGCTCAGAACACCATGTCTGAGTTCTGATTCACAGCCCAGATTCAGGAGACCGGCTTCGGGATATCGGCAAGCGTTCCGACGCCGTGTCCGGTGTGCACGATGACCTCGCCCACACCGATGCTGTGCCAGCCATCGGAATCGTCGAGCACGATGGCTGTGCGCTCGGGGAGTTCGACCACAACAACATCGGTCGGAGCCAGCGCAACAGTGCGATGCACCTTTTCCTTGGACCAGGTGTTGGAGACCGGGATCACCGAAACCCCCGGCACGAGCCCCAACCCGACCGTGTAGGCACCGCCGCGCTGATCAACCATCGGATCGCACAGCACATCGGCACCGGCGCCGGCGCCGAGCAATGCCGCTCCCGATCGCCATGCCTCCTGCAAAGCCTCGAACAACGGCGTGTCCTTCAGCACCGAACGCATATGCATCGGTGAGGCGCCGGCGAGATAGATCATGCGAGCATCGGCCACCGCAGCGATGTTTTCGGCGACGAACGCGTCGGACCGGGTGTACACGCCAAGCGTTCGCAACTTCACACCAAGACCGGCGAACCATGTTTCAGCCGCTGCCACCAATCGACCGGGGTTCTCGTAGGCGGAGCCGGTGGGCAGCAGAAGCACCTCGGCAGCGCCAACATCGGCAATGAGTCGGGCGTCGAAGTCACACCCTGCAGTGAATTCATCGCCTCCGACGAGCGCGAGCGGTCCGTTCATGATTTCTCCTCCGACGATGTCGACCCTCGCATCGGCGAACAGTTCGCCGTCACCTAGCCGACCTCACGGAAGAGCACGCTAGCGAATGCACCGATGTCCCCGATCTGCCGCCACTTGGTGAGCGCTGGCCGGCGTTCGCTGGCCGGCGTTCGCTGGCCGGCGTTCGCTGGATCATGGAACCTACCGAGCGGTAACCTGTCCCTTTCCTGTCCGGACCTACCTCGGCCGGCGACCACGAAGAGGAACCATCATGGCTATCGCACGTATCGGCATCGTCGGCTCCGGCATCATGGGCTCGGGTATCGCCGAGGTCGCCGCAACCACCGGGCACGAGGTCGTGCTGCGTTCCCGTTCACTCGAGAGCGCCCAGGCCATGGTCGCCGGGCTGGCCAAGTCCCTCGCCCGTCAGGTTGAGAAGGGCCGCCGTGAGCAGGCCGACGCCGATGCCGCCCTCGCAAGGGTCACCGCCACCGCCGATCTCGCCGATCTCGCCGATTGCGATCTCGTCATCGAATCCGTGGTCGAGGATCTTGAGGTCAAGAAGGCCCTGTTCCGCGAACTCGATGCCATCTGTGGCGCCGGCACAATCATCGCTACCAACACCTCCACCCTTCCCGTGGTCGAAATGGCCATGGTCACCGGCCGTCCCGATCAGGTGTGCGGTGTGCACTTCTTCAACCCCGCTCCGGCCATGTCACTCGTCGAGATCGTGCGCCCGATGACCGCCAGCGATGCCACCATCGATTCGGTCAAGGCCTTCGCCGATGCCTGCGGCAAGAACGCCGTCGAGGTCGCCGACCGCGCTGGCTTCATCGTCAACGCACTGCTCTTCCCGTACCTCAACAACGCAGTGCGCATGCTCGAGAACGGCGTCGCCAGCCGCGACGACATCGACACCGCCATGAAGGGCGGCTGCAACTTCCCGATGGGCCCGCTCGCTCTGCTCGACCTCGTGGGTCTCGACACCTCGGTTGCCATCCTCGATGCGCTCTACGACGAGTTCAGCGATCCGAACTACGCCCCTGTCCCCCGTCTGCGTCGCATGGTCACTGCTGGTCACCTCGGTCGCAAGTCCGGCCAGGGCTTCTTCGACTACCGCAAGTAACCGGTTCCGTCCCAACGCGTGCCCATCGAGCCAGCACCGACACAATGGGAACTTCCATCGGCTCACAGCGCGGGCGATGACGACCTCGTCGGCATCGGTGCTGATCTCGAACCGGGCACACTGCTGGCCGCGTACCGCTCGGGCATCTTCCCGATGCATCTCTCCGGTCAGCGACTCGTGGGCTGGTGGTCACCGGCGCGTCGCGGCATTCTCCCCCTCGATGCCCTGGTCGTCTCGCGTTCGCTCCGACGGTCCTGCCGTCGCTTCGAAATACGGATCGACACCGCGTTCGACGAGGTGCTCATGGCCTGTGCCGACCCATCGCGGGACGGTGCTTGGATCAACAATGAGATTCGGGTCGCGTACAACCGTCTCCACGAACTCGGCTGGGCCCATTCCATCGAATGCTGGGACCCAACCACCGACTCGCTGGTCGGCGGTCTCTACGGCGTTCATATCGATGGTCTGTTCGCCGGCGAATCCATGTTCCACAAGGCCACCGATGCATCAAAAGTCGCGCTGGTCGGTCTGGTCGAGCATCTCCGCGACATCGGGGTCGTCCTGCTCGACGTGCAGTGGCTCACCGACCATCTCGCCTCGCTCGGCGCCATCGAGATCAGCCGCGCCGAGTACCTCGACCATCTCCGCCACGCGCTGTCATCGTGACAGACGACCGATCCGTGAGGAACGATAGGACCATGACCACCAAGCCCGATCGCCCGTGGATGATGCGCACCTACTCGGGGCACTCCACTGCCAAGGCCTCGAACGAGCTGTACCGAACGAATCTCTCGAAGGGCCAGACCGGGTTGTCGATCGCCTTCGATCTGCCCACCCAGACCGGTTACGACCCCGACGACCCCCGCGCCCGCGGCGAGGTCGGCAAGGTCGGTGTGCCCGTGGCCAACATCGGCCATATGCGTCAGTTGCTCGACAGCATCCCGGTCGGTGAGATGAACACCTCGATGACCATCAATGCACCGGCGGCCTGGATGCTCGCGCTCTATGTGGCCCATGCCGAGGAGCAGGGAGTTCCCAGCACGCAGCTTCGAGGAACCACCCAGAACGACATCGTCAAGGAATACCTGTCTCGCGGCACCTACATCTTCCCGCCCGAGCCCTCGCGTCGACTCATCGTCGACATGATCGCCTACTGCGCCAACAATGTGCCGTTCTGGAATCCGATGAACGTGTGCAGCTACCACCTGCAAGAAGCCGGCGCCACGCCGGTGCAGGAGATCGCGTTCTCACTGGCCACCGCCATCGACGTGCTCGATGCCGTGCGCGATTCCGGACAGGTCACGCCCGAAGAGATGAGCGCAGTAGTGGCGTCCATCTCGTTCTTCGTGAACGCCGGCATCCGCTTCGTCGAGGAAACCTGCAAGATGCGCGCCTTCACGCAGCTGTGGGATGAAATCACGCTCGAGCGTTACGGCATCACCGACCCGAAAGCCCGTCGGTTCCGTTACGGCGTGCAGGTCAATTCGCTCGGCCTCACCGAGGCCCAGCCCGAGAACAACGTGCAACGGATCGTGCTCGAGATGCTCGGCGTCACGCTCTCCAAGAACGCCCGTGCTCGTTCGCTGCAGCTCCCTGCGTGGAACGAGGCACTCGGCCTCCCCCGCCCTTGGGATCAACAGTGGTCGCTGCGCATGCAGCAGGTGCTGGCCTTCGAAACCGATCTTCTCGAATATGGCGACATCCTCGACGGCTCCCATGTGATCGAGGGGCTCACCGCGCAACTCGTGGCCGATGCCAAAGCTGAACTTGATGATGTGCTGGCCCACGGAGGCGCGTTCGCCGCCATCGAGGAACTCAAGGGTCGCCTCGTGGCTTCCAACACCGAGCGGGTGCGTCGTATCGAGTCCGGTGATCAGAAGGTCGTGGGCGTGAACTCGTTCACCGAGACCGCCGAATCACCTCTCGGTGGCGAGGAGAACATCCTGCGCGTCGACTCCGCCGTCGAGGCACTCACCATCACGGAGCTCGAACAATGGCGCGCCTCACGCGACAACGCTGCCGTCGCTGCTGCCATCGACGAACTGCGTCGGGTTGCGCAATCCGACGAGAACATCATGGCGGCCTCCATCGCGCTTGCCCATGCGGGCGGCACCACCGGCGAATGGGCCAACACGCTGCGCGAGGTGTTCGGCGAATACCGCGCCCCCACCGGAGTTTCCGCGGCCATCGGCATCGGCCAGTTGCCCGCCGATCTGCGAGCCGTCGCTGAGATCTCCCGATCCATGGCCGGTGGCCCTCCACGCCTGCTCGTCGGCAAGCCCGGGCTCGACGGACACTCCAACGGGGCCGAGCAGATCGCCGTTGCCGCCCGCGATTCCGGCATGGAAGTCATCTACCAGGGCATCCGCCTCACCCCCGAGCAGATCGCCGCAGTGGCTCGCGACGAGGACGTCGACGTGGTCGGCCTCTCGATCCTCTCGGGAAGCCATCTCGAACTGGTGCCCGATGTGGTCGAACGCCTCCGGGCCGAAGGAGTCACGGCGCCGGTAATCGTGGGCGGCATCATCCCCGAGGAAGACCGGCCCACGCTCTTGGCCGCCGGCGTGGCCCGTGTCTACACACCGAAGGATTTCGAACTCGGCCGCATCATGGCCGATATCGCCGAGTTGGCTGCGCAGCACCGGGCCTGAGTTCTTCACACCCGACTGGTCTCAGTCGTCGGATGCTTCGAGTCGCTCCAACTCAGCGATCACATCGTCGCGATCAGCGCCAAGGGGGCGGGCCGCGAACCGAACGCCGCCGGGCGTCTTCGACAACCGGGCAATGACATTCTGCATGCCCACCCCAGCGACATCGAGAACGATCCCGCGGTCGATCACATGGGGATCAGCGATGACGTCGGCCATCGAGTACACCGCGGCAGCGGCAACCTCGGCCTCATCGGCGATGGCCAGTACTTCATCAAGTGTGCGCTGGGCGATCCAGTCGCCAACTAACTGGTCCACGAGTTCGCGATTCGCCACTCGATTGTCGAAGCCGGCGAAGCGCGGATCATCGGGATAGCCAACAACGGCCATGAGCCGCTGGGCCACGCTCTCGGCGGTGGTGGAGATGGCCACCCATCGGCCATCACTGCATCGGTAGGTGTTGCGCGGCACCGAGTACGGGATACCGGAGCCGAGTCGCGGTTGCTCATAACCCGACACCACCTGGGCCGAGAGCAGCGGACCCATGAGATGCAGCATGGACTCGAGCAGGTTGACGTCGACCACCTGCCCGACGCCGCTATGCACCGCGACCATTGTGGCGAACGCAGCCACCAGTGCCGTGACCTCGTCGGTGAGGGCGATGGGTGGAAGCATCGGACCACCATCGGGTTCGCCGTTCACATTGGCGAATCCCGACATGGCCTCGGCCAGCGTGGCGAAACCGGGCCGATGCGCGTAGGGGCCGGTCTGACCGAATCCGCTCACCCGGGTGATGACCAGCTTCGGATTGGCCGCAATGAGTTCCTCGGGGCGTAGGCCGAGTGCTTCGAGTTTGCCGGGGCGGAAGTTCTCGACCAGCACATCGGCGGTGGCGATGAGGCGGCGCAGGATGTCGAGTTCCTCGGATTGCTTCAGGTCGAGCACGATGCTGCGCTTGCCCCGACCGGCGAGCTTCCAGAACAACGTGACGTCATCGGATGGATCACGCCAGCCCATGGCCCGCACTGTGTCGCCCGAACCCGGCCGCTCAACCTTGATGACATCCGCGCCGAAGTCAGCCAGATGACGGGCACAACCGGGCCCCGCCAGCACCGTGGCCATATCGATGACACGCAGATCGGCAAGAGGGGCTGGGGCCTCGGACATGTCCGAACGGTAACGGCTGCGGTGGCCTCGCCTGCAGTCCGCCGCGAGCAGGGTCGGTTCCGGATCGAGCGGGTTCGGTGCTGGCCGGCTCAGTCGGAGCGAGAACCGCCGCTCTCGGCATTGACCGTGAGGGTGAAGGACTGCGATGACAACGCGGTGGGTGCGGAACCAGCAAGCAGATCCGGGCTGGTCGGAACCTCGCCGGACCGGGCGGCTTCATCGGCAGCACGACCGAGCTCGATCGCTTCATCAAGCAGCGCCCGCCCTCTGGCATCAACAAGCGCGAGGTCATCGCTCACCAGTGCCATGCCCCCAGACACACCGACGGCAAGCGCCCAGGTGCGCATCTGCTCGGCGGTGAGTTCCGTCTCGGCGTTGCGCAGCATGAGGCAGTCGGGATCGTTGAGCCACAGACGACGATGCATGAACGATCGGGCCGCAGTGTTGAACCACGCGTTTCGTGTTGAGGGTTGACTTCCCCGATACCCGGCAAGCGGTTCGGTCTTCGCCTCGATCGGCCATGAGGGCGCCACATCGGGACCGATGCGATTGCCGTCGACCACACCCACCACATTGGACTGCGGCGAACCACAGCCGAGCAGGAACGCATCGCCCGCGCCCCGCCGGATGGCGTCGTAACCGGAACGCACCCGCTGCGCTGGTGTCTGCGATGAGTCATGCCAAACCCCGTCGTATGCGGGAGAGAACGTGAAGTCCAGCTTCAGATAGTCGAAGCCCACATTGACCAGCGTGCGAGCCAGACCTTCGAGATGTTCGATCACCTCAGGATGGGTGGTGTCGAGGCCGTACATGAACCCGCCCATGCCGCCACCCCACGGCGGGTTGAACATGGTGATGAGCGGCGAACCATCGGGAAAGGTGGCGAGCCACTCGGGATGCTTGGTGGCGATCTGCGAATCGGGAGCGGCCAGGAACGGGGCGATCCAGATACCGGGCGTGCGACCGGCCGCGGCGATGCGGTCAGCGATGGAGCCAATATCGCTCGGGAATTTCTCGTTGGTGATCAGCCAATCGCCGATGGCGGACTGATAGCCGTCGTCGAGTTGGAACACATCGAATGGCCACGAGTCGGCAAGGGCGAGGTTGTGATCGAGATCGGCCTCAGTGACGTCGTGGAAGTAGTGGTACCAACTGCACCACCCAACTTGGTAGGGCGCATCAACGCGGGCACGGCCCACCTGTCCAGCGTGAATGGCCCATCCGGCGAGGAGATCCTCCGCCGGCGCACCACTCGCGATGAGCAGATCATGGAGGTGGCGTTCCTCCCCCGCAGCGAGCACGGCATCACCGAGGAATGCCTCACACCACAACTCGGGCCCGGTGGCGCCGTTGCGCAGACGGAACGTGCCGTCGTGCCGCGTACCGCCGTCGAAACCGACGAGGACCGGCGAGCCGGTGTCGTCGATGAGCAGGGTCAGCCATTCCGAGCGCAGTTCGTCGCGATCGGTGACAACGCGTTGGTCCGCCTGATGCACACCGCGCACCAACTCCAGCGAGCCTTCGGCCAACGAAGGATCGCGATCCACGCCGAACACGGCAACATCACAGGGACTCCAAGACTGATAGCCGTGCCGGAACATGCGCAGTGGGCCGCGACCATCGACCACCCGCAGCACGATCGAAACCGATCGAAGCGAATGGCCGGCAAGAGCATCGGCGGCGATCGACCAAGACCAGGAATGCGCCTGAGCCGCAGTGTCGAAGACATGCGATGCCGTGATCGATGGAGCGATCCCGATGACGAACCGATCGAGGGCATGTTCACCACCCGGCGATCCGCCGAGCGGCGCCCGTCGTCCGTCGGCGAGTTCGATCCGGTCGAAGATCAGTTGCATGGGCGTACGATACGGCCTTCGCTCAGGAGGAACCATGACCCGTCTCGGCTATCAGATCCCGAATTTCACCTATCCCGGCGTGGCCGATGTCGATCTCTTCGACACGATCGCGGCCCAAGCATCTGCTGCCGACCGCTCCGGCTTCGACACCGTCTTGGTCATGGACCACTTCTACCAACTACCCATGTTGGGCGCTCCGAGCGACTACATGATCGAGTGCTACTCACTGCTCGCGGCACTGGCCCAGCACACGAGCACCGTGCGCCTCGCTGCTCTCGTCACCGGCAACACCTACCGCAATCCGGCGCTGCTGGCCAAGACCATCACCACCCTCGACATCGTGTCGAAGGGACGGGCGCAGCTCGGCATCGGCGCCGGTTGGTTCGAGCTCGAACACAACTCGTTGGGCTTCGAGTTCGGCACGTTCACCGATCGTTTCGAGAAGCTCGAGGAAGCGCTCCAGATCATCCTGCCGATGCTGCGCGATGAGCGACCCACCTTCAGCGGCACGCACTACAGCGTCGACAACGCCATCAATCAGCCCGCTCCGCTCAGCCGGATCCCGATCATGATCGGTGGCTCGGGCGAGAAGAAGACCTTGCGCATGGTGGCCCAGTACGCCGATGAGGCCAACTTCACCTGCCCGCTCGACGAAGTGCCGCGCAAGCTCGATGCGCTCGCCGCCCATTGCGATCGTCTCGGTCGCGACCGCAGCACCATCTCAGTCACCAAGATGATGCAATGCGTCATCGCCCCCACCGCCGATGAGGCCTACACCGAGGCCAAGGCCTTCATGCTCACCCGGGGCATCGACCTCGACGCCGTCGACGACGCCACTCGCGAGGTTTTCCTGGGTCTCGTCAACTGGGGCGGTCCCGATGAACTCGGCGAACAGTTCGAAACCGTGAAGGCCATGGGCATCGACGGAATCACCTGTGCGCTGCCCGCGAATGGTCACAACCCCGAGCGCGTCGAGTTGCTCGGACAGGTTGCCTCGAAGGTGTTCGGCCCGAACTGACCGAACTGGCGAACGCCCGGTTCGTTAGGGGCGGGGGCGACGCTGCGGCAGCGGGGTTGCCCACCACCGACCCGAGAATCGCCAGCGCGACTCGCGGGCGCGCTGTTCGACCAGCACCACCTGTGGGCGCGTGACCTCGATGGCGGCGGCGATGGCCGCCGCCTCCTCGATGGTGGGCTCCGGCGTGATCGACACGCGAGCGCTGTCGGTCACAGCGGAATGTTCCCGTGCTTGCGATGCGGCAGTTCCTCGCGCTTGGACTTGAGCATCTCGAGCCCGGCAATGACCTTGATGCGAGTCTCGGCGGGGTCGATGACATCGTCGACGAAACCACGCTCGGCCGCCGCATAGGGATTGGCGAATCGCTCGGTGTAGTCATCGACCAACTCAGCTCGACGGGTGACCGGATCGGCAGCATTCTGGAGTTCACGCTTATAGAGGATCTCGACCGCACCCTGCGGACCCATCACGGCCAGCTCAGCCGAAGGCCAGGCGAAGGCGAGATCGGCGCCGATGGACTTGGAGTTCATGACCACATACGCGCCGCCGTAGGCCTTACGAGTGATGACCTGGATGCGAGGAACAGTGGCCTCACAGAAGGCGTAGAGCAGCTTGGCGCCGTGACGAATGATGCCGCCGTACTCCTGGTCGACACCGGGCAGGAAGCCGGGAACATCGACGAAGGTGACGATCGGGATGTTGAAGGCATCACAAGTGCGCACGAACCGGGCGCCCTTTTCGGCGGACTCGATATCGAGCACGCCCGCCAGCATCATGGGCTGGTTACCGATGATGCCGACGGTCTGACCGTTGAGGCGAGAGAAGCCACACACTATCGAGCCAGCCCAGCGCGGGAAGTACTCGAAGAAGTCGCCGTCGTCGACAACCGACGCGATGACCTTCTTCATGTCGTAGGGGATGTTCGGGCTGGCCGGCATGATGTCGACAAGCTCGGGACACAGACGCATCGGGTCGTCGTCGGTGGGCAGTTCCGGCGGGGTCTCGAGATTGTTCGAGGGTAGGAACGAGAAGAGGTACTTGACGTCGTCGAGGCAGGACTGCTCGTCGGGCGACACGAAGGTGGCCACACCAGACTTGGTGGCATGGCTCTTGGCGCCGCCGAGTTCCTCGAGCGTGACCTCTTCGCCGGTCACGGTCTTCACAACATCAGGGCCGGTGATGAACATATGCGAGGTTTGATCGACCATGAAGATGAAGTCGGTCATGGCGGGGCTGTAGACCGCACCGCCGGCGCATGGGCCGAGGATCACCGAGATCTGCGGCGTAACACCCGAGGCCTGCACATTGCGATGGAAGATGCCGCCATAGCTGGCGAGCGACACGACGCCTTCCTGAATGCGGGCACCGGCGCCGTCGTTGAGACCGATCAGCGGAGCGCCCACTGACAGAGCGAGGTCCATGACCTTGTGGATCTTCTCGGCGAAGACCTCACCGAGCGCACCACCGAACACGGTGAAGTCCTGCGAGAACACGAACACCTTGCGGCCGTCGATGGTGCCCCAGCCAGTGATGACGCCATCGGTGTACGGGCGCTCCTCGATGCCGCTCTCATGAGCACGGTGGCGGGCCAGCATGTCCAGTTCGTGGAATGACCCCTCATCGAGGAGGTAGTCGATGCGCTCACGGGCCAGCATCTTGCCCTTGGAATGCTGCCGCTCGACCGAGCGCTCGGAACCGGCATGGAGGGCTTCCTGCTTGCGCTCGGCGAGTTCGGCCAAGCGCTGCGTCATGGGATGTTCGGACATGGCCGCAAGACTACCGATATGCAGAAGGTGGGTCGGAATGGGGGCGGTGAGCCTTTGCCCGGCATAGGGCCTACGCTGGGGCTAGATGGTCCGCAACCCTGCGGAACCTCCTCGCCAAACCTCAGGAGAACCTCACAATGAACGAATGGGTGATTGTTGGAATCATCGTCGCTCTGATCTTCGGCGGATCTCAGCTCCCCAAGCTGGCCCGCTCCCTCGGCTCCGCCAAGGGCGAGTTCGAGAAGGGCCTCCGTGATGGCGAGGGCGCCGCAGCCAAGACCGAGGTCACGCCAGCCAAGACCGAGGACACCAAGTCCGACAGTTGATCAGCGGCTGATGCGCCGTGGCGCACGACTTCGCTTGATGTTCACCCGATGGCCGCTCAACGAGCGGCCATCGCCTTTTCCAGCCGGACCATCATGCGAGTGGCGTCGATGCGTTCCGACAGCGCCATGAACTCTGAGGTGGGACCGGTCCAGCGCAGTTCGTCGACCGACTGCATCGTGGGCGCATCGGTCACGACCGTGGCGATGGTGCGGAACAACATGGCCAACTCCAACTGCTCGTTGAGGGTTGCCGACAACTTCGCGGCGCCGCGAACCTGAACATCCCACTGTTCAACATCAGCCGGGATGTGCTCGATGTGCCCATAGCGAGCGAGCACGGTCGAGGCTGATTTCGCTCCCCAACCGGGTAGACCGGGGAAGCCATCGGATGAATCTCCCATCAGCGCCAGGTAGTCGGGAATGGACTCGGGTGGAACGCCGAACTTGTCGATCACACCCTGTCGGTTGATGAGTAGACCTTTGCGGCGATCGAACTGCACGACATGATCGTCGACCACGCATTGGCCGAGATCCTTGTCGGGGGTGCAGATGATGACCTGTTCGACCCGGGGATCCGCGGCAGCGAGTGCCGCTGCAGAACCCATGCCGTCGTCAGCTTCGTGCTCGATCATCGAGAACACGGTGAAACCGGCGGCACGCAGCACATCGTCGAGCAACGGGAACTGATTACCCAACACCGGGTCGAGGTCCTCGCCGCTCTTGTATCCCTCGTAGAGGTCGTTCCGGAACGATTCGACGGTCCGGTCGGTGGCAACGCCGATATGGGTCACTCCCTCCTCGAGCATCCCGATCATCGAGGACAGCACCCCGCGGGTGGCCGCCACCTCGAGCCCCTCGGCGTTCACATGGGACGGAAGGGCGAAATGGTGCCGGAACAGTTCGTAGGTTCCGTCGACGAGGTGCACGCGCATCTCGTGAGCATCTCACAACGGGACTTGGTCCATCAGGGGCTTGGCACAAGAGACGCTTTGCCCAACAGACGCTTGGCAGGGACCAAGAACCACGTTCATCCCATACTGGGGCCTAGCGTTCCACCATGGCTGAAACAGCAAACCACTCACGCATGCGGAACCTTCGAAACTGGAATGTCGGAGTCGGTTCCCTGCATCTCGTCCAGGGAATCGTGATCCTGCTGATCAGTTCATCGTTCGCCATCCCGGTGGTGGCCACGGTGCAGACCGGACCTCCCGGTGCCGAGGGTTCACTCAGCCTCTCCAAGCAGTTCTTCGAGTTCAGCTTTCCGATCGCCATCGCCATCTTCTTGTTCCTCGCCGCCGGCGACCATCTGCTCATGTCGATCACGCCGCTGCGACGTTGGTACGAGGCGAATCTCCTGCGAGGAGTCAACTACGCCCGGTGGATCGAATACTCCGTGAGCGCCTCGATCATGATCCTGCTGATCGGTCTACTGAACGGCATCAACAACCTCTACGCGATGATGGCGATCTTCGGGGTGAACGCCGCGATGATCCTGTTCGGCCTGGTGATGGAGCAGGTGAACCGCGATCGTGAAACCGTCAACTGGTGGCCATTCATCTTCGGCTGCATCGTCGGGATCATTCCGTGGATCGCCATCACCTTTGCCCTCGTCACCGCTTCGACCGACAACACAGTCATCAACGGCGTGGCAGCGAATCCCGATGGCGTGCCGCCGTTCGTCTTCGGGATCGTCATTTCGCTCTTCGTGTTGTTCAACTGCTTCGCGCTGAACCAGTGGCTGCAGTACCGAGGTCGTGGCCGTTTCGCCGACTACCTCTACGGCGAGAAGGTGTACCTCGTGCTCAGCCTTGTGGCCAAGAGCGCGCTGGCCTGGCAGATCTTCGCCGGCACGCTGGCCTCGTGACAGGAGGTAACACATCGGGCAGCCACGCTGGCAAGGTCGCGGTGGTCACCGGAGCAGCAAACGGAATCGGACTCGCCACTGCCTCGCAACTCTCCCAGCAAGGTGCGAGAGTCATCGCCATCGACATAAACGGCTCGGCGCTGCACCAGAAATGTCGAGATATCAGCGAGCTTCAGATTGTGCACGACATGGCCGGGGACCCCGCTGATCTCGTGGCTGCACTTGAGGAATTCGGTGCGGTGCCGCAGATACTTGTGAACAACGTTGGCATCGCTGCGAGTCGTCGGTTCCTAGAGCTCGACGATGACGTGATCGAGCAGGTCTGGCGGACAAACCTGCTCGGACCTCTGTCACTCACAAGAAGCGTCGTCCGCATGATGATCGACTCCGATCTGCATGGTGCCGTGGTGTTCGTGTCCTCACTTCACTCCGCCAGCGTCAGACGGTCGCTCGACTACTCCATGTCCAAGGCTGCAATCACCATGGCTGTGCGGGAACTCGCCGACGAACTGGGACCGCAGGGAATACGGGTTAATGCCGTTTCCCCCGGCGATGTTCATTCCGATCCCGTCGGCAACCCCATCGATGATCTCAACCGCGAAATCAGACAGCAGGTGATCCCAATCGGCCGACTAGGGAGTCCATCAGACATCGCACGCGCAATCCTGTTTCTCACCGACGATCTGTCCTCGTCATACATCACCGGCGCCGATCTCGTCGTGGATGGTGGCCTCTCGACATCGAACTGGATCACGACCCGTTCCCTTCGATGGAACGCTTCGAAAACGTCGAGTCACAACGATCGTCCGTTCACCAAACGGCTCGGAGCGCGGCTCAGTTCTCGTCGTACGAACCACCCTTCCTGAGAAGTGATTCCACCGCTGCGACGAAGCGGGCCGGCGCGGCCGGATCGACCATCAGGAAAAGACTCGGTTCGAACAGTTCCGCTTCGAGCAGTGCCGGGGTTCCATCGTCGAGCCGAATGATGTCGTAGCGGGCGTAGAGCAGATGTGCCTCCGGACTGATCCAGCTCTGCCCACGGACAATGCGCTCCACCACCTCGTTCACAGCGATCACGAGGACTCGTTCGTCATCGGAGAGCTCGGCTGCTGACACCTCCTCGCAGTACTCACCGCCCCGCAACGCCCCCTCATCAGCGAGGAGCGGACCTTTGCGAAAGGAATGGGAGATGACGCCATCAATGAGGACGGTGCCGACCTCACCGACAGCATCCACCGACGACGCAAATGGTTGGACCATGACAGTGAATCCGGCGGCGAGGATCCGCTCCCCTAGTTCGATCGCAGCGGCTGATCCGTTCGCGAAACGTCCGGTGAGACGTGAACCCGCCGAGATCGACGGTTTCACGATCACCTGCGCCGACGTCACGGATTCGAGTGCAGCTCGGAGCTCTTCGCTGTCCGATGCGTAGGTCGTGGGAACAACACTCACGCCAGCCGCGGCAAGTTGCGCGAGATAACGCTTGTCGAGGTTCCATTCGATGAGGTCCACCGAGTTGTGCACCGTGGTGAGCGTTCGCCGGGCGCGCATCCACTGCCTGAACTCATTGAGACGGTCGACGTAGTTCCAGGGACTGCGCACCACGACCAGGTCGAACGCTTCCCAATCGATGGCAGGGTCCTCCCATGCTGCAGGTTCGAGATCAATGCCGGCCGCAGCGAAAGCTTCAACGTGGAATGGGTGGTCGAAGTCGTCATGCAGGATCGCTGTGTCGAGTGTGGTGACAAACGCGACCTTCGGTCGTCGGGAACCGTTCATCGGGGACAGCCGACACTCACGACTGCGGCGACCAGAACGCCGACCAGGTGGGCCATGAATCAGGCACGGTGCCGCGTCCGTCGTGATGCTCGGGCCAGTTCGCCGGCGATTGGTCCAACGGATTCCGCTCAGCCTGCTGGCCGAACCAGAGCTCATGGATACGACGCATGAAGAACCAGGTTCCTTCACGACGTTCATAGGTGTCGCGATACAGGATCATCTGATGGATCCAACGATCGCCGTCCTGGATCTGCCCGTGGCAATAGACCGTACCGGTGGCGTGGTCGGAGTCGAGCAGGTCGATCGCATGCGTGCC
Source organism: Actinomycetota bacterium (assembly GCA_009705225.1). Taxonomy (GTDB): domain Bacteria; phylum Actinomycetota; class Acidimicrobiia; order Acidimicrobiales; family Acidimicrobilacustridaceae; genus Acidimicrobilacustris. Next base: position 4,162 of record WLCQ01000018.1, on the reverse strand, counting down.
GACATTGAGGATCGACACACCGATACTCCGCAATGACGTGTCGAAGGACTCTCGCAGCGCGGCCCGGCCGAACGTGTCGCGCCCGACGCGCACATCATCAATGAACAGCGCAACGAGTGCGTCGAGATCACGGGAGTCGACGGCAACGGCATAGTGAGCCGCTAACTGACGGATCTGTTCGTACGCGACAAGTTTCTCGAGGTTGTTCTCGGGCAGGGCGACCATTCCCCCACGCTAGGACGCTGGTTCCGCCACACCCGCGATCCGCCGGGCCGTAATGTCGACCCATGGCTGCTGCGAGCATCGTGAACGAACCTTCTGCCGTGTTCGCCGATGGATCGATCTCGCTGCGGATCTACCCCCACAACGAACTCGACGCCATCGAGATCGTCGATCAGTTGTGCGCACAGGCAGCATTGGCCATCGACTCGGGCTTCGACGGCGTCATGACCGCCGAGCACCACGGTGGGTTTGCGGGCTACCTCCCGAACCCGCTGCAAACCGCCGGATTCCAACTCGCAGCGATGGATCACGGCTGGGCGGCACCGTGCCCGTTGCTGCTGCCACTGCGACCGGTGGCCATGCTCGCCGAGGAGGTGGCCTGGCTCGATGCCCGCTTCCCCGGCCGGGTCGGTGTGGGGGTGGCTCCGGGTTCGCTGGCCCTCGACTTCGAGGCGATGAATATCGACCAGTCCTTGATGATGCCGCTGTTCCGAGAAGGACTCCCCCGCCTCACCGCCATGCTCGCCGGGCGCGACCTCGGACCGCTTGAGGGTGATCGCGCGCTGCGACTCCTCGCCGACCGGCCCATCCCGGTGATCAGCGCCGCGATGAGCCCGGCTGCGGTGCGCCGCGCTGCACAGGCGGGCGCAGGAGTGCTTTTCGACGGTGGGACCGTGATCACCCGGGTGCGCGAACTCACCGAGGCCTACACCGGGGCCGGCGGAACCGGGCCGCGGATCCTCATCCGTCGCGCGTGGCTCGGCGCCCCGCCCCGGCAAGCGTTCGAGGATCAGTTCGATGTGTATCGGAGCTACTCGACCGATGCCGCGCTCGCGCACTGGCGCGATAACGGGTGGATCTGCGATGACGATCCAAGCCGACTCGCCGAATCCATCGCCGGTGCGGTGGTCGACGCGGATGCAACCTGTCTCAACCTGCGCATTCATGCACCCGGAATCGCAGCCGATGTGGCCCGGGCACAGATCGCTGCGCTCGGCGCCGAAGTGCTCCCACTTCTACGCGCCCGGCTCGCCGGAATCTGACTGAGAACAATCAGGGGGTGCGGTCGAAACCTTCGGCATCGCCGCGCAACAACGTGCGATACAGGTCGGCGTAGAGCCCCTCGTCGTGCATGAGGTCGTCGTGACGACCACGCTCGACCACGCGCCCGCCATCGAGCACCAGGATCTGGTCGGCGTCGGTGATCGTGGAGAGGCGATGCGCGATGACCAGCGCTGTGCGACCCCGCAGCGCGTGCGCCAGCGCCTGTTGCACCAACGATTCGTTCTCGGAATCGAGATGACTGGTTGCTTCGTCGAGGATGACGATCGCCGGATCTTTCACGAGCACCCGGGCAATGGCGAGTCGCTGCTTCTCGCCGCCGGAGAGGCGATGCCCGCGCTCACCCACAACAGTGTCGTAGCCATCGGGAAGAGCGGCGATGACGTCGTGGATCTGGGCGGCCCTGCAGGCCGTTGCCAATTCCTCGCGAGTGGCGGTCGGTCGGGCATAAAGCAGGTTGGCCGCAACCGTGTCGTGGAAGAGATGAGGGTCCTGCGAAACCACGCCAACCGCCGAGCGAAGTGAGTCGAGAGTGAGATCACGAACATCGTGGCCATCGATGCGTAGCGAACCCTCGCTCACGTCATAGAGGCGCGGAACAAGCGAACTGAGCGTGGTCTTCCCCGCGCCGCTCGGGCCGACGAGTGCGATGAGTTGCCCAGGCTCGATGGTGGCGTTCACATCGTGAAGGACCTCGGCGCCCGGGCCGTCGTCGACCGAACCGCTCGTGCCGATCTCGAGCGAACGCAGCGAGATGTCTGCACCCGACGGATAACGGAATGTCAGGTGGTCGAACTCGATCGCACCTCTTGCATCGACGAGATCAATGGCACCCGGACGGTCGACGAGCGGATTGTTCAGATCGAGCACCTCGAACACCCGGTCGAATGACACCAGCGCCGTCATGATGTCGACCCGGGCGTTGGAAAGCGCCGTGAGCGGGTCGTAGATGCGGGTGACAAGAGCGGCCATGGCCACGAGCGTGCCGAGCGAGATGGCATCGGAGATCACGAGTTGGCCACCGAGCCAGTAGACCATCGCAGTCCCCAACGCCCCCACCAGTGCGAGCGCAATGAGGAACGTGCGGCTGTACATCGCACTACGGATACCGATGTCGCGCACACGGGCGGCGCGGTCGGAGAACTCCTTGGATTCCTGATCGTGATCACCGAAGAGCTTCACGAGGAGGGCTCCCGACACGTTGAAGCGTTCGGTCATCTGGGTGTTCATCACCGCATTGAGATCGAACCCCTCTCGGGTGATGCTCGAGAGACGACGACCGACTCGCTTGGCGGGGATGATGAAGACCGGCAGCACGATCAGACCGAGCAGGGTGAGCCGCCATTCGAGGATGATCATCGCCGTGAGGGTGGTGACCAGCACGATGACGTTGGAGACCACAGAGCCAAGCGTGGTGGTGACGGCTCGCTGGGCGCCGATGACGTCGTTATTCATGCGACTCATGAGCGCACCGGTCTGGGTGCGGGTAAAGAAACCTATGGGCATGCCCTGCACATGGTTGAACAGGCGGGAACGAAGATCGAAGATGAGACCCTCACCGATGCGCGAGGAATAGAAACGCTCGACGAACGAGAGTACGGCGTTGAAGACCGCTGCCAACACCACCGCAGCCGCCAGCACGTGAAGGAGCCCGCGACGACTCTGCGGGATGGCCACATCGATGATCTGACGGAACAGCAGGGCCGGGGCCAGGCCCAACAGGGCTTGGAGAACGATGACGATCACGAACAGCGTGATGGCCTTGCGGTACGGCCGGGCGAACGAGAGGACGCGCATGATGGTTCGGCGGCCGAACTTCTGGCCGGCGATCGCATCGCGGTTCGCCGACATCATTGACATCATGTGCATATTGGGGCTTTGCATGGAGAGAACACCCTAGGGCCGGGACGCGAAGAACCGGCGCCCATGGGCGCCGGTTCCGGTGGCGGAGAGTGAGGGATTTGAACCCTCGGAGACCGTGAAGCCTCAACGGTTTTCGAGACCGTCCCATTCGTCCGCTCTGGCAACTCTCCGTCTGCGACCTTAGTGGCGCTCCCGAAAGCTCTGCGAATGGACGAGGTGGCGGGAGTCATTCAGCGAAGGCCGGCGAAATAGGTCGAGAGCAGTTCGCCGCACTCATCGGCGCGCACGTCGGCCGTGGTGGAGAATTCATGGTTCAGACGTGGATCGCTACCAAGGTGATAGAGCGAGCCACAGGCCCCGTTATCAAGGCTGCGGGCACCGAACACCAATCGCTCGACCCGGGCGTTCACCATCGTGCCGGCGCACATGGCACACGGTTCGAGCGTGACGAACACGGTGGCGCGCTCGAGTCGCCAGGACCCAAGTGCAGCGGCAGCATCGCGAATAGCCAGCACCTCGGCGTGGGCGGTCGGGTCCTGGAGTTGTTCGCGCTGGTTATGGCGCCGGGCCACCACCAGTCCATCGACGACAACGAGCGCACCAATGGGTACATCGCCATGTTCGGCGGCGGCCCGGGCCTCTTCGAGGGCCAGCCCCATCAGTTCGTCATCAGTCATCAAGTGCTCCTCGTGGGTGCAGCAGAGCCCGGTCGAGTTCGACCGGGCCCCACATGGCGGAGGGAGTGGGATTCGAACCCACGGAGGGTTGCCCCTCACACGCTTTCCAAGCGTGCCGATTCGGCCGCTCTCGCACCCCTCCAGGGATTCCATCCGGGGTGACCGGATGAAGTGCCGAGCCGACAGGGTATCGTGTCAGCCGACCCGCTTTCGCGTGTGGCGGTCGGGTCCTGTGCAATCGGAACTTGTGAACCGGGTCAGGGCCGGAAGGCAGCAGCTCTCAGCAGGAACTCCGATGTGCCGCAGGCAGCCTGACCGTCACACGGGGAAGCGGGTCT
>WLCQ01000179.1 GCA_009705225.1 Actinomycetota bacterium | reverse complement strand
TGCAGGAATCGCCAGCGGGCGCAACCGGGCCGACGAGGGTCCATTCGAGCACGCCCGTTCCACCACCGGTTCCGAAGATGGTGACGGTGTCAGAGGTGGGCTCGTTCAATGCGACGAGTTCGGATTCGGTCTGGGACACGATCTGCGGGTCGGTGATGGGGATGACTTCGGCCGCTTGACCGATGATGTCGAACGCAGCCGGACTGTCAGCCGTGGCGGGCAACGAATTGCTGAACGAGTAGCAGCCGGGGGTGGAGAGGTCGACCTCCGGGGTGCTGTAAATGCCGTTGCCGGTGATCACGATCTCGCCGCTGTCGACGATCGGAGCGCCGGTCCAGTCGACGCCGTCGCAGTTGCGTTCAGCGGTAAGCGCGACCGGGCCGTGCAGAACCCACGAGAGCGGCGATGGCGGCTCAGGGGCAGCCGCGGGAATGTTGTCGATGACGACGCGGTCATGCACGCTGCGCTGACCTCCGGCACCGATCTGCAGTTGTGCGGTGGTGATGATCGACGGCGGGTACGGCGTGGCCAAGGTGAGCTCGTTCAGCTCCCCGGCTCCGGTGACCGCCCGAAACGGCCGCTCCGGGTCGGAACTGCGAAGCACATGCGACCACGTGTAACAGCCGCCAGCACCGATGGCCGTTGGGCCGGCGATCACGGGGCCGTCGCCGTCGACGGGGACGTTGCCGCTGGCGTGCACCGGTGCGCCAGACCAGTTCAGATCGTCGCAGGCGTTGTCGACCGGGTCGATGGGACCGAGCAGGGTCCAGTCAAGCGTTCCACTTCCGCCGCCAGTGCCAGCGATGTTCACCTGATCGGAGAGCTGCTCGTAGGCGACCGTCTCCTCATGGGAACTGACGGTGGAGATGATGGGATCAACCGGCGCGATGATGCCGACCTTCGGAGGTTCGGCGGGCAGCGGGATATTCGACGGGTTGGTGACATCGGTGGCGTTGGTGGCCGCCGAGTTCCAGGCGATGGCGTTGATGTCGGTTGAGGGAACCCGGACCCGGAACGACACCTCGAACCCGTTGCCGGAGGTGTAGTTGTTCGCCGAGGAGAACCGCAGTGCCTTCACGGCGCCGAGATCGGCGGGCAGCGTGGTGGTCCAGTCGTCGACACACGAGTCAGAGCGATCGCCGTACACCTCCGGTCGACAGGGGTTCTCGTTAGCCGAGTACGCGACCGTGACGCCTGCGGGCAGGGGACCCACTCCGAGGAACGGCGTGGCGAACTGGCTGTTACGGGGCACCGTGGACTGGCCCTTGCTCACCCCGGTGTCGCCAACGAACGAGATGATGTCGTAGATGACTGGCTTGCCAAGAGTGTTGCTGCCCACGTTGTTCCAGTTGAGGCGGTAGGTGCCGGTTCCACCGGGGCTGGCATTGCCCACGCCGAGCGCTCCGCGGGCCACGGCGTCGAGATCTCCCTGCACGGTTTTGGTGAGCGCGAACGCCGCACCGGTGCCGCGCACCGAGACGCTGGCCCGGTTCTCGCAGTAGGCCTCCTGCAGTTGCGAATCACCGGCGAGATCCATCGAGTTGTCGTTCTGGAACACTGCTGAGCTGATGCCGCCGTCGCCCTGGGTGGGGGTGGCGCAGGTGGTGTCGATCGTGGTGAGGCGCGACCCGTACAGGTAGATCTGATCGGTGTTGGGATACACGCCAAGCGCCACGGGGGTGTTCACCCGCAGGAAGTTCGAGGGCGGTGTGATTGTCCATGCCCCGGCACTGTCGATGGCATTGGCCGGCACGGTGATGCGGATGAGTTGGCGACCGGAGCCCTGGTAGTTGTTGATGGCACGGATTGACGCGGTGGTTGTGGTGTTGCTGCGACCGCCGCCGCGGGTGAGAGTCATAGTGGCGGAGGTGACGGGATTGGCCCAGGTCATGCCAAGGGGCAGCAGATCGGTGAGCACGATGTCGCGGGTGAGTGCATCGAGGGTGGTGACCCCGCCCACGATGTTGATGGCGGTGGTGCCACCGGTGGCACCCCCCAGCGTGCCGAACGACTTCGAGATGCCGAGCTGCGGTTTGGTGGGAATGGTGAAGATGCTGGCGCTCCACTCGATCGGCCTGAGCTCATCGCCGAGGGTGATCTGGGGGATGGCGGTGGAGGTGTTTCGCAGTTGGTTCAGTCCGCCGTTGGCATCAGCGAGTGAGGGATCGGCGAAGCCCCAGACGGTGAGGCGCAGTTCATGATTGCGAAGGGCCAGATGTGGGGGAAGCCGGAGGCTCGACACCACGGAACCAGTCGGGATCTTGAAGTAGGCGGTGGAGGTGTCGTTCTTTATGGTGCCGACAGCGGCGAGGTCGATGACGGTTCCATCGGAAAGAGTTGCCTTGGGCAACCACCCGTCGAGAAGGGCTTGGCCCAGTCCGTTCACCGTTGTGTCGGAGCCTTCGCTCTTCACCTCGACGACCTGACTGTGGAAGGCCGGATTCGCACACGGCGGGTCGGTGACCGCTGGCGATGAGTAAACGTTGCCGACCACGTTGTCGAGGCAGGGGAGCGGGTCGATGAGGTCGGTCATGTAGGTGCCGACCAGCCCGTAATTGACCGTTGTGCGGAAGCCGGCGGAGGCGGCATTGGTCTTCCACTGAGGCGAAGACGAAGGCGGCAGCCAGTTGCCGGCGAAGGTGGCGACGTACTGGTTACCTCTGGTGATTCCGGGTTGGGCGAGCGGAGCGAGGGAGGACTTGGTGATGGTGGCGTAGCCCGGGCCGGGTTCCCGATTGGGTTCGGTGATGATCTGCACCGGGGCATCAGCCGTGGCGGTGGAGGAGAGTCCGGCCGGGTTGGTGGCATCGGGTCCGGTGCCACCGAAGTACACGACGTTCGTCAGCAGAGGTGCAGCCGGAACCGTGGATGGTGCTTGCGTCGTGATGACGAAGGTGGTGGGTCCGCTGGCACCCTCGGCGCAGCCTGCTGGCATCGTGCTGAGGTCCGTCGACGTGAAGCTCCACGCCAGCGAATGGGAGCCGGGGTCGTAGATGGCGCCGCTCGGAGTGGATGAGAGATAGGTCAGCTCGGCGGGGATGAGATCGAGAAGAGTGGCTGAGGTGACGTAGAGCGAGCCGGTGTTGGCGTTGTTGCAGCGCGCGGTGATCGTGTAACTGATTGTGTTGTCGACCTCGTACACGCTGCCGTAATCGGTCGTTCGTTTGGTGACGGCCACTTTGGGGGTCGCAGTGGCGATTGATTGTGCGGGTGTGGACACGGTGACCGGGGAGATCGAATCACCGGTGAGTGTCGGCTCCATCTCCCAGGAGGTTCGGTTGGGGGTGACGAGGTTCGGGGGTGTGGCCTTGAGTTCGATCGAGCCGCTGAAGCCGGCGGTGAACCTCGTGTCATCGAGGGTGATGACCAGATCGGTGCCCACGACGGTGGGACCGGAGGTGATGAGACCGGCCAACCCCGAGGTCGCGGTGTACTTCCACGATGAATCAGTCATCGATGGCGTGGTCGAGGTGTCGAGCGGGATGGTGATGGTGGTGTTCGGCCCGCATTGGGCCCCACCGGTTCCCTGGCAGGACACATTGATGGCGTAGGTCTGGGACGCTCCGGTGGGTTGGGTCTGGGTGGCGGGTGAGATCGAGATGAGCGCGGTCTGGGTGGGTGCGGCCGAAACGGGCAGCACCGCGGCCGCCAGTGCGAGCACAACAGTGAGTGCTCCGAGGATGATCGACGTGTGCTTCGGACGACGTGGATGCATAGTTATGCGATCTCCTCGGTCTGAGGGCCGGCCTCCCCGCTGATACCGCTGGCAGCGTAGGCCCGACGGCGGGAGACGAACAGTATCCGATCGTTCGATGCGAGGACGTTGAGGGGCACATCAGCGCGTGCATTTGATTGATGCCGGAACCCCAATTGCCGCATCAAATTGACAGGAATTATTAGTGAAGATTTTTGCTTCGCCGTCTACGTTCTTGAACTGTGTTTGAGTTCGGTCGAGGGTGGTTCGCGCGTCGTCGCGGATTCGGTGACGTTTCAGACGTCCACGCCCCCGATGCAGAGGTCGAGAGCAGCGGTGACGAGTTCGCGTCATCGTCAGCTCCGCGCCGGCGCAGTCGGTATCACCAGAGCGTTCTGAGTTCGCTCGCTGTCGGTGTGTTGATGTCGGTGGTGGCCTTCGGGATGCCGATCGCGACTGCCGAGTCCACTGGTGGCGAACCGACCCAGAACGTTCCCACGATCACGTCCACCGGGGTTGGGTTCCTTGACGCGAAGGGTGAGCTGGCCACCTCGCAGCCGATCACCTCGACTGGCTTCTCGCAGTTGCCGTTGTTGTTGGTCAATACCGGCACCGCAGATTCTTCGCCGGCTCCGG
>WLCQ01000178.1 GCA_009705225.1 Actinomycetota bacterium | reverse complement strand
CTCACGGCCCGAGAACGTCGCATCGACGTTCTCGAGATCAGCGAGCAGCAGCACGACATCAGGTCGCAGAGCGGTCATGGCTTGACCTCCAGAGCGTCGAGACGCTCCTCGAGGGCATCCACTCGGACCGAGATCGCCCACACTCGGCGTTCGAGTTTGTGGATTCTCTGGCCTGCTCGCACGCGGCGCCAGGTTGTAACCTGAGGGCCGACGAGCTTCGTGGTAGGGGCAGTCTCGGGAGCCGCCTTCGCCGGGCGGCTCCTTTCTTTTTCGCTCATGCCGCCTTCCCTTTCCTGCGGGCCTGCGACGACTTGAGGGCGAGGGCGAGGAAGTACGCCTTGCGGGCGTGCTCTGCGCGCTTGGCTCGCTCGGCGGGCGGCAGGGTGCCGTCGGGGTCAATCTGTCGCTCGAACCTGTCGAGGAAGGCAGCGCGGCCCGGAGCGGTCCGGGCGGTTGGGTTCGTGGTGTTCTCCCACGACTTGTGAGCTGCCACTCGGGAGCGCAGAGTGCGCTCGGCGGGTGTCAGTCCATCTCTCGGGCTTGGCATGGCAAGGATCCCTTTCGGATCGTTGCCCCGAGCCCTCGGGACGCTTTCGGCGTTACTGCACTCGTCGCCGGGCGTTCAGTTGTTGCAGACGAGCATAGCGGTACCCCTCGGCGCTGTGCTCTGTTTCACGCGTGAAACATCAGCCGCGACGCTCGCTTGACGGCATGACATCGACCGCCTTGCCGGTGACCTGTGCACGCTGGCGGGCACGATCGAACTCGGCAGCGCTGTAGGTGAGTCGTCGGTTGCAGCTCTGACAGCGGTAGGTGTAGCCGTCGAGCAGCTCGGGCGTCGCTCGGTTCGCCATGTCGTGCCAAGGGTCCGAGTCAGGTGGCATCGAACTGAGGCGCAGCTCGGAGCGCTTGGCAGGTTCGATCCACTCGGCGCCGTGCTCGAAGGTGGCGACGGTGCGGCGGCAGGTGCATCGCAGGCGCACGGCGAGCGTCATACCCGATCACCTCGGGCGAGGCGCTTGTGCGAGTCGTGGGCACGCTCTGAGGCAGCGCTGCTGCCGTAGCGGTCGACCATCTGGCGGGCACGCCATCCCATGATCTTCATCAGCTCGCCCTCCTGTCCACCGTTGGCGAGCCAGTCGTGCGCGGCGGTGTGCCGGAACTGATGAGCGTGCAACCCTGGCACTCCCGCCTGTGTGCCGCGTCGACCGAGCAGCGCTCGCACACCGTCGCCGGTGAGCGGTCCCTGCGAGCCGATCCACAGGCGCGGCGAGTCTGCGAACTGATGCGAGGCCCTGACGCGCAGGTAGGCGTCGATCGCCTTGGCTGTCTTTGCTCCGAACGGGCACGCTCGGCCGCGTGAACCCTTGCCGATGACGTGCGCGACACCGTTGCCGAATAGGTCGAGGTCGTCAAGGGTCAGGTTCACCAGTTCGGCGAGGCGCATACCGGTGTCGAGGAACAGTCGAACGATCGCCGAGTCGCGACGCTCGTCGAACGACTTGCCGTCGCACGCCTTGAGGATCGCTGCGAGTTCGTCGTCGCTGAGCACGGGGATCTCGGGCACGTCGAGCGTCGGCGGTTTTATGTTCACCATTGGCGAGGCGTCGAGGAGTTCCTCGCCGACTGCCCACGCGAAGAACACGCGCAGGCCCTTGTAGCGAGTCTGCACCGTTGAGGGCCGGGCAGGTTCGCCGACTCGGTTGGTCAGGCCAATCATCCACGCTCGAACATCGTCGGCGGCGATCTCGGCGAGGGTGGTGCTGCGTTGCGTTGCGCGCAGCCATCGGTCGAACAGTTCGAGGTTGTCGAGATACCCCTCGACGGTGCGCGGACTCTTACGCTCAGCGTTGAGAGCAAGGCTCCACGACAGGCCCGCCCGCAGAATCGAGTCGGGTTCCTGCCATTCGGGAGCGGTCAGATCATGCGCCATAGGGCTACTCCAAGGGTGGAAGTTAGAGGGTGGTCTAGCGCTATGCAGCGTAGCGACCGACCCCAACATTCCTGCGATCCCTTGCGAGACTTGCTATCGTGGGCGTTGAGGGACTCGAACCCCCGACCCTCTCCTTGTAAGGGAGATGCTCTAACCAACTGAGCCAAACGCCCGGTAGAGCCGAAGCTCTGAGGTGAGACTAGTGGGCGCCATGGAAAGTCTCAGATGAGACCGAGCGCATCCAGCGATTCGCGGGCATCGCGCTGCAACGCAGGGAGCGCGTCGAGAGCGAACCACGCCACCTCGATTATCTCGGCCGAGCGGGGGGCGGCTGTCGAACCAGACACCGGCGAGGCCCGAAAGACGAAATCAATCTGCTGGAGGTTCGCGGTCATGATCACCTGCGGTGGACCAGCGAGCGTGACTTCGAGACCGATCTCTTCCCGGGTCTCACGCACCGCAGCAACATCCGGTTCCTCGCGCCGACCGATGAGCCCCCCGGGCAGGCCCCAATCGGCGCGATAGGAATGTCGCACGAGAACCACGTAGCCGCGTTCGTCGACAACGACGCAGTTGGCACCCACAGTGAACGAGGGCGAGAGAAGACGTACCACCCGACGACGGAACGCCTTCGGAAGTCGACCCCACGCCCGGAACAGTGCCGCCCGCACCGCGTGCATCACGGCGATCAATCTGCCAGTCGGGCCGTGAGCATCTGATCGACGAGTTCACGCGTCGCGCCAGCCACCGGCGTGCGGCGTTCTGCATGTTCAAGCGTGATGAGGTCGCGACCGTGGGCGTCGACGATGACCGCTCCTGCTTCCTGACAGACAAGGAGACCGCCGAGGTAGTCCCATGAGCCGTGGGCGTTCCAGGAGCAGTCGATGTATCCGTCGACCACGCCGGCGGCGACCGCACAGAGATCAAGCGCGCAGGCACCGAGCGAGCGGAACTGGTACCAACCCAGCCACCTCGACGGGAAGCCGGAGAGTGCGACGAGCGACTCACCGAACACCGTGGCTCCCGACGGCGTGAGTGGGCGTCCGTTCCCGCGCGCTCCCCCGCCGCGCACGGCCTCGAACCGATCTCCCGATGCGAGATTGATGACGAGCGCCGCGCGGGCACCATCAGCGTCGACCGCGCAAAGGCTCGTGGCGTACCACGGGATACCACGACTGGCATTGGTCGAACCGTCGAGCGGATCGAGCACGACAGTGATGTCGGCATCAGGACGATGGCGACCGGATTCCTCCGAGAGCACACCGAGTCCCGCCCGTTCGAAGACTTCGAGTGCGGCAGCATCGGCCGCGAGGTCACTGTGATACTGGCCATCTCGGGTACCGGCGAGGCCCCAGTCGTCGAGGTCGCCGAGCACGGCCCGGATTGCGGTCGCAGCCTCGTCGAGTACTTCGAGCAGAACCTCATCACGCATGGCCTGACGCTATCGCCTCACGGTCAGCAGCGGCTCCTGTCCCACCGGCGTGGCAGGCTTGGGCCATGGCAATCATCGACGTTCCGGGATTCATCGCCGATCTCAAGGATCACGCGGTCGATCACGCGTTCCATGTTCACGATGAGCGCCATTTCGTCGAGACCTACTCACTGCGTCAGGCATGGGAGATCGATGTCCATCCCGAGGATGCATGCGGTGGCCCGCTCGACCTCCACCTCGCCCTCGAGGTCGATCCCCGCACGTTGCTCACGTTCGAAGATCAGATGCTCGAACTCGACGAACTCTCCGATCCGGTCACCGGGTTCTTCTTCCCGCTCGTGTTCAACTGGGCGCTCCCGCCGCTTCGTTATCCGCCCGATCTGCTGGTGCTGGCCACCGAACTCGCCGGATTGGGCGGGATCAACCTGCCGCTCGAAGTTTCGGCCATCGACTCCTTCGCGGCAGTCACCGATGCACCAGAGCGCAGTCTCACCATCGTGAGCCGTGTCAACATCGCCCTCGATCAGATGTACACGGGTCAGGAGCACCTCTGTGAGCTGCTTGATACCTGCCACGAGGTGAGCACCTACCTGCTCGACCGCGCCGGCGCATGGCTCGGCGACTGACCCCGGCCCACGAGCAGCCCGGCGCAGCGTCAGAGGTCGCTCGGTGGCTCGTCGCCGAGTGGGCGCACCTCTATCCCGATTGGGATCACCAGGCCGCAGTTGCCGAACTCGTGGCGACTGGTCACCATGGCCAGCCGCCCTTCACGTGGTTGCTGTTCGAAGCATCCGGCGACCGCCACACGGAGAGCGCCGGGGCCCTCATCGGCTCGATCGGCCTCGGACTCGATGGCGAACTCCCCGACCCTTCCCCCCGATCCGATGACAACCGGCACGACGGAGACCACGGAGTTGGCGGAGACGACGGCGAGCACCCCAGCGGTGTCTGGGTGGTCAACCTCTTCG
>WLCQ01000177.1 GCA_009705225.1 Actinomycetota bacterium | reverse complement strand
TCAGGGGAGCGTCACCTGGACCGGTCGGGAGAAGGGCATCGATGTCCTGCTCGCATTGGCGATCGCCATCGGAGCGGAGCGGGACGACTACGACGTGTGCATCCTCTGCTCGGCGGATACGGATCTGCTTCCAGCGCTCGAACATGCTCGATCGATGGGGAAGGTGGTCGAGGTCTCCGGCTGGAAGCCCGAGAACGGCTACGTCAATCGGTTGCACCTTGACCGGCTCTGGTGCCACTGGCTCAACCGTCAGGATTTCGACACTGTTGCCGACCGCACCGACTACACCCGTAGCCGTGGATCAAGAGCGCGCTGACAAAAGAATCAGCCCAGCATGTGGCAGCCATGTCCGTTCATCACGTCGAGGATCTCAGGCTTTGGGAACCCGAACCACTTACCGCCACCTAACCTCCATCCCATGCGCATCCTTGTCACTGGAGCGGGCCGAGCAATCGGCGCTGCGACCTGCACCGAACTTTCAAAGGCTGGACATGAAGTGGTGGCCACGGCACGCGATGTCTCGCTGCTCGACGAGCTTGATGTGGCGCTGCGGCTGCCGCTCGATGTCACCTCCGATGAATCAGTGAAGGCTGCGGTCGAGGCGGCGGGCCCGCTCGACGGCATCATCAACAACGCAGCGTTGGGTGGCACGGCACCGCTGGAGACCTACCCGATCGACAAATTCCGGGCGATGCATGAGACCAACGTGGTCGGCACATTGCGCCTCATCCAGGCGGTTGTGCCTGCGTGGCGTGAGCGGGGCAGCGGCGTGATCGTCATCATCGGTTCGGTGCAGGGCCGAGTGTCGGCCCCGCTGGGCGGCGCGTATGGCGCCAGCAAGTTCGCGCTCGAGGCCATGACCGAATCGCTCCACTACGAACTGCGCCACTTCGGCATCCGCACCCACATCATCGAGCCGGGCTTCATCGCCCCGGGCATGAAAGACACCGGCGAGCTGCCCCGCCCGGCTGCGTATCAGGGCCTCTACGACGAGTGGGAAGGCGCCGACGACACGCTTAACGCCGAGGGTCGTCCCGGCCCGGAGGTCGTCGGCCAAGCCATCGTCGACATCTTCGCCAACGAAGATTCTCCGCTGCGTATCCCGGTCGGTGCCGATGCCGAACTCATCCTCGGCACCCGGGCGCAGCTGGGCGACGCCGAGTTCGAAGCCGTCATGCGCGCCACCATGGGTCTTACCTGGTGATCTGACGCTGCGGGCGCGGGTTGCTGCGGGCGGGAGCGGCTCCGACCCCGTTCCGGCCCCGTTACTGCTCCGGCCGCAAGAGTGCGTGGGCCGCGGGAATCGCCACGGCCAACCAACGATCGGCATCGGGCATCGTGGCTTCGGTGAAGGTGCGACTCAACGTGAGCCCATGGAACCATGCGGCGTAGTCATAGGCGTCAATCGATGCATTGATCAGCCCCCGGGACTGTGCGCTGCGGAACACGCCGGAGGTCACCTCGATCAACTGCTGCTGCAGCCAGGCGACGGACTCCATGAGTTCGGGTCGGGTCGAGGCGTTGGCGAACACCCGGAGGCGGGTCATGCGCCGTTCCCTGGCAACGGGATCGCTGGCGATACGGGTGAGTTGCACGCTCATGTACTCGAGGAATTCCTCGGTGGTGGTGGCGGCGAACCCGCCATCGAGATTCGACGTCGACTCGGCCAGCAGCGTGCGCACATAGATCTCGTACTGCGCTGCCTCGACCAAACCGGCCCGGCTGCCGAAGTGGTGGCGCATCGAACCCGTGGAGGAACTCGCATCGGCGAGCACCCGTTCGATCCGCATGCCCTCGACCCCGAACTGCTCGATGTGATCGATGGCCGCGTCGAGGATCGCCTTGGCAGTCGATCGCTTCTCGGGTGTGGTGGCGTCACTCATGGGGCTGTACGAATCCGGCTGAAGTTCGCCCTGCGGCAAACGCGTGCCCACAGATTGACAGACTTTGTTAGTGGTGCGCGCCAGCCGCCCGGAAATGCCGATCGAACCACTCACGAGCCTCGATCGCGGCCTCGGTCAGCGTGCCGTCCTCTTCGAACAGATGCGACGCCCCCGGGATGATCACGATTCGAACCACGCCCTGGATGAGGGTCGCGGCGTCGCAGTTGATGTCGATCACGGCTGCGTCGCGCCCGCCGATGATGAGAAGCGTCGGAGCGGTGAGCTCAGCAAGATGCGTCCCGGCGAGATCAGGACGACCACCGCGCGACACCACCGCGGTGATGGGAACGGCAGAGGGGTCCCCGCCGAGATCGGCCGCGGCCAGTACTGCCGCCCCTGCTCCCGTACTGGCCCCGAAGTAGCCGATGGGCAGCTTGCGACAGTCGGGGCGGGAACGCACCCACGCTGTCGCTCCCCGCAGTCGGCGGGCCAGCAGTTCGACATCGAACACGTTCGCCCGGTCGACTTCCTCGTCCTCGGTGAGCAGATCGAACAGCAGTGTGCCGATCGACGCTTCCCGCAGAAGCGTGGCCACATGGGCATTGCGCGAACTGTGACGGCTGCTGCCGCTGCCATGGGCGAACAGCACGAGCCCGATCGGGTCGAGTGGAACGGCGAAATGCCCGGGCAACGACACCCCGTCCAACTCGATCACCACCTCCTCGTCAATGCTGTGCCTCGCAACGGCTGGTTCACCCGCAGGGCCGCCCGCAGTCTCAGACTCCTCCTCGGACCACGGTTCATGGTTGGTCCATCGGTCGAGAATGTCGAGCACCACATGGTCGGTGACCTGCCCGAAGTTCTCGTAGAACTGCCCCACGGCGCTGAAGTTCGATGGCGACTCCAGCACGATGAATTCGTCAGCGTGATCAGCGAGTTTCGCCGCAGCATCGGGCGGCGCCACCGGCACAGCAACAACAACGTGCAATGCCCCGAGGGCGCGGGCCACCTCACACGCCGCGATCGCGGTGGATCCAGTGGCCAATCCGTCGTCGACAATGAGCACGGTTCGCCCCCGAAGATCACGCCGTCGATGGTGCACCCGGAACCGTGTCACCCGCCGCCGCATCTCCTCCCGCTCGGCGGTCTCGACCCGTGAGATGTCATGCGGCGTCACGTGCGCGAGCCGGATCACCTCCTCGTTGAGCACCCGCACCTCGTCCTCGCCGATCGCCCCCATGGCCAACTCTGGCTGGAACGGCACGCCGAGCTTGCGCACCATGATGATGTCGAGCGGGGCATCGAGCGCCCGGGCCACCTGGGCGGCGATCGGAACACCACCCCGGGGCAGTCCGAGCACGATCGGATCCGAAGCCGCATAGGGCAGCAGTCGCTCGGCCAGTCGTTGCCCGGCATCGGTCCGGTCAACGAACCGTCGTTCAGAGCCGCTGCGAGGTGCGGTGTCGCCAACACCCAGTGCCTCCTCGGCCGTGCCCGTCGCGGTGTCGCGTGTCCTCGTTGTCATACTCCGATGGTCGCGAGAGGGCAGAAAAGATGAATCCCCGGATCAGGTGGTTTCACCGACCTCGGGAGCGCGTTCCCTCATATGCAGTCCCCTCCAACGCATGCACCTCGAGCGCTCGGATCAGATCAGTGTGGGTCACGATCCCGACGAGCTGGCGATCGGTGAACACCAATGCCCGCGTCGCCGACAGTCGATCCATCTCATCCATCGTCGCTCGAACAGTTGCGTCCGGATCAATGACGGGAACGCCGAACAGGGGAGTGGCGGCTTCTCCGACTGTTGTGCTCGACCACTCATGCGTCGGGAGTCGGCGCAGGTTCTCGAGCGACACCACGCCGGTGACCGAACCATCGCGCATCACCGGGAACGCCGAATGATGTCGTTGCAGCACATGGCCATGGAGGAACTCATTGACGCTGACGCTCTCGTCGATCGTGTCGACCGGGGTCGTCATGAGCGACTCAACAGTTTCGAAATTGGCAAGATCGTGCTGCACCGTGCCGGCCAACTCCGCCCGCCCGGCGACATCGATGAACCATCCGAGCAACATGAACCAGGTGCCGCTCATCAGGGAGCCGCTGAACACCAGCAGCACACCGAACCCGACCAGCAGCAGCGCGAACACCCGACCCACACTCACTGCCACCCGGGTGGCGTGCAGCCGATCGGACTGTCGCCACATGATCGCCCGCAGCACCCGCCCGCCGTCGAGTGGGAATGCCGGCAGGAGGTTGAACACGCCCAATACCAAGTTGATAAAGGCCAGCCACAGCAGCGAGTTCACCCAGATCGATGGCGCGCCGGCGACCGCCATGATCGCCGCCAATCCCCACCACAACGCACCCAGCCCGAGGCTCACTGCTGGACCGGCCAGCGACAGTCGCAGTTCCACACTGGGGTCATCGGGCTCGGAACTGAACCGGCTCACTCCGCCGAGCAGCCACAACGTGATGCTGTCGACCTCGACGTCATGGCGACGAGCC
>WLCQ01000176.1 GCA_009705225.1 Actinomycetota bacterium | reverse complement strand
GCGAGGTCATCACCTCCGGGCTCTGTACCGGCTGTGCCGGTTGCGTGATCTCCTGTCCTCACGACGTCATCGGGTACAACCACGAGGCCGGCGGGTACAAGCCCTTCCACCTCGAAGACGAACTCGGCCCGGAGGATTGCGGACATGGCCAGAAGGGCTGCACAAGTTGCACACGAGCGTGCCCACGGTTCCGCCTCTGGGAGACCCAGGCCGACGAGCACCTGTTCGGCCGAACCCGGCTCGACGACGAGGTCGCCGGCATTCACGGCGACATTCTCCTCACGCGTGCATCGGACGACATGGTGCACCGCATGGGCCAGGACGGCGGGCTGGTCTCCGCCCTGCTGATCTGGGCGCTGGATAACGACTACATCGATGGCGCACTCACCTCGTACCTCGAGGGTGGCGATGCAACGACGTGGAAGGCCATTCCCGGTGTGGCCACCAACCGCGAAGAGGTACTCGCCGGCGCCGGAAGTCGCTACACCTATTCAGCCAACACGCTGGCCATCGACGAGGCGCGTGAGCGAGGTCTTTCCCGGCTCGCACTCGTCGGCATGAGCTGTCAATCCTCAGTGCCGCCGGTGATGTGGTCACGCAAGATCGGCAAGATCAGCAAGCCGATCGTGTTCAACATCGGCCTGCTGTGCTCGAAGACCTTCGATGACGCAATCTTCGAGGAACTGTTCGAAGCCAAGTACCGCATCCCCAAAGCCGAGATCACCAAGATGAACATCAAGGGTGTGTTCCAGATCTGGACCCGTGACGGCGGCTATCACGAGGTCAATCTCAAGGAATGCCACGCCTGGACCCGTGAGGGCTGCACCCATTGTCCTGATTTCGCCGCCGAGCACGCCGACATCTCCACCGGCGGTATCGGCAAGGACAACGACTGGACCCTCACCATCGTGCGCACCGAATTGGGTCGCGAGATCATGAGCCGAATGATCGCCGATGGTTCGATCATTGCCCGTCCCGGCGACGAGGATCCCGGCGCCATCGCTCTCATGCGCAAACTGGCTGAGAAGAGCCGCTCACGCTGGCCCCAGTGGGCCGAAGGTGGCGTTCGTCTCGGTCTCCCCGAGAAGAAGAAACCAGCGGCGAAAGCCTGATTCGACTGGCAGATCCGCATCTGCCCGCAGGCGCGCTGGGCGCCTGCGCTTCGTGAGGTTCTGAGGTCCTACCGGGCTGTGGCCCTACGGAGCGACTGTGGTGGCCGGTTCGGCCGTTGCGACCGTGGTGCTCGTGGCGGCATCGACCGGAGCGGAGCTCTCTGGCGCTGAGGGAGCGCTCATGCATCCCGTGAGCGCATCGGTGATTGATGCCGGCACCGTGCTCCACGCCTCTTCGGGATTCGACTTGAGTTCGCTGTTGAGATCAGTGAAGTCAGCAATCGGCATCTGCGAAGAGAACACGTCGTACTGGCATTGACACTGGTCGTTCGTGGGGGTGGTGACATCGGCGGCGATGGTGCGATCAGTCTGTGCGAGCGTGTCATCGGTGTTGTCGTAATAGTGGTTCGTGCACAGCTCGAGGAAGTTCTGCTGCGTGAGCGTGCCGTATTCCTTCGGGGTGTTGTCCTGATTACAGCCGGTGAGGCCCAGCATGCCCACGAGCGCAACTGCCACAAACGCTCCTGCCAACCGTCGTGCTGCCATCTCGAAACCTGTCCTCGTCGACTTGTCCTGCGGGCAGCGCCTCGGCTGCGAACCGTCCGACACCGTAGCCGGTGACCTCTTCGCCGCCGACATCGGTCAAAGCCCCGCCACTCGGTAGGGTGACGCCTCATATGGCCAAGAAGCCCACTCCCCCCGCCCCGACCATGGTCCTGCTCGTTCGTCATGGACAGACCCCCACCACCGGCGCCACGCTCCCGGGCCGGGCGAAAGGCCTCCACCTCGCCGACTCCGGTGTGGCTCAGGCCCAAGCCGCAGCAGAGCGCATCGCCGGTCTGAAGAATGTCGCTGCCGTCTACGCCTCGCCGCTCGAGCGCACTCGTGAAACCGCGAAACCGATTGCCGCGGCCCGTGGCCTCAAGGTGCAGATCCACCGAGGTCTGCTCGAATGCGAATTCGGCGACTGGACCGGCGCCAAGCTCTCCGACCTGCGCAAACTCCCAGAGTGGCGAACCGTCCAGAGCTATCCGAGCGGGTTCCGCTTCCCGAACGGCGAGTCCTTCGCCGAAATGCAGACCCGTATGGTCGGGACCATCGACGAACTCGTCGCCCGCCATCCGGGCCAGACCATCGTCGCTGTTTCGCACGCCGATCCCATCAAGGCCGCCCTCGCCCAGGCGCTCGGCACCCATCTTGATCTCTTTCAGCGCATTGTGGTTTCGCCATGTTCGATCTCGGCCGTTCTGTATTCGAGCGGCGGACCCGCCGTGCTTGCATCGAACTCCACCGGCGACGATCTCGCCCGGTTGGGACTGTCGTGAGCAACTCCTTCGAGTTCGACGAGCCCGATGTGGTTGTGCCCGGCACCTCGGGGCGCCCGGGACAGCGAACCTTCTTCCTCCAGGTGATCGATCAGAGCCGCATCTGTTCGTTCAAAGTGGAGAAGCAGCAGGTGGCCGCGTTATGCGAGTACCTCGAAGGCATCCTCACCGAACTCCCCCGACTCACCGGCGATCAGATCGTCGCCACCCCGAACGCCCTCGAACCATTGGGAATTCTCTGGGTTGTCGGCCGAATCTCCGTGGCGTACGAAGAGGCCACGGACCGCATCATCATCGTCGCCGACGAGCTTCTCGAGTTCGACCCCGATGATTTCGATCCCGAGTTCGATTTCGAAGATCCCGAAGCGCTCATCGCCGCCGGGCTCGATCCGAGCAACGCTCGTTTCTCGATGACCCGAGCCCAGGTTGCGGCGTTCATCGCCGTGGGCAATGACCTCGTCCGCTCGGGTCGATCCCAGTGTCGCCTGTGCGGTCATCCCATCGATCCCGAGGGTCACGCGTGTCCGAGGCTGAACTGAACAACGAAGGCCCCCCGGAGCAGGAACCCTCCGACGAAGGGGTCGCCGAGCTCCTCAGTAACGGAGAGATCGAGGTGCTCGGGCGTATGCCCTGGAGCTCGAACGCAACCTTCCTCATCGAGGCATCTCTTGATGATCGTTCGGCCCGTGCCATCTACAAACCTCACGCCGGCGAGCGTCCGCTGTGGGATTTCCCCGATGGTCTTTGGCGTCGCGAGGTCGCCGCCCACGAACTCAGCGCCCATCTCGGCTGGGAGGTTGTCCCGCTCACCATCGAACGTGACGACATGGTGCACGGCATGGGTTCGCTGCAGCGTTTCATCGACGCCGATTTCGAAGAGCATTACTTCACCATGCTCGAGGAAGATTCCCTCCATCCGCAGTTCGTGCGAATGGCGGCGTTCGATTTCGTCAGCAACAACGCTGATCGAAAAGGCGGCCATTGCCTGATCGATTCGGCGCAGCATGTATGGGGAATCGACAACGGGCTCTCGTTCCATGCCGAGTTCAAACTCCGCACGGTGATCTGGGAGTTCGGTGGCGACCCCATTCCGGCGGAACTGCTCGAAGATCTTCAAAGGCTCGTCGACGATGGCCTTCCTCCCCAGTTCACAAAGTTGCTCGGCGCCTTCGAGCGAGACGCCCTGCTCACCAGGGCCAGAGCCCTCCTGCGCGAGGGCGTCCTGCCCATCGACGAAACCGGCAATCG
The DNA here is from genome assembly GCA_009705225.1 of Actinomycetota bacterium. Classification (GTDB taxonomy): domain Bacteria; phylum Actinomycetota; class Acidimicrobiia; order Acidimicrobiales; family Acidimicrobilacustridaceae; genus Acidimicrobilacustris. Next base: position 843 of record WLCQ01000176.1, on the reverse strand, counting down.
CTATCCGTGGCCTCTGGTCTGACCCGTGCTGGCGAATTGGTGATTACCGCACCGGCCGCCCGCGGGTTCGATCGCTGAAGGATCAATCCTTCTCGCTGACGATCTTGGTGTTCCCCCATGTGGCCTTGGCGCCGCTGTGACCGATCTGGATGATTCGTACTGAGCCGAACAGTGCGAGTAGCACGGCAAGAACACCAACGATCATCGGCGCCTGCTTCTGGAGCGGGAGCGCAGCCTGCTTGCGTGCTGTTCGCTGACGCACGATGAGGTCGACAACCATGACCCCCGCGGCTCCCACGAACACTGCGAAGCCGGCGACGGTGCCACCATCAGCCATCTCGACGTGGGCGTCAACGGCCTCAGTGCGCTTCACACTGTTCTGCAGTGCCTCTCCGCTCTCCTTGGCAAGGAAGCAGCCAACGAAAGCTACGAACGCCAGACCGACGACGATCCAACCGATTCGACGGCGGGCTGCACCCCAGAACGCGATGGCGAGGGTGCCCACGGCGGCAAGCGGGACGAGCACGACAGCAAGATGCACTACCAATGGATGGCCGGGAAGTCCGAAGAGCGAATCGAGCAATGCGAGCATGGTGTTCTCCAGATGCGTGGGGGGAGCAGTCTGTCAGGACACTCCGTGAATGACGAAGGCCCCAGCCGAAGCCGGGGCCTTCATGCAGATCATTCGATCAGCAGGTTCAGCGGGCCTTGAGAGCCTCGATGAGCTGCGGAAGGATCTTGTGCACATCGCCCACGATGCCGAGGTCGCTCACCGAGAAGATCGGAGCTTCAGCGTCCTTGTTGATCGCGATGATGTTCTTCGAGCCCTTCATGCCCACCATG
>WLCQ01000175.1 GCA_009705225.1 Actinomycetota bacterium | reverse complement strand
GTAGTACTCACCGACGAGCTCGACGATGACGAGACCACGGATCTGCTCCAGCTCAGCGACTGCTTCGTTTCGTTGCATCGCGCAGAAGGTTTCGGGATGGGCGCCGCCGAGGCGATGGAGTTGGGGAAACCAGTCATCGTGACGAACTGGTCCGGACCTGCCGACTATCTCACCGAGTCGAATTCGTTCCCCGTGCCAGCAGAACTCATCACCATCGACGAGCTCGGTTCGTCAGGGTTTCTGCCGGGACTCATGTGGGCTGAGCCTGATCTCAACGCCGCAGCTGACTTCATGCGCGCGGTCCACGAACATCCCGAACTGGCACACGAGCGAGGCGAGCGGGCCGCCACGGACATCCCGCTCCATCACTCACCGGAAGTCGTGGGGCATCTGATGGCCGAGCGTCTCCACGAACTCCACGCACGCTGACCCGCCGACCAACGACTCTGCGAGATGGTCGGTCATTGGGTTCGGTCAGTGGAAATCGATCACTAGAGATCGATCACCGGCGGTCGGTCCCGGCGTCGAGCAGGGCCTGAAGGCGATCGAACGGGATGAAGCGGTCGATGTTGACCTCGTCAGCGAACCATTGCCGCGTTCGCTGGGCACGGGAGCGGGTCGACTCCGGATTTTCGAGCTGCTGATGAACGGCACCGACCACATCGTCGAGGTCATAGAACGCGATCCGGTCCATGAACTGCTCGTCGAACGGTAAGCGTGGCGTCACTCGCTCATGGAGGATCGGGATGCCATTGGACAGCGCGTGATCGAATCGGAACAGGTCGATGCAATGGTCTGACGGGTCGTCGTATCGGTGCATCTCGAGATACAGCTTCGATCGGGCGATCAGGCGATGGAGCTCAGCACCATGAACCACATCGCCATAGGAGACGACCTCGACCCGCAGACCGCTCGAGCGAAGCGCGTCGAGCGCTTGCACGCGCCGCGGCACCATTCCGCCCACGAACAGGACATCGATATCGGGCTCGCCCACGGATCGCAGTGCCTGCTGATGCCACTGTTCGAACAGCGGGCTGTACCCGCATGGCACATGGGTGGAGTGACGACCAAACCGTTCGATCATCGGCCGGTTCGATTCGTTGTAGTCCCACACCTCCCGAGCACCAGCGAGCATTGGTTCGAAATCCGGTTGCTCGGACCACCACGCCCCGGCGTTCCAGAGCGGCTCGGTCTGCATCGCGACATAGCGAGTCGGAAGCATCCGGATGGCCCCCCGACTGAAATGCCCGATCCAGAGATCGTCCTGATGGGAGCGTCGTCCGAACCGACGGTTCTTCGGCAGCTTCGTCTCGAGCTCGGCGTCGAACCCGTGGCGTTGCAGACTGTCGACAAGCACCAGTCCTTTGTCCTCGTAGATCCACTCGGCGAACACGTGGATCATCGAGAGCCGCTCATCCAATGGGTCAGATCGAATCCGTATCGGTCCTGCAGTGCGAGGATTTCGGGTCGGTAGGAATCCCGCAGTTGCTGCTTCACATCCTCACTGACTTCCCCGAAACCGGTACGGAACGCCGGCGGTTTCAACGTATTGCGGGCCATACGACGCGTCCGCTGAGGAACCATCCGGGCGACCAGACGACCCAGCGGGGAATGCCGGAGATTCAATGCCAGTGTCTCTGATCGAGAACGATGGAGCGCTGGTCCGGCCACGGTCGAACGGGGGCTTTCCGATCTCGCGATGCCGAACTGATCGCTGCGGTTCTGCTCGAAGTCGGTCGCTGGAATGAACGAGTCATCGACACCGAGGAATGCGAAGACCCGCTGGCAGACCTCAACCCGGTGCACGTCGAGATCTTCCGTCAGAAGCACAAGCATCTGCTCACGATCGAAGCACTGCTCCCATCTCGCGAGATGCGTGGCATAGAGCCCGGTATTGCGATGGGCCCGGTGAAGAAAACCATTGGGCGCCGTGCGTGCATCATCGTCAGCGATGGCATCGGCGAAATCAAGCGATTCCAAACCGGATCGGGTCTGCATCTTCCAGCTCGATATGGCCCTCTCCACGGGGTCGCGCAGGATCGCGATGATCCGGGTATTCGGGTTGGCCGCCACAACCCGGGCTGGAACTGATGGATCACAAAGGTATCCCGTGGAGAACTCGCCCGTGAGCCGTCCATCGGCCCCGTCGAACAAGGCGGCGTAGGCCACGGGATCCGACACCATCCCCCAGGTTTCAGCCAGCACGGCGGTCCAGCCCTGCGGCCCGACTGCGGGATCCACACTGAAGAAGTGGGGTTCCTTCATCTCCGGGACGAACAGTTGTGGATGCTGACCGAGATAGGCGTACAGCGAGGAAGTGCCGCATTTCGCTGCGCCAACGACGAGGAAGTCCGGGGCAAAGCTCACTCGGTCAGCGTCTCCCCGGTGAGGAGCCACCGGAGCCGACTAGTGAGCACTCGGAGCCGGCGTGAGGATGGCGACCAGCGCCCTGAAGGTGTACTCGCTCCACTCATTGTCAGGATTGAGTTGCGGGTCGATGTCGGAGAGCAGTCGGCTGAGACTCAGGCCCAGAAACCATGCCGCGAACGCGCGGACATCAACGTCGAAACGGATGAAGCCATGCTCTTGGAGACGAGCGAGGGAATCAGCCGCTCCATCGAAGTAGCGACCCTGATCAGCGATGATCCGCTCCAGAAGATCAGCCCTCGGCAGCGCTGCAGCAAGGGCGGTCATCCGATGAATTCGCTGCGTCTGAACATCCGGCGAACCGATGCGGACCAGTTCGTCCCGGAAGACCTCGAACAGTTGCTCGGTTGAGCCGACCTCGCCGACACGATGGGCGAATACAGCGAGGCCTTTGGTGACCGACCCGAGGAACCTCTCGGCGATCGCCGCCTGAACCAGACCCTCGCGGCTACCGAAGTGGTGATAGAGCGAACCATTCGTGACGCCTGATTCCTGCAGGATCTTCGTGATGCGGATCGAGGCCTCACCAGTGGCCTCCATATCGGCGAGGGCAGCATCAAGAAGCGCGCGCTTGGTGGCTTCGCTGCGTCGGGCCTGCGGTCCTAAGCCCTGTTCGTCAATCTCGTTCACAGACATTTTCATTCCTACCTAGACACTTGACGGGACTCTTCGGCGGAGGCCGGGGGCAGCAGGTTGGCGAGGATTGCTTGGAGAGTGAACTCCGACCAGGCCTCGTCTGATTCAAAGGCTGAATCAAGGTCCGACAGGATGCGGCTGAGCAGCAGGCCGAGGAACCACGCCGCGAATGAGCGGGCATCGAGAGACGGATTGATGATGCCTTTGGACTGCAGAAGTGTGATCGGTCGACTGGCACGGTCGAAGTACTCGGTCTGCCCGGCGACAATGCGATCACGTAAACCTGGGCGAAGCAGCGACGCGCCAAGCGCGCTCAGGCGACGGACACGCAGTTCGTGGAACGAGGCGCCACCGAACCGATCAAGTTCACTGCGGAAGAACTCGATGAGTTCCTCGGCGGTGGAGATCTGCCTGATGTTCGAGGAGAACGCATCAAGGCCCAAGGAAACAGCGCGCAAATACCGCTCAGCGATCGCTTCCTGGATGAGTGCTTCGCGGGAACCGAAGTGGTAGGCAATGGACCCGTTGGAGGCACCAGCCTCCTTCAGGACGTTCACGACACGAATCGAAGCCTCGCCGGTGGCCTCCATATCAGCGATGGTGGCGTCGAGCAGTGCCTGCTTCGTGGGATGACGCCGCACGGAGCGGGTATCCCAGTGCTGCTCGGTCACGACTATTTCTCCCATCAGCGGGAAGGCTAGTCAACCAAAGAGTTCTGACCTGCGAATTCACCTTCCGGAGGCGATACTCCGGACGCCTTCGGGGCTGGCAGCCGCTCTCGGCGAAGGCGCACTCCGAGTCCTGCGTCTCCCGTAACGTGCAGGAGACCTGCATCGAAGGAGCTGACCATGAGCCGCATCACGTCTGACCGTCGCATTGAGTACGCCGGTTCCGTCCATGACGAACGCGAAATCGAGGCGGTGGTGGAGGTGTTACGGGCCGGACCCACTGCGCTGCGCATTGGCAAGAACGTGAAGGCCATGGAAAAGCGGGTTGCCGAACTGTTCGCCAAGCGCCGGGGGGTGATGTGTAACTCCGGCAGTTCGGCGCTGTACCTCGCGATCGAGGTGCTCGATCTCGAGCCCGGCGACGAGATCATCACCAGCGCCGTGACCTTCTCCACTGATATCGCTCCGATGATCCGCAAGGGCATCGTGCCGGTGTTCGTCGACGTCACCCCCGACACGTTCCAGATCGACGTTGATGCCATCGAGGCCATGATCACCCCGCGTACGAGGGCGATTCTCACGCCGAATCTCATCGGCAATGCTCCGGACTGGGATGTCATCCGGGCCATCGCTGATCGTCATGGACTCAAAGTGGTTGAGGACTCCTGCGATGCGCTCGGGCTCACATTGCGGGGCACCCCCACTGGTGCGCGTGCTGATATCTCGCTGACCAGCTTCGCCCTCTCGCACATCATCACCGCAGCCGGCACCGGCGGCATGGTGTGCTTCGACGATGACGAGATGGC
>WLCQ01000174.1 GCA_009705225.1 Actinomycetota bacterium | reverse complement strand
TCCGAACGGTCAGTTCGTACTCGGCAAGTTGTTCGATCCCAGCCTGTACCCCGGCGAGCCGGTGCTCACCCGAGCCATCCTCGATCAGGTGTCGCCCGACAATCCGGTGATCGTGATGAACGCATCGATGCATTACCTCTACGTGAACTCCGCAGCGCTCGCCGCAGCCGGCGTGGATGATGCGGTGCTCGATCCGCCGGGAGGCACCTTCGGTCGGGTTGACGGAAAGCTGAACGGCGTCATCGGTGAGGCACCGGCGATGCTCATGGTCTTCTCGGCACTCCCCAAACCCACACAACAAGACATCGCTGACGGCATCACGCAGATTCTGAACGCCGCCGCTCGCCGCGGGGTCACCTCGCTGCGGGAAGCCGCCACCGGCACGCTCGCCGGGGTGGGTGAAGTTGCACTGCTGCATCAACTGAACGGCGCCGCACGACTGCCGGTTCGGGTATCAACCGCCCAGTTCTCGCTGGTGCCCGGCAAAACCCCGGCACAGGTTGCCGCCGCGTGGGCCGAGGCCGGGGTCACCCCGTTCAGCGGCGACGAGATGGTGCGGGCCGATGCATGGAAGGTCGTCACCGACGGTTCGAACCAAGGGCGCAGCGGATACTTCATGCAGCCGTATCTGGGTGAAGTCAGCGGCGGGAAGGCCAACCTCACGCCCGAGCAGTTGCGTGAGGTGTTCGGTGTTGGGCTTGATGCCGGCTGGCAGTTGATGGTTCACACGAACGGCGACGCTGCAGTTGAGTTCGCGCTCACTGCGCTCGAGGAACTGCTGCCGTCATACGGCGGAGCGGATCTGCGCCATCGATTCGAGCATGTGTCGTTCACCACCGACGATCAGCTCGCCCGTATGGCCGCTGCGGGCATCTCCCCCAGTTTCCTCATGAACCACGTGTACTACTGGGGTGCCGCGTTCCGCGATTCGATCCTCGGCCCGACTCGCGCTGATCGACTCGACCGTGTTGCGTCGGCGTATGCAGCGGGCATGTTGCCGTCACTGCATTCGGACTACAACGTAAGCGAGATCAATCCGTTGCTCAGCGCGCGCACCGCCGTGTTGCGCAATCTTGAGGCCGACGGATCGGTGCTCAACGCTGCGGAATGCGCCACGCCGGCGCAGGCGTTGGCGGCCATCACCACCAATGCGGCCTGGCAGATCCATGCCGACGACCGCGGCTCGCTCGAAGTGGGCAAACGTGCCGACTGGGCTGTGGTGTCGGCGGACCCATGGGCAACCGATGCCTCCAATTGGGCCGACATCGCCGTGAGCGAGACCTACATCGACGGCACGCCGGCCTGGCAATCCTGAACCACCGCCGGGGCCCTGCGCAGCAGCCTCAACCCTGCGCAGCAGCATCGGATCGACCGGAACACATCAGCCCGGCGGAGCCATGTCGGCCCGGCGGAGCCGCATCAACTTGGCGGAGCCGCGCTTCCCACGAACGGAAGCGCACCGGCGAGTCCGTATTGATTGGGATAGGAAACACGACCATCGAAGGCGGCGGGATTGGAGGGAAGCCACGGCAGCGCACCATTGGCGGACATGCGATACGCCCACGCGTAGGTCTCGGACCACTCAAGATCGGCGCCGATCCGCATGGCGTCGTACACCTCGCCGCACGCCCACCACGCGGTGGTCGTGAGTATCCGGTTGTCGTTACACGGTAGAGAATCGCCGCGGAACGGAATGTCGACATAGGTGACCGCGGTGCGTCCATCATGCAGCCGCAGCGTGACTCGCAACCATGCCCCCGGAGGTGTCCAGGCGATCCACTGCGGGAATGACCCCGCCACCACGATGGCCCCGGCGATGGTCTGCACCTTGACCGCTTCGTCCGAGGTACACGTGTTGTCGAGCGAGCATGACGCGAGCTGCCCGAGCACCCGGTAACCGGAGCCCGAGGTCTGCGAGGACTTCCTGCTCATGATGTCGATCGTGACTGACGATCCCGCTTTCTGCGCACCGGTCATGGTGGCGAATCCGGGCACCTGCGGCTCCACGATGGTCGAGAAGAACTGGGTGAACTGGATCGACTGGCCGAGGCCGTACCCGATGTCATCCTGCAGCGGCGGACGACCATACCCACCACAGGTTCCCCGTGGTCCGGCGCACGGCGTCGGTTCGGGGGCCTCCGCAGCGCGCTTGAGCCGCTCAGCGGAAAGGCTGTCGAGATACGTGCGCATCTGGATCGTCTCGGGGTCGGAGGCACTGGCCTGCGATGCCGCCGCCTGAGCAGCCTGCACACCGGGGGATACCTGGAAGAACGGCGCCGCCTCCGGAGTGATCGTCCTGAAGATGTCTCCCGGCCCCTTCGTATCCATGGCGGTCATGAAGTACTCCATCGGCATTGTGATGGCATTCGAAATCAGTTCTTCAATCAACTTGTGATACACGAACTCCGACGCCTTCGTGGCACCCTTGATGAGCGCACCGGCGATACGGCCGCGAGTCACCACTCTCGCGGTCTTGGCGAAACCGAGCGTTGCCCGAATCGCTTTCGCTGCAGCAAATGCCTTCTCGGCCAGCGTGGTGGCAACCCGAACGGTCAACCGCGCCACGGCCATCTGGGCCATCATCGGACCCATGATGGCGGTCTCGATCGCCATCATGATGAGCTCGGTGGTGATCATCGTGAGCACCTTGGCCGCTGACTCGCCGAACAAGGACGAGAAGAACGAGGTCACTCCATCGGAGAACGCCCAACCGAACATCGGCGGGCTGATATCGGGATTTCCGAGGACTGCGCCCTGCCATTCGCCCGCCGCAGACACACTCAGAGGGCCGGAGGTCGAGCGTGCCGGAGCCGCCGCGACGAGCGGGAGATAGCCACTGGAAACTGTTGTTCCCCACCCCGCTGAAGTCTCGACCTGGATCGATGCGCCAGCGAGGCGAAGTGCCCAACCGACGCCTTCCAACGGAATCTGCAACGTGAGTCCGCCACCAACGGTGCCGGCCTCCACCGCTGGGAGCGAGGAACCATCGAGTCGCTTCGAGGCGCAGAAACCGTCGAGGTAGCAGTAGGCGATCTGAGTTTCGACACCGAAGGAGTCGCGGAGGTACACGTCGATCGTGACACCCGAGGGAGAGGCCTGCACCAACGGGGCCATTCCCGGCCAACGGGCCGCAGTCATGATGTTGACGTTCGAACCGTTGCGACTCACCCGGGTACTGGTCTCGGTCTCGAGCGGCGCCACGGTGATCGGGAACGTGACCATACGTCCGGTACGTGCCGCCAGTTCCTCGGGCGAACCCGAGGTGAGTGTGGCGGGCGCGTCCGGTGAATAGGCGATGAGTCCCATGAACGCCGTTCCGACCTGCAGTCCCCCACTGGCGTTGGCGTCGGTGTCGCTGAGCGAGGCGATCGGATAGATATCGCACATATCGCAACTGAACGGAGAATGTCCGCGCCCTGTCCATACGTCCCAGCATCCGACCGAGGAGTAACACTGACGGGTGTTCCCGACGCGATGCAGTGTGCGCGGGCTGGCCGTGGAGGTCCAGACGCCGCCCGCCGTGTTCGGGTACTGGGTCATGTACGGCTTTTGTGCGCTCGGGTCAGTGAAGAACGATGGAGCAAAACCAGCCTGCGATTCGGCCAGTTCGTACTTGATGGCCATATCGGCCGGCGTGCACAGTTCGAGATCACACTGCACCTGGATGTACACGGTCTGGCCCGGCTTCGGATCGACGGCGTCGGCGATCGGAACCATCGGCGAGATGTTCGACGCGTTGCAGGCCCCGTAGTTTCCGGTCGCATATGCAGCCGGGGTACACACACCACCCGACATGGTGGCCGAACCCTGCAGCAGCGAGATCGGGGCAACACCAACGCCGGTGAGCGTCATCGACGTCGACGAGGCCGCAACCGGGAACCAGCCCGCGACAGCAGGATTGGAGGGCGGGGTGTAGGTGGCGGTGATGGTGAACGCCATGCCGCCGATGAACACCTCAGCATCCACATCGAGCGTGGAGTTCCGACCGGAGTAGGTCATCGACGCGCTCAGTGTGGGGATGCGGGAGTCGCCGTAGGAGCGCACGACAGTCGGATTGCCATTTGAGGAGGCAAGGTCGAAGCGGGACGTTGTGACTGCGGCCGTGCAATACGTCGAGCCGGTGCAGTTCGGCGTGGCGGTCAGCTCGACCGTACCCATCGCCCGGCCTTCGTCATTCACGCCCAACCACTGATCAGGAATCGTGTTGGCAACAGTCAGGTGGATCTTCTGCATCTGGTCGCGGGGCACCTGACCGGCAGGTAGGTCGGCTTCGATGTCGGCAGGCGATGGCACCAGAGTCATGGTCATCGAAAGCGGCTTGGGTGCACTGCGGTTGATCGGGGTGTTGATCGTGTACTTGAGTCCGGTCGCCGATGAGACGAACTCATGATCAAGACTCAGAACCCGCGTGGTCCTGCCGCCGTACTGCGGCACCCACCAGTGGACGTACGTAGGCGTATCCGTGGGGTCACGCAGCAGCCAGTTGGCCAATACGGGGGATCCGGTACGGAGGCTCTTGGGCATGTCGACAGTTGCGCGGCATGTCACGACACATGTGATCGGAG
>WLCQ01000173.1 GCA_009705225.1 Actinomycetota bacterium | reverse complement strand
TGAGCGATACGCAGTGCGCGCCCCGTAGGTGAGCATCGTGATGGTGGACTGCACCACAGCAACCGGATCACGATGGGTGACCACGATTGTTGCGTCGGGGAATGTGGTGAGCAGCGGACCGATCTGCTCGAGGTGCTGCGGCGACTTCAGCACCCAACGCTCGCGAGGGCGATACCACTGAAGGATCTGCAGCACCTTCTTCATATATGCGTAGTGCGGGGTCTGATCGGTGGCGAGATAGTGGTCGCGCCACTTCGGCACACGGGCAACCCATTCGAGGTTGTAGTTCGAGAAGTCCGGAGCCATGAGCTCGTTCTCCTCGTGCACATGATCGGGTTCCATGGGATGCATCGCAGCGATGAACGGGGCGCCGGCCTTCATCGCCTCCCACTGGTTCTGACAGCGGGTCCAGCGGGGGTCCACCCCATCGGGTCCGAGCGATTCGCGGGAATCAGGAACCGGCTCATAGGACTCCCACAGCGGCATGGAACGAAAGCGGGAATCCGCAGCCAGCAGGTTGACGAGATTCGTGGTGCCCGAGCGGGGCAGGCCGATGACAATGACCGGCTTCTCGATCGGTATGTCGCCGATCTCGGGATGCTGCTTCAACAAGTCTTCGATGCGCAGACGCGCGGACGCGTACTTGGCGCAGTCGCCGAACATGAGCATGCGACCGAGACCCGTACGTTCGGGGTCGGCATCGACTTCGGCCAGTTGCATTCCGAGCCGCTCGCGGAAATCGAGCGGACCGAAGTCGTCGAGTCCGGTGGCGGCCACGGCCGCTTCGAGCACGGCGTCGACGGTGAGTTCAGTGTGCTTGGACTCGCCGTAGTCGATTCCCATGCGCTGGATGTCGTTGAGCACCGGCGCCCGCAGGTCGTCGATGCGGATCTCGTTGGTCATGATGCGATCACGCCACCAGATAGCCGCCGTCGACGGCCAGCACCGAACCGGTGGTGAACGCCGAGGCAGAACTCGAGAGGAACAGAACAGCGGCGGCGACTTCCTCGGGGGTACCCATACGGGGCATGGCCGCTTTACCGACCTCGGAATCGAGCAGTTCGGGGAAGGACTTCATTGGTGCGGTCATCGGCGTATCGATGAGACCCGGGGCGACTGCATTGACACGGATTCCCCGGCCCACCCAGTGCACGGCAAGGTTGCGCGTGAGTGCCAGGAGTGCCGCTTTGGAGGAGGAGTAACCGGGCACGATCGTGGTGGCACGGAAGGCGGTCATCGACACGATGTTCACGACGCTGGCGCCACCGGCCATGGTGCTGGCGGCGAGCGCATCACGAGCGCGCACCGTGAGCCGCTGCGCACCCTCGACGTTCATATCGAGCGAGGCGCTGAACCCTTCGGGACTCCATTCGTCGAGACCATCGGGGAAGTTGGCGCCTGCGTTGTTGACGAGCACATCGAGCGAGCCGAGTCCGGCGGCCAACGCATCGACTGCGTCGGCATCGCGCATCTCGAGCTGCGTATATGTGAATGCCGAGAGGTCGGTGTCGTACTCAGCGGCACTGGCGCGGGTTCCGGTGACCGTGACCGTTGCCCCGGCGGCGGCGAAGGCTGAAGCGATCGCATGGCCGATACCGCTGGTGCCGCCGGTGACGAGCACCGAGGTACCACCGAAGTCGAAGCTCAGACCATTACTCATCGATCTTCTCCCATCGTGATCATGACCTTGCCGCAGTCCTTCTCGCCCTCCAGCACGGCGAGTCCATCGCCGAACTGTTCGAGCGAGAGCCTGTGGGTGATGAGCTCGCCAAGGTCGCGGCGCTCCAGAAGCTCGATGGCGTCCTCGAAACGCTCGGGGTACTCCATGGAGCCGCGCACCGTGAACTGCTTCATGAGGAGATTCACGTAGTTGGTCGACACGGGTCGGTAATGCAGGGCGACGATCACGAGCGTGCCGTCGACCCGGCCGTTCTGCAGCACATCGCCGATGACGCGATCAGCGCCGGAGGCCTCGATGAAGATGTCCGTTGCGGCGGTGGGGCCGAACATGAACGGCACCTCACCGTGGATGCGCTTGAGCTCGGCCCACACATCGACCTCAGTGGGATCGAGCGCGTGAGCCGCACCCATCTTCTTGGCCAATTCGAGCCGGGCATGGCTGAGATCGATGGCCACCACATCGGTGACACCACGATCAGCCAGCGTGGCAATCGCCATGAGACCGATAGGGCCGCAGCCGAACACCGCGACCTTGTCGCCGGGCTTGGCCTCACTCTGGTTGACCGACTGCATACCGACAGCCAGCGGTTCAGCGAGCGCGGCGGTGGTCAGCGGCATGGAATCTGGAACCTTGAACAGTCGACGTCCACTGGCGACGTCGGGAACATGCAGCACCGGGGTGAGACCGCCCTGCGGACCACCAGTGCCCATCGGGCCATGGCCGGCGTCGGATGGACACACAACAACGCGATCGCCGACAGCGATACCGGTGACCTCGGCGCCAACCCAATCGACCACACCCGCCATCTCATGGCCGAGCGGGATGGGATGTCCGGGTGTCATACCCATGTGCACATAGGAGACATCGGTGCCGCAGATGCCACAGGCCGCGATGCGCACGAGTGCATCACGCGGGCCGGGCTGCGCGTCGGCAATCTCATCGAGACGCCAATCGTTGGCTCCATGCAACATGATCTGCTTCATCAGGCACTGACCTTTCTAGGTTTTCTGTTCGTTCGATCTGAGTCGGGAGCTGCGCCAGTGAGAACGATCCTCACGAGCGCCTTGATCCATGCATCGTCGATGGATTCCGCCATGCCGCCGAGCACGGCGTGTAGCACCGGTCCGTCGATCATCGCGGCGAGTACCCGGGTGTCGACATCAGCGCGGATCTCTCCGAGCGCTTTGGCTCGGTCAAGTCGTTCCATGACGAGCAATGACGCGCTCGCGGCATCGGCCGCCCGTTCGACCCGGGAAGGTTTCGGGGCACCGAGCAGACCGGCGATCGCGGCCAGCGCGGCCGGCCGGGAGAGTTTCTCGACCGACCAGCGGATCATGGTCTCGAGATCGGCAGCGAGATCCTCGGTTTCGGCCACCACGTCATCACCGTCAGTGCGGAACACGGCACGAGTAACCAGTTCGGATTTGGAGCCGAACCGGCGATAGATGGCCGCGGTGGTCGTACCGGCCCGTTCCGCGACCGCCGCGAGCGAGAGCCCGTTGTAGCCGCGGGCCTCCAACAGATTCACCGTGGCCGCAATGATGGCGGCATCGAGGCGCGGATCACGCGGCCGCCCAACTCGGTGGTCCGCACGCGTGCGCGAAGTGTCAGCAGACGGCACCCCATCCACGTCGCGCGCGCTCGTCTTCACCTGTTCACCAACACAGACTGCGCTCCCCCCGGAGACCCATTGATCAATTACGGATCGAACCGTATCGAAACTTCGAACACCCCGCTCACATACGCGCCGTTGCTGAGATCACGCGCAGCGCGGCCCGGGAACTGTGGTCCGGTGACCTCGACCTGTTGGATTGAACGCTGAACGGATTGGGCGGAACCCTGAACGCGGAACACGGAACATCTGAGGGCCGCGAGATCGGGTTTCCGCGACCCATCTCAGCGTTCCCGACCTTCACAGTAGGATTTGGCACGACGTGCCGGACCCAGGGGCCCCATGAAGATCCACATCAATGCATGGCATGACATTGCCAGTCCGGGCGCCGGCGGCAGCGAGGTCGTCATCGACCGGGCCGCCGAGGAACTCACGCGCCGCGGGCACGAGGTCACCTTGTCCGTCCCACGCCCGGCCGGAACCCATCCGTACCGAACGGTCATCAGTGGCGGCTTCTACACCCAGTTCCTCCGGTCTCCGTTCAACTACCTCGCTCGAGGTCGCAACGCCGATGTGGTCATCGACGTCATCAACGGCCTGCCGTTCTTCACGCCGTTATGGCGGCGGCGCAAGCGCACCATCGGATTCGTGCATCACATCCATGATGAACAGTGGAAGGACAGCTACTCCGGCGTCGTGGCGTTCGTTGGTCGGTTCCTCGAACTTCGGGTGATGCCCCGCCTCTACAAGGAATTCATCACCGTCTCCCGTTCTACCGCCGAGGACCTCGAACGGCATGGCGCAACACCAGGATCGATCACCATCGTCCCCAACGGCCTCGATCCCGCTCCCGCCGACCTGCCCGGCAAGGACGACGAGCTGCTCTTCGTCATGGTGGCCCGCCTCGTGCCGAACAAGCGCGTGGCACTTCTACTCGACATGTGGCGCGAAGTTCAGAAGACAACCGGCGGCCGGCTCGTCATCATCGGCGATGGGCCGAAGCGCGAGAAGTTGCAGAGCATGCGCGTTCCCCACTGCGAGTTCGTCGGTCAGATCCATGATCTCGACCGCGACTCCTACCTCTCGCGAGCATCGCTGCTGATGGTCACATCTCGACGCGAGGGTTGGGGCCTCACCATTCTGGAGGCCGCAAGAGTGGGAACCCCCACGCTCGCGTTCAACGTTGCTGGCGTTCGGGATGCGATCGTCAACGGCGTCACCGGTGTCCTCGTCAACGACTCTCAGGAGTTCATGGATCAATGGTGTGCGCTTGCCGACGACGCCACGACCCGCCGAGCCCTTGGCGAGTCAGCCCGCCAACGTGCCGCAACCTTCTCATGGGAGCAATCCTCGGCATTGCTTGAGGCAGTATTGACGGGTGACTGAGC
>WLCQ01000172.1 GCA_009705225.1 Actinomycetota bacterium | reverse complement strand
CCGGGGCACCTGTCTGCAGTTACGATTTGTGAGAACGTTCACGAGGGAGGACCAACCCCGATGGTTGCGCTTATTACAGCCATGTTGATCGGCATCGCGCTCACGGCGCTGGTGATTCCGTTCGCCAAGCGTCGACCTGTCGGCACGCCACTTACGTGGGGTGAGGCGATGGTCGCGTCGGTCTACACGTTCTTTCTCTTCATCTGGTTCTACGGGATCATCCCGCACCTGTGGCTCACCTGGGCCGACAACGAACTCAACTGGCGTCCCGACAAGCTGCTCTTCGGCCCGGGCAATATCGTCAAGCCACAGGAGTTCGGCGGTTGGTTCCCCATGACAATCAGCTACCAGACCATTCGCGACATCATCGCTGTGCTGATCTACGTGGTGTTCCTCGGAGCACAGATCGCTCTGTGGGTCTGGTGGCAGAAACGTGACAAGCGTGCGGCCGCAGCCTCAACTGTCCCGGTTGTCACGAGCGACTACGGCCGTCCGCTGGTCCGGAAGAGCTGATCATGGCCCGCGTCGACGCGAATCCTCCCATGCCCGAATTCCGGGCCGATTATCAACTCCAGGAAGTCGACGCGGCATGGCTCTCGAAGGCCGTGAAGCCCAAGCAGTTCATTCATATCGACCAATCTGAGTGCATCACCTGCGAGGGCTGTGTCGATATCTGCCCATGGAAGTGCATCCATCTGGTGCGCACCGACTCCATCGCTGAGGCTCTCGGCACCGAACTTCCCGGTGAAGATCCCGGCGATCAGTCCGTCTTCCTCATCGACGACGATGTGTGCACCCGTTGTGCGCTCTGCGTCGATCGCTGCCCCACCGGCGTCATCATCCTCGGCAAGGTCGGCGACGCCCCTGCCGACGGCGACTCCCATCAGCGCATGCCCACGCATGGCTACGGCTACGGAATGCGCCTCGGTTGACCTACATGAACACTCGTCCCTTTCTTCCAAGTACCAGAGCAATGGAGAAGTCCCTTGGCTAAGACCATGGAGAATCCGAAGAAGTCCCCTGCCGATCGCGTGAGCGAACTCGTCGACAAGACGCAGGGATCACAGGCCTGGAACTCGATCTTCCGGCCCGGCTCAGTGTTCCGCAAGGGGTACACCGACAGCCCGCGTAACCGGTCCTACGTGATCATGAACAGCGTGATCTACCACCTCCACCCGGTGAAGGTGAAGCGACACGCGGTCAAGGTCAGCTACACGCTGTGCCTTGGCGGACTCAGTTTCTTCCTGTTCATCCTGCTCACGGTCACTGGCATCTTCCTGATGTTCTTCTACCGTCCCACCGCTGCGCAGGCATGGAACGACATCTACACCCTCCAGACCTCCGTGACGTTCGGTCTGCTCATGCGAAATATGCATAGATGGGCAGCCCATCTCATGGTGTTGTCGGTCTTCCTGCATATGGCCCGCGTCTTCTACCACGGTGCGTACAAGCCACCGCGTGAGTTCAACTGGGTCATCGGCGTGATCCTTCTCACGCTCACCCTGCTTCTCTCGTTCACCGGCTATCTGCTGCCGTGGGATCAGCTCGCCCTGTGGGCCGTGACCGTGGGTACCAACATGATGGGGTACACCCCCGTGTTCGGTAACCAAGTGCGTTTCGTGCTACTCGGCGGTAAGGAGATCGGAACCGACACTCTTCTGCGCTGGTATGTGTTGCACGTGTTGTTCGTCCCATTCGTGACTGTCATCTTCCTTGCGATCCACTTCTGGCGGGTTCGCAAGGACGGCGGCATCTCCGGACCGTTGTGATCGAGGAGGCCAGAACATGACCGAGATTCCCGAACATCTCCGTAAGCGTGCCGAAGCGGCACGCGAGAAGGCTGCCGAGCAGGCGGCCGCTCCTGCCGAAGCGGCCGCTCCTGCCGCCGAGGCCACCGCGCCTTCCGGTGAGGCCAGCCGCATCCCGGCCCATCTTCTCGAGCGCTCCAAGTCAGCAAAGACCAAGGGTGCAGCCACCGAAACCGCCGTCGCCACATCAGGTGGTGGTGGGGTCGCCACCGCAGTCGCCACTGCTGCTGCTCCTCCTACGGCCACTGGCCCCGGTGGTCATACCCAGCGACTGCTCACGGTCGTCAAGGCCGGCTCGATCCAGGACCTGAAGTCCGTACCGGTCGACAAGGTTCACACCTGGCCGCATCTGCTCGCCGTTGAGTTCGTTGCCTCGTTGCTGATGTTCGCCTTCGTGATGATCTTCTCGATCTTCATGAACGCTCCACTGCTCGCGCTGGCCAACATCAACGCCACGCCGAACCCGTCGAAGGCACCCTGGTACTTCTTGGGTCTGCAGGAACTGCTCACCATGTTCCATCCGATGGTCGCCGGTGTGACCATTCCGGGCATGGGCATCTTCCTGCTCATCTTGGCCCCGTATATCGACCGCAATCCGTCGAACAAACCGGAGGATCGCAAGTTCGCGATCTCGCTCTTCACCGTCCAACTGATGTTCTGGGCCGTTCTGGTCATCATCGGTTCATTCTTCCGAGGTCCGGGCTTCAACTTCGTCGCCCCATGGACCGCCGGTCTGTTCTTCGAACTCTGATCACGTTCACGTAGGAGCCCCCGCATGAATCCTCTCGTTATCGTCATCCCCCTCGTTGTCATCCTCGGTGCCGTCGTGGTGTTCGCCGCGCTCCGTCGTGGCGACTCCGGTGGTGCCACCGGTGCACTCAGCCGCGAAACCCGCAAGCGCGATCGTTCCGAGCCGGTAGCTCTCGCCGACGAGGCCGTCTTGTCTGGTCGGCAGGTCGAGAAGTCTGCTGCGCTCGACCGTCGCTCTGGTTCGGTCGAGAAGGTCACGAGCACCGTGGCCACCTACGTGCCTCCCGATGCCGACGCCATTGGTGTCACACGCCGTCAGTTCTTCAACCGATCCATCCTGATTCTCATTGGTCTCACACTCAGCGGTTTCGGCGCGGCGTTCGTTGCTTTCCTGTGGCCGACGCCCAAGGGTGGCTTCGGCTCCAAGATCCGGGTGGGCAATGTGAGCGACGTCCTTGCCAAGATCTCCGCCGGCAAGGGTTTCCTCTACCTTGCAGAGGGACGCATGTGGATCACCGCCTATCCCGCCTCAGCGGTCGAGAAGGCGAAGAGCGTCTATCCGGCGGCGGTGCTGCCCGGCATGGAGGCTGGCGTCGTGGCGCTGTATCAGAAGTGCCCGCATCTGGGTTGTCGTGTGCCGTCCTGCCAGACCTCGCAGTGGTTCGAGTGCCCATGCCACGGTTCGCAGTACAACGCTGCCGGCGAGAAGAAGGGTGGCCCGGCTCCTCGAGGCATGGACCGCTTCGCCATGGATGTCACCGCCGGCGTGCTCACCGTCGACACCGGCCAGATCTTCCAGGGACCGCCCATCGGTACCAACACCACTGGTCAAGAAGCTGAAGGCCCGCACTGCGTGGGCGGAGGACACTGATGCACGACTTCACCTCTACCCTCGTTCTGGCCAATGCGGCTCGAACCATCGGCATCACGCTCGGTGTGCTTCTGCTCATCGTCTTCGCCATCGCCATCTTGTTCAACATGCGCAAGGGCCGCGCCGAGGTGGGTTCCGAGATCGAGCTTGCCGCCAATCGCAGGCCCTATCTCGACGATGACGAACTCGAGACCAAGAAACTTGACCGCACTCTCGGTGCGGGGCTGGTCATCCTCGCAGTTATCGGCATTGCGTTCCCGCTCTACTGGCTCGCTGAACCGAGTCGGCAGACCAACGCCGTTGAGGATTTTCAAGACATCGCCATCAGGCGCGGTGAGAACACCTACGTGAACGGCGCCCAGTGCGCGAGTTGTCACGGTCCCAATGGCGTCGGTGGTGTGGCCAACTACACCATCACCGATCCCGCCACCGGCGACTACGTGGCCGCGGTCTCGTGGAAAGCTCCGGCGCTCAACACGATCATGTATCGCTACACCCCCGAGCAGGTCACGCTCATCCTCAACTACGGACGGGGCTATTCGCCGATGCCGGCTTGGGGCGCTCCTGGTGGTGGCCCGCTCACTGAGCAGCAAATCGCCGACGTCATCGAATACTTGATCTCCATCCAGATTCCGGCCGAAGAGTCCAACGCCGCAGTGCAGGCGGAGCTTGACAAAACCTGTGCAGCCGATTCCTCGGGTAACTGCACAATCGCAGATGGCTCCTACAAGACCCTTGGCGAGGCGATCTTCAACATGGGTTACAACACCAGTTTCGCCGGTGGGGCGTATTCCTGCGGTCGCTGCCATACCAAGGGCTGGTCCTACGGTCAGGCTCAGCAGGCAGGTGGCGGGGCATTCGGGCCGAACCTCACCGGAGGTTCGGAGATCCGTCAGTTCCCCACCGCCGATCAGCAGATCGCGTTCGTCTCGGCCTATCCCAAGGCCCAGACCTCCTATGGCAGCCAGGGAATGTCGAGCGGCCGCATGGGCAGCTTCGGAGTCAATCCCAATGCCGTCGACCCCAAGACCGCAATCATGTCGCCTGATCAGGTCATGCTGACCCAGGAACAGATCGCAGCCGTCGTCGCCTACGAGCGGAGCCTCTGATCATGCACCATCTCCAGATCCTCGCCGGTATCGCCTTCAACCCGGGCATCCGCGGCATCCTCGTCGTCGGTGTCGGCGTCGCGGTGCTGATGGGCTCGGTGTGGCTGTTGCTCGCCAGCAACGTCGGCGCCCGCTTGGGCATGCTGCTCAGCCTCACCGGGCTGTTCGGCTGGCTCACCATCCTCACCCTCACCTGGTGGATCACGCCTCCGGCCATCGG
>WLCQ01000171.1 GCA_009705225.1 Actinomycetota bacterium | reverse complement strand
TTCCCGGTGGACCACCCAGTCCCAGGAATCGCCCGTCATCGAGCGCGCGCAGTTCGAGCACCCACTTGCTGTACGGGCCACGATGCTCCGCAAAGGCCAACGCCTCCGCCACCACGTCGGACTCATCGTCGGGCAGCCCGAGCTCCTCCGAGCGCATCTCCCGCTCGAACTCCTCGAACCCTTCGAACACCGGCGGATAGATGAACGTCGACTCGTCGAACTGATTGTTGAACCAGTCGCCGTCGGCCGTTTGCCACCGCTCGATCTCGTCTCGGGTGATCGCGGGAATCGTGAAGACCTCGAAGTAGTCGGTGAAGCCATTCAGGCGCCCCACCATCGTGCACACGCCGAGATCGAAGAACGCCTCGACGTGCGCCTCCCACGCGTACTCGGCCATCCCGATCCGCTCGTAGCTGTAGTCCTCGATGGGGGCTTTCCAATCGGTCGGCAGGTATCCGACGTAGCGCCCCTCGCCGCCGTCATGCCACACCCACTCGGGAGCCTCATCGACCACGAGCTCGGGGAACCGCAGCCCCTGTTCGCCGGCCCAACGCTCGGCCTCGGTGGCGCTGATGACCGGACGCTGCGCGCCCCATGCCGCGCTCATGGCCTCACCAACGAACGCACGTCGAACTTCAACAGCCCGGCCCCCATCGACCGCAACAGCGCAACTCGCTGCATCAGCGTCGGCGGCCGCCACGGCTCGTAGCTCGGAGTCGGCTGCCACCGGGCGCGCAGCTCGGGATCGCCCAGCACGAACCCTTCGACCGTCAGCGCCAGCTCGTACACGGTGGGCCAACTGGCCAGCACGTTGGCTCGCATCCTCGGACTCCAACCCTCGAACTCCGTGCCCTCCACCGGCATGCACACGAACGCCATCACCAACATCGCCGTGGGATCGTCCGCCCGCCACACATGACCATCGGGCGCTTCGAAACGGTCCTGCGGCCCATGCGGGTCGTGACGCACGATGCCCGAACGCTCCGGCACCAGACGCTCCACCTGATCGGCGAACGCCCGCGCATCAGCGATGTTGAATGTCGCCGTCATGTTGAGCTGACCCACCGGCACCCGCGGACGCTTCCAGCGGATAGTCGGCTCGGTGCCGGTGCCGGTGCCGGTGCCGGTGCCAGTGCCAGTGCCAGTGCCGTCGTCCTCGTCGTCTTCGTCGTCGGCGTCCTCGTCATAGAAGTCGCCGTCCTCGTCGAGTTCCTCATCGAGCTCCTCGTCCTCGTCGGGATCGGCCATGTCCTCGAGCTCGCTGACGACTGTGCCGTCCTCGTCGAAGCTGAACCAGTGCGAGGCCCGCACGGCCGCGGCCACCGACGCTTCGGGCGCGCCGAGATCACCGATCGCAATGACGAGGTCCTCCATATCGCCGCTTGCCTCGACCCAGTGGAACCCGTCGAGCTCCCAGATGGTCTCGCTCTGATTGAACTCGCAGGGCCCGCCCGGCAGCCAGGAGGCGTAGGCGTTGTGCACGACGATGGCCCTGGTATCGGCGGGGAAGCGGGGGAGCGGGACGAAACCTCCGCTGACGAGCAGCTGCGGGAGCATCGCGACACCGTTGACGTCGAACTCCTCCTCATCACCCTCGAGCAACGGGGCCAGCGTGAGGAGCAGGGCGGGGCTGATCGGGCGGTCGGTGCGGACGTCGACGATGCGCTCATCGTGTTCGGTCCGCCAGCGTGCCCACTCGTTGATCTCGTCGAACCGGATGCTGGTGTCGTCATGTTCGAGCCACCCGATGGTGAGCATGGTGGGGTCCGGTCGGTTGTTGCTGTTGTTGCCGTCATTCGACTTCTTCTTCGCCATCGCCGCCTCG
The DNA here is from genome assembly GCA_009705225.1 of Actinomycetota bacterium. GTDB lineage: Bacteria > Actinomycetota > Acidimicrobiia > Acidimicrobiales > Acidimicrobilacustridaceae > Acidimicrobilacustris. Next base: position 2,956 of record WLCQ01000171.1, on the reverse strand, counting down.
GTTGTTGGTGAGTGGTGCCGGTCCGTTCGCTCGGGATGAGCCCCTGGTGTTCTCGCCGCGTTCGGACTCCTGTATGAACGCACGTCAGACGCACGAATGTGCCGGTTCGAGCGGCCGATTTCGGTCGTTGCTCCCGGTGCACGAGCCTCGGGTTCGGAGGCCGTTTCCGGTCGGGTTCGATCCCGCTTGCGAGGTGTGCTGTGTTCCGCTTGCTGGTTAGTCGAGTCTGGATTCCGCCGGCTCGTTCCGAGTGTTTCTCTGGGCGCTCGAGCCTCGGGTGCGGAGGCCGTTTCCGGTCGTTCCCCGTGGCGCCCGCGCACCGGGCCCGGCGGTTCGAGCTCGAAGACCCTGCGTCGCCCGATGGCTGCCGACGCACGCCAGGAACCCCGCCGAAATGGGCCGAATGACCCATTCCCACTGTCACACCCCATCCCTAGAATCGAACACATGTTCGATCACCGAACCGCCCCGAAACCTACCGGGCCCACCGCCCAAAGCTCGCCGTCGGCTGCCGCTTCGGGCGTCGCTCACACAGCCCAACTCTCTGCTGGTAATCCCTCTGTTGCGAGTCGTTTGTGCGCTGGTTCGTTTGAGGCTCTGTTCGCCCAGCTCACCGAACTCGTAACGGCTCTGGCCGAATGCAGTGTGCCGGCCGATTCGTCTGCATTAGTAGGTGTTCGAGCCCAAATCGATCGCCTCACCGCCGTGGTCACCGAAGCCGAGATCCGCTTCGATCAAGCCGAGCTCTGGCGTGATGAAGGCGCAGGGTCGCTGCGTGGCTGGATGGCCGATCACTGTGGCCTCGGTCGTCGGGGCGCACCCGCCGCCGCCCGCCGGGTCGAGCGATTGGAGCTCTGGCCAGCCGTTGCCGAGGCCTGGTCGGCTGGCCAACTGTCGGCCGCACAGGTCGATGTCATCGTCGGCGCAGTTCCTCGGCGGTTTGTGTCGCTCTTCGCCGACCATGCGGAGTCAGTCGTCGAAATCGTCGGCGGGCTCGATGTCGCCAAGACCGAAGTGGCCATCCGCCAATGGGTGGAATGCGCCTCCAACCCCGACGGCCCCGAGCACTTCCATGAGCCAACCTCCGGTCTGCATTTCGACAGGGTCCTCGACGGCCGATTCATACTCACCGGCCAGTTCGAAGCCGCCGATGCCGCAATCATCGATGCCGCATTGCGTGATTTCGATGTCCCGGACCCTGTCGACGATTCGGGTCAACCGATCGGCGAAAGCCGCACTCTGGCGCAACGCAATGCCGATGCATTGGTCGAGATCTGCCGCTTCGCGCTTTCCCATCGTCAGGGCGCCGGTGATTCGGGGCGGCATCTGCCTCACGTGTCGTTGGTGGTCGACATCAACGAGTTGCGGGCCTCTGCGTTGCGTGGCGCTGGCGTTCACAGTCACGCCGGTCTCGAGCAGCTGGCCGAAGCCCGTGGTTGGTCAGCGGCCGAGCGGGCCTGGTTCACCGATTCCCTGCATCGTCACGGCACCGGCGTCACCTTCGACGGCACCGAGCTCGACGCAGCGGCGGTCTCACTGCTCACCTGCGATTCCGTGGTGCAGCGGGTCATGATGGCCGGCGACAAAGTTTTGGACATGGGTCGTGAAACCCGAACCGCCACATCGGTCCAACGAAGAGCGATCATCACCCGCGACCGACACTGTCGAGCGCCTGGTTGTTGCACCAAACCCAAACATTGCGATGTGCATCACATCGACCACTGGATCAATGGCGGCCGAACCGATGTCGACCGGATGGTGTTGCTCTGTGGCACCCATCACCGACAATTCCACAGGCCCGGCTATCGGATGGAACTTGACGAGAACGCCGTGTTCACTGTGCACTCACCAAAGGGATGGTCGCGATCCACAACGCCCGATCGGATCGAGACCCCGTACTTCACCAGGACCTCAGGATGACGGGCCAGCAGTGCGTTGCTCAGCGCTGGCCGCTGACGGAGCTTCGAGTTGCGCGTCCAGTGGCGTGTCAGCCACGGCTCGCAGGTGTCGGCAGGTGTTGTTGTGCGTGCAGCTGCAGGATCTGCGTCATCTCGGCGAGGTCGGCCTGCGGGAACCTTGCCAGCCCTATGAACCTGAAGCCCGGAGTGCCCGGTGCTGCACCGGTGCTCGCTGCTCCCGGCGCCTTCGATTCCAACGCGTCTTCGGCGTTGTCGTCGTCCTCGGCGTCTTCGAGTGGGCGCACACCGCCGCGCAGCTCCCAGCTTGGCGGTCCGACGGGAGTGCGGGTTTCAGCTTCGGGGTTCCACTCGTGGCGCTGGGCGAAGCGCCGACTCGAGAGCGGCGTGTTGTCGAAGCAGACGAGGAAAGCCCGAAGGTCCTCCACGTCGGGAAACATGATGTACCCCCACGGTTCGGGCAGGGGAGCGTGGGGCGGTCCGAACTGGCCCTGGCAACTGAAGGACGTATCGATGCCCAGGATCCACAACGCCTCGATCAGATCAACCAACTCAAGATCGATCTCCGCACTGCGATCACCAACCGTGACCACCCTCGCCTCATGCCTCCGTGCTCCCACCCAATCTCCTTCATCCGCCAACGAAGCACCGAGTATGCAACCCCCCTGCGACAGTCGCAGTCGCAGTGGCCGTCGCAGTGTGTCCGAATGACCCATTGCGACTTGTGTCGCGACTCGCTACGATTCTTTTCAATCTTCCCCGCCCTTCGGAGTCTTCTCCGAAGTGGCGGGGATCTATCGTTTCAGGGGCGAACGATGTCGAGAGTTGCGATCTTCATCGATTACCAGAACGTCTATCGACGAGCACGAGATGTGTTCGCCGCCCCGAACAGCCGCTCAGTCGAGGGCCAGATTGATCCGGTGAAACTTGCTCACCTGCTCGTCGAGCGAGGCCGAGCCATTGACTCGATGCGGGAACTAAGCGCCGTCTCCGTTTTCCGAGGTGTGCCCTCGAAGAAACACGCGCCGGTCGGGTTCGCG
>WLCQ01000170.1 GCA_009705225.1 Actinomycetota bacterium | reverse complement strand
TTCGGGCATTCGTTGATCGCCGGGATGACGGCTGCGTTCGCGATCCAAGAGTTCGCTCCGAGGATCCCGATAGTGAGTGGTTCACCCACAGGTGAGTTCCACGCCGCCGTCGGCACCTGATGCATGCGCAGCTTCGAGAACGGCGACGACATCTCGTGATTCTTCAGGAGGAACCGGTATCGCTTCACCGAGCAGGAGATGATCGGCGAGGGCCCGGTGGAAAGGCCAGCCCACCCGCGCAACTGGCGGCAGCACCATGTCGACGGTTCCGTATCCCGGTTCATAGCGACTCAACCGGAGATCGGCTGCGACCTCGGCATGGTGCCACTCGTGGGCGACGTGTCCGCGACCATCCACGAGTTGGTCGATCGTCACCGGCGCGTACTCGGCCGCCGCGGTACCGGAGGTGCCCTGCACATAGAACTTCGGCTTACGGATTCCGGCAACATCGCTCTGGATGAATCGAGCTTCGCGTCCGTCGTCCCAGCGCATGTGCACATCGATCTGATCGGCGTTGGTTACGTCACGCCAAACCCGCTTGTGCGAGATCGCTCGGACTCGTTGCGGTCGGCTTCCGAAGATCCGGAGGATCCAGTCGATGTGATGCGAGCCCCAGTCGTAGACCGCTCCACCCGAGAACGTCTCGTCGCTGTGCCACCAGCGACAGGGATGTTCGAAGGAACCGACAAAGGTCTCCATGTTGAAGACCTCGCCAAGAAGTCCCGTATCGATTGCCCGACGAAGAGCGAGGAAGTCGCCGTCCCAGCGCCGGTTCTGATGAACCGTGATTGTCCTACCGACTTCCGCAGAAACAGCAAGCAACTCCTCGGCATCCGCGACGGTTAGGCACATCGGCTTCTCGACCACAACATGCTTTCCGGCCCGCAGGAGTTCCAGAGCAATCGAAGCGTGGAACAGCGGTGGTGTGGCGACGATGACGACATCGACATCATCAGCCTTGCTCAGCGAGGCGAGATCCGCGTGACCTTGCACCGTCGGGAAGTCAACGATTGCGGCGAGGCGACGCTCTTCGTTTGAATCGCAGACGCCGACGAATGCGAGTCCGTCAGTTTCCGTTGCGGCGAGACCGTGGGTGTATCCCATGCCGCCGAAGGGACCGTATCCGACGATCCCGACTCCGATGGTGCGGGTTGGCGCGCTGTTCGCAGCATCGTTCGACCCGGATCCGCCGACGGCCAGCCGTTCGAGATAGCGCCCGATCTCCGGTGCCGTTGCCAAACGTTCGGGAGCGATCGCGCAGACCAGCACCCGACCAGCGGAAGTCCGGCATTCGATGATCGACGGAATGTCGTTGAAGTGGACGCTCGTCGTGGCCACGACAGTGCTGAGAGTCGGGTCGGTCACCACAAGAGTTTCGAAAGCGCCGACGACTGCGGTCTCACGTTGCATGCGCGCCGCTTCGGACCTCGTGGCATCCGGTCGGACAAACCACTCACCGATCGGAAGAATCTCACCTGCTTCGAGGCCCAGACCCGCCAGTTCTTGGGTACTCAGATCGGAAGCGACGGCAACTCTTGCTGGTGAAGACACCTTCGAAGGTTAGTGGCTCCCCTTGTTCACACCCCGTTCGGGATCACATCTGGGATCGCCGCGGGTTTCACATCGGACCCGGCCCATCCCACAGCCGAGAAACCGCTCGGTTCGAACGATGAACTCCGGTGCGCAATGCGAGGAAAACGCCCTCCCGACCCGCACAACCGTTGGCGATGCGATGCCACGCACTCGCGACATCAACTCAGGCACCGGGCTGATTTGCTCATGGATCTCCTCCAATCCCGCTGGCTTCAACGGCCGGTACGCCCATCCGAACCAGTGCGGACTGTCGGGCGGGCTGCCCTTCATCGGCGACGTCCCGCCGCCGAGCTGATTGGTAGTCTCGGGAAATGTCCGAAGTCATAGTCTTCCCATCAGTTGCTCCTGAGCGCAGTGGCTGTGGACAGGTCACCAAGCGAGCGCTGCTCGAAGCCGCGATCGCCACTATGCAGGCCCGTGGGCTCATCAAGGCCGACCTCGATCTCGATCCGGACACCGAGTGGTCGGAGTACACCTACAGCGCCCTCGTCGCCATCCCGACACCGTGACGTCACGGTGAGCACCCTCAGTATCGGGCTGGTCGGCTGCGGACAGTGGGGGTCTTTGATCCTGCGAGATCTTCGATCCCTTGGTGTCGAGGTGCATGTGATGGTCCGGTCACCAGACGGTCATGGCGAACTCATCGCCGCTGGGGCGACGAGCGTCGTGCATTCCATCGAGGAACTGCCGACCGCTCTCCTCGACGGCCTGGTGGTGGCCACTCCAGCCTCGACACATGCCGAAGTGCTCGATTCGCTCGAGTCGGTGGAGTTGCCGATCTTTGTCGAGAAGCCACTCACGGTGGATGGGGCCAGCGCCGCCCGTATCTCGCAGCGTTGCGGGAGTCGCCTGTTCGTCATGGACAAGTGGCGCTACCACCCAGGTATCCGTGCCATCCGCGACCTGCGTTCGGCCGGGAGACTCGGCGCTGATGTCGCGTTCGACACCATCAGGGTGCAGGCCGGAACCGTGCATGAGGACGTCTCCTGTGTCTGGACGCTGCTCCCGCACGACCTCTCCATCGCGCTCGAGATCTTTGGGTCTCTGCCCGAACCCGTCCGTGCGACTGCGGTTCTCGATGAGGGTGTGATCACCGAGTTCACCAGTGAAATGGTGTTCGCCTCTGGTGTGCCGATGTACAACCGACTCGGGATCATTGCGCCGGCGCACACACGGAGGGTCCGGGTCGTGGGTGAGGACCTCGTGGCCACGTTGGCCGATGGCTGGGACGAGCATGTGGTGCTCACCACGACTGGTGAGCCCGATGGTGAACCGGTGGAGATCATTCCCGCAACCGGAGAGCTCCCACTGCTCGCTGAGCTGCGTATGTTCGTCGAACATCTCCGAGGCGGTCCTGCACCCGTTTCCTCCGGGGCCGAGGCCGCTGCCAACGTGGCGATCGTCGAACGACTGCTCGAACTGGCTGGTGTCCCGAGGGCCATTCATGGTGGTTGAACCGGACCACCTCGCGGACATCATCATTCCCACCCATTCCCACGCGTCTCTGCTTGAGGTCACCCTCGAGACCGCTGTTGCGCAGACGATCAGTGACATCGGCATCGTCGTGGTCGGTGACGGCGTGGGCGACGACACCCGGGCAGTGGTCGCATCAGCAATGGAAAAGGATCACAGGATCCGCTTCCATGATCTTCCCAAGGGGCCGCGCACCGGCGAGGCGCATCGCCATCACATCGTGCTGGCCAGCTCAGCCCGATTCGTCACCTACCTGTGCGACGACGATCTCCTGTTCCCCGATCACGTCGAGCGGGTGGCTGCCCAGCTCGGTCGCTACGACGTCACCATGCCGCCGAACACCGAAGTCCTGCCCGGCGGGCTCGTGAGATCCAGTTCGTACACCTTGGAGAGTGGTCGGGGGCGCCGCCTGCAACTCGCCGGACAGAGCCTGTTCGGCCTGAGCGGACTCTCCCACACCGTTGATGCCTATCGGCGTCTGCCCGAGGGATGGTCCGAGACACCCGAGGGCTACTACACCGATCAGTACATGATCCTGAAATTCCTCCGGCAACCGTGGTGTCGAATCGGTCGGATCGATGAACCCACGACGATGCAGTTCCAGTCGGTCGCCCGACGCGGTGTGCCGATGGAGGAGCGCCGTTCCGAAATGGACCGGTCGTATCAATGGGCACGCGAGCAGGACGGGTGGAATCAGTTCCGACGTCTGGCAGCAGGGAGTCGGCGTCGTCACCGGGTGCGCACCCAACCGGTCGGTCGACTGGCGGCGGCCCTCATGCCGGCAGCACTGTCGCAGGCGCTGTCTGGCCGTCGATCGATACCTTCGGCCGGGAGAGCGGGCTGAGCGATCACAGTCCCAGGTCAGAGCCGGGCGTTCACCTCGGCGATGAGCGTCTCGAGGGTTCCGGCGGTCTGATCGCGCTCGGAGAGATCGGGTTCGGCACAGGGCCAGTCGAGCCCGAGACCGGGATCGTTCCACATGCATCCGAGTTCATCGTCAGTGCTCCAGACGAAGTCCACGCCGTAGACCATGGTGGATGGCACCTCGAAGTGGAACCCATGAGCGATGCCCGGCGCGATCGAGATTGATGCGGTGAGCGCCGGAATGCGGTGGATCTCCGAAGTTCGGAATGTCGGGGACGAGATTCGCAGGTCAACGAGCCCAAGGATGAGTTCGCCGGAGACCATGTTGAGAAGATCGGAATGATGCCAGTGGCAGTGCACGCCGCGCAGTGTGCCGGGGTTGGAGTGGACCACGTTCCACTGCACAGGCGCCACCGGCAATTCCCACTCGTCCCGGTGCATCTCGGCGAGCATGCCACGGTCGTCCTCGTGGCGAACCAGTGGGTGGAATCCCACGCCTTCGATGGCTGACTCGTTCATTGATCTTCCTCTCAACCGAGCGGTCTCAGTAGTCAGGCGGTGAACTCGGGAGCGACCACGGAATCAGTGACCGCTGGGGGATGGGCAGCGAACCACAGGCGCTGCGGCGATGAAAAACTATAAGTGCATGTGAAGGTGAGCGAGGAGATCGACACGGTCGGGCGGCCGATCCCTGAGCCCCCTGTTCCATTGTTTCATGCATCAAGTTGACGGAATCGACCTGACTTGAGAGCCAAGAACCTCAACGCAAAAGCAGTGAAGCCGACCCCGAAGGATCGGCCCCACTGCATGCGGTTCACCTAGTTGGTGGCGGGGGTCGGAACCGTCAGCATGCTTCGCATGCCTCCTCCCAAATCCTCCCCGTAACGACAACGGCCGCCCGAAGGCGGCCATTGTTTCGTTGGTGG
>WLCQ01000017.1 GCA_009705225.1 Actinomycetota bacterium | reverse complement strand
AGGACTCGAGCAGTCCTTCGGGCAGCACCTGGCCGTGCATGGTTCCGCTGGTGCGGTACTCCTTCCACGCGGATCCGGTGAGATAGCCGCGCACGATGCATTCGATGGGCAGCATCTCGGCCCGACGGCACAACATGATGCGGCCCTCCCACTCCGGCTTCTGGGCCGAGGCCGGAACATCGGCAAGTGAGGTGGAGAGCAGATGACTGCCGACGAGGCCACCGAACTGCTCGAACCAGAACGCGCTCATGGCGGTGAGCACGCGGCCCTTGTCGGGGATGGGTTCGGCCATGACCACATCGAAGGCCGAAAGGCGATCGGAGGTGACCATGAGCAGACGACCGTCGCCGGCTTCGTAGATGTCTCGCACCTTGCCTGAATAGATGTGCGGGAGTTCCTCGGAGGTCACGGGCGGGCCTTTCGGGTCGGAGACGACCAGTGGCCGTCGGAACTAGAGGATCGAACCCGGACGGTACCCCGCGGCAGCGGGATCAGCCGACACGAGCGCATCGATCGCTTCCACAACTCTGGGCGCACTCACAGGCGCCTCGGTTACCGTTCGCGAGATGACAGCGGATCGGTTCCGGTGGCTCGGCATCGCCGGGATCAGTCTTCTCCTCGGAACAGCTGCGCTTGGATGCGCGTCCGGCGGAGCGACATCGACCGCTGGAGCGACCGACACCAGTGCTTCGCCCGAGACGACCGCGACCACCTCGACCACTGCGACCACTGCGACCAACATCGCACCCGAGCTTGATGGCACGCCGGGATCGACGGCCGCGACCTCCACCATTGCGCCGGTTGGGATCACGGCGACCACCGTGGACCCGGAACTCAGTGTCAGGCCGGATCTCGGTCCGCCAGCTTCCTGCGGTGATGTTGATGCGGATTTCGTGACACGAGTACTTGGCGCAGAGGCCAGGTTGTTGGGCGTTGATGCGAGCGGTTGCGGTTTCACCGCTGGACAGTGGACCCTGGGAGTCCGGGTCGAGCCGTACGATCCCGCAACCAACGGCGAACTGAAGACCTCACCATCGCTCAGCGGCACGTCAGTTCCCAACCAAACCTTCGTCACCAACGATCGATCGGGCTACTGGTTCGCCAACAGTGTTTTCGTCGTGCACGACCAGATCGTCACCTTCCGGCTGGTGAACCTGGCTCGTGGTTCAGATGCGTACCCACCAACAGAAGGCGAGCCGCAGCAACCCGTGACCGAATCCGCCGCTCGTCGGATGATCGACAGGATCGCTGCGCTGAGCAGCTGATTCAGCCACCGGCGAGGCGTGTGCCGGCGAGAACGATCCTCAGAGGATCGAACCCGGACGGTACCCCGCTGCAGCAGGATCAGCCGACACGAGCGCATCGATCGTTGCGACGAACGCGGCGACCTGCGCGGGCGCGGAACCCACGAAGTCGAGCGGACTGGCCAGCACCGATTCGAGTTCGCCGCTGTCGAGACCGAGCCGCGAATCGGCGCCGAGTCGGTCGAGCAGGTCGTTGCCCTCGGCCCCCTGCTCACGCAGTCGCAGCGCAGCAGCAACAGCATGTTCCTTGATCGCTTCATGGGCCTGCTCGCGACCCACGCCGTGACGCACGGCGGCCATGAGCACCTTGGTGGTGGCAAGGAACGGCAGATAGCGATCGAGTTCGCGTTCGACCACCGCCGGGTAGGCACCGAAGTCGTCGAGCACGGTGAGGAATGTCTCGAAGAGTCCGTCGATGGCGAGGAACGCGTCGGGCAGCGCCACGCGCCGAACGACCGAGCAGGACACATCGCCCTCGTTCCACTGATCGCCGGCGAGCGCCGCGACCATGGTGAGGTGTCCGCGCAGGATGGTGAGGAACCCGCCGATGCGCTCGCAGCTGCGGCTGTTCATCTTGTGGGGCATGGCCGAGGAGCCGACCTGACCGGGCTGGAACCCTTCGGTGGCGAGTTCCTGACCGGCCATGAGGCGGATGGTGAGCGCGAGGTCGGCAGGGCCGGCGGCAGCCTGCACGAGCGCCGAGACCACATCGAGATCGAGCGAACGCGGGTACACCTGACCGACGTTGGTGAGCACGGCGCTGAAGCCGAGGCCGGTGGCGATGCGGGTCTCGAGCTCGGCGAGCTGCGCATCGTCGCCGTCGAGCAGGTCGAGCATGTCCTGCTGGGTGCCGACCGGACCCTTGATGCCGCGCAGCGGATAGCGGGCCAGCAGATCGTCAACGCGATGCAGAGCCTGCAGCAGTTCCTCACCAGCGTTGGCGAAGCGCTTGCCAAGGGTGGTGGCCTGCGCCGGAACGTTGTGCGAACGACCGGTCATGACCAATGTGGCGTGCTCGGCAGCACGCTCGGCAAGACGGGCGAGCGCAGCGAGCATGCGTCCGCGTACCAGCACCAGCGCGGCGCGCACCTGCAGCTGCTCGACGTTCTCGGTGAGATCGCGGGACGTCATGCCCTTGTGAATCTGCTCGTGACCGGCCAGTGCGCAGAACTCGTCGATGCGGGCCTTCACGTCGTGGCGGGTGACTCGCTCACGGGCGTCGATGGAGGCGAGATCGACCTGATCGATGACCGAGCGGTAGGCGTCGATGGCCTCGGCGGGCCCGTCGATGCCGAGGTCGCGCTGGGCCTCGAGCACCGCGATCCACAACTGGCGCTCTAGCACCACCTTGTGCTCCGGGGACCACACGCGTGCCATCTCGGGGCTCGCATAGCGGGCGGCCAGGACGTTGGGCACGGATGTGGATGCCATCGGATCTCCTCATGCACCCGCAGCGGGCGCACCCCTCAGGCTACGACATGCACCACCGCCAGCCTTGAACGATTCCGGCGTCGATCTCCGACAAGAAGGCATGATGATCACGTGCAATACCTGTGGTGGTGTCTCTCGGCGTCGATCTTCGGGCTCGTGGTCTGGAGTGTGGTCGATGCATCCCGTCGCCCAGCCTCAGCGTTCGAACCGACGGCGAAGACCAAGCGGAACTGGATCATCTCGATCATCGGGTTCGCAGTCATCTGCGGCCCGATCGGCGGGCTGTACTCGCTGTACTACCTGCTGAACGTCCGCCAATCCCTGGCCTCGGCGAGTACCGAGGACTGAGCCGGTGGCTCAATCTCGCCGTTCCTCCGACGACTCAGCAGGGCGCGCTGCACGGCGGATCCGGTCAACTCGTCGGCTCGTGTCCGAGCGACGCACCGGGTCCTCGATCCGACCCAACCGCAGACCCGCCAGCAGGTAAGCGAGGTCCTCGGCGCGAGCTTCGATCGCGATGACTTCGGAAACCTCGAAACGACCGCGTCCCAGATCGCGCACGACGATCCTGTGCTCCGGATGCCCGCTGACCTCGACCACGATCTTCCCGCAATCAGTCAGGTCGCCGGTCTTTACGTAGTCATTCAGTCGAACTGGTGACAGTCGCCCGGCGTCGAGGAGCTTGAGCAATCGAAGCACCTCGATCGCGACCTCACGAGACCTCTGTGCGATCTCACGCAGGTCATCGAGGGCCTCGTCGCGCAGGAAGACATTGCGATACGGCTGCGAACGGCGCTGATTCACAGTTCGTCGAGATCAATGCCCAGTTCGGCGGCCGCTTCAGCCAATGTTGTGCGGTTCCCGGAATCATGAGCGTCACGCTCGCGGATCCGCTCGGCGATCACGATGTCCTCAGCCACATCGAGTAGGAGTTCGAAGGTCTCGAACGGGAGGAGCACCGCCTCCGGCAGACGATGATCACCGAACACGACGGGCTCAGCGCTGATCCCCTCTGCTCGGAACCGCGCCACATGCGAGGTCAGATTGGCTCGTGCGTCGCTGATGGTCTCCGGCATGAACACTCCTTGTACAGGTTCCTGTACATCCTACCTGAGAGCCTCGATGCCCCGGCGGTCAGAGAGATCGGCTCCAAGACAGCGCTCCTCCAGAGTCGTTCAACTCAGACCGGAGTCGGCGGGTCAGCCCTGGGCGCGGCGGGCGCGGTCTTCGAGGAGCTTCTCCTGCAGACCGGTGTCGGTGATGGCCAGCATCTCGACCACGAGCAGCGCGGCGTTGAGCGAACCGTCGATGGCCACCGTGGCCACCGGGATGCCCTTGGGCATCTGCACTGTGGAATACAGCGCGTCGACGCCGTTGATGGCCCCACCCGACAGCGGCACACCCACCACCGGCAGCGTGGTGTGGGCAGCGACGACACCGGCGAGATGTGCGGCCATACCGGCACCACAGATGAACGCCACATACCCGTCGGCACGAGCTGAGGTGGCCAGCGCGGTCACCTCAGCAGGATTGCGATGGGCGGAGAGCACACGAACATCTGCTTCGATGCCGAACTGGTCGAGCGTGTCGACCGCGGGCTGCATCTTGTCGCGATCATTCGGCGATCCCATCAGCACGGCGACCTTCATCGGAGCTTCTCCTCGGGGTAGTTGCCGACGCGAATGCGACGCCGGTGGTGTGACAACAGATCAGATGATCGCAGATGCAGCAATGTCGTTGCGGTGCTGAAGACCGGGCCACGAGATATGGCCCACAGCTTCGAATGCCCGAGCACGGGCGGCGGCAATATCGGCGCCCTGTCCGGTGACCGCGAGCACGCGACCACCAGCGGTGATCAATCGACCATCAGCATCGGCGCCGACTCCGGCGCAGAACACACTCACGCCCTCGATGGCCGAAGCGGCATCGAGCCCCTCGATGACATCACCGGTGCGCACATCACGCGGATACCCCTCGGCGGCGCACACCACGGTGACCGCAGCGCCATCGTCGAAGGTGGGGGCGTCACGCAGTTCGCCGGCGGCGGCCTGGGCCAGCAGTTCACCGAGGTCGCTGGTGAGTCGGGGCAGCACAACCTGGGTTTCCGGATCGCCGAACCGCACGTTGTATTCGAGCATCTTCGGGCCGGTGGGCGTGAGCATGAGACCGGCGTAGAGCACACCGCGATAGTCGATGCCCTTAGCCCGAAGCGTGGCCAACGTGGGCGCCACGCAATCGTTCATCACCATGGCCACGACATCATCAGTGGCCACCGGAACCGGCGAGTACGCGCCCATGCCACCGGTGTTGGGGCCGAGGTCGCCATCGAAGATTCGCTTGAAGTCCTGGGCCGGCGAGAGTGCAAACGCACGAGTGCCATCACAGATCGCCAGCACCGAAACCTCCGGACCAGTGAGGCCCTCTTCGATCACCAGCGTGCGGCCGGCATCGCCGAAGGCTTCGCCCGAGAGGTAGTCGCGAACGGCGTCGCGGGCCTCATCGATCGAGGTGGTCACCACGACGCCCTTGCCGGCGGCCAGACCATCGGTCTTCACCACATAGAGCCCATCGAGCGTGTCGAGAAAGGCGAAGGCCGGCTCGATCGAATCGAAGGTGCCATGCGCGGCGGTGGGCACACCGGCCTCGACCAGCACATCTTTCATCCACGCCTTCGAACCTTCGAGGCGCGCACCGTCAGCACCGGGACCGAACACCAAACGTCCCATCGCCCGCAGTTCATCGGCCAGACCCGCCACCAATGGCGCCTCGGGACCGATCACATAGAGATCAGCCTCGAGTTCCGTGGCCGGTGTGGACACAGAACCGGGAATGCCCGGGTTCCCCGGCGTGACCACGACCTCGTGATGCCGACGCAGCACCGTGGCCAGCGCGTGCTCACGACCGCCGGAACCGACAACGCAGATCTTCATCAGACGTTGAAGCGCAGATACTGCTCGCGGCCGGGACCGACACCGACAAGACCGATGGGCACACCCACCTGCGCTTCGAGGGCCACGAGATACGCGAGCGCTTCGGCCGGCAGCTCTTCACGAGTGGTGATGCCGGAGATGTCGCACTTCCAACCCGGGAACTCCTCGTACACCGGCGTGACGTGATGCACGACCGACTGGTGATACGGCAGTTGCGTGAAGATCTCGCCATCGAGTTCGTAGGCCACGCACATCTTGATGGTGTCGAAGGTGTCGAACACGTCGAGCTTGGTGACAGCCAACTCCGACAGCGAATTGAGCCGAACCGAATGACGAAGCATCACGGCGTCGAGCCAGCCGGTGCGACGACGACGACCGGTGTTGGTGCCGTACTCATGGCCGATGTCGATGAGCGCATCGCCGATCTCGTCAGTGAGCTCAGTGGGGAACGGACCCGCACCAACGCGAGTGACATAGGCCTTGGCAATGCCGACCACCGAGTCGATGTAACGCGGACCAATACCGGCACCCACGCACGCGCCACCGGCGATGGGGTTCGAGGAGGTCACGAAGGGATAGGTGCCGTGATCGAGATCCAGGAATGTGGCCTGTGCACCTTCGAGCAGCACGCTCTCGCCGGCTTCGAGCGCGTCATGCACGATGCCGACCGAGTCGCCGATCATCGGGGCGAGGCGCGGCGCACACACGTTGAGGTATTCATCAGCGATGACATCAGCGTCGAGCGGAAGCTGGTTGAACACCTTGGCGAAGATGGCGTTCTTCTCCTTCAGCACCACGTCGAGCTTCTGGCGGAAGATCTTCGGGTCCAACAAGTCCTGCACCCGCAGACCAACGCGTGCCGCCTTATCGGCATAGGCCGGGCCGATGCCGCGCTTGGTGGTGCCCACCTTGTTCTTGCCGAGACGACGCTCGGTGAGCTTGTCGAGTTCCTGGTGATACGGGAGGATCAAATGCGCGTTGCCACTGATGCGCAGCTTCGAGGTGTCGACGCCCTTCGACTCCAGCATGTCGAGTTCGGTGATGAGCACGCGGGGATCGACCACGACACCGTTGCCGATGACTGGCGTGATGTGCGGATACAGGATGCCGCTGGGCACGAGCTGGAGTTTGAAACTGACCCCATCGACCACGAGCGTGTGGCCGGCGTTATGTCCACCCTGGTAGCGGACCACCAGATGCTGATCCCGGGCGAAGAGATCGGTGAACTTGCCCTTCCCTTCGTCACCCCACTGGGTTCCGACGACGACGGTGGCTGGCACGATGAACTCCTGGGAAGGGGTTTGGGGGACCGGTAGACACTACCTGTTGGCCCTTGCGGAATCGCAGTTGATTGGGCCTCAGGCCGCGCTCGACGAGACACCCGAAGCGAGGTGGCGGCGCCCGAACAGGAACGCCAGGCCGTAGAGCACCAGCGCCACGATCATGAGGTTGCGGTACCCGACCACCAGCGAGACATACTCGAGGACGCCACCGACCATGGCGCCGATGAGATTCGCGGCGAACGCAGTGGTGGTGTCGCCGCTATCGCGGAACCGCTGCGAGAACACCATGTTGGCCAGGAAGATCGGCGAGAACGCCAGCACCACCGCCACGATCAGGCGCAGCGCGAAGGGCAGATCCAGCAGGAGATGCTGGGGGATCAACCAGTTGATGACAATGGAGCCGGCGAGCAGGCCGTACAGCAACCATGGTGACTGCACCCGGATCCGTTTGGACAGCGTGACCGCGCCCAGCACGGCCACCAGTACGCCACCGAACACCAGCGCATTGACCAACCATGTGGTGCCGAACAGCAGGGCGAACTGCACCACGTTCTTGGTCTCGAGCAGAAGGAACGCCACACCCATGAAGAACAGATCGGTGTACGCCCCCATACCCCGCAGCGGTCCGCCCACGAGGCGCACACTAAGCAGCGACACCAGCAGGATGAGGCCGAGGGCCACCAGATAGAACGACGGGATCGACGGGTTCTTCAGATACGGGAACGGTCGATCGTCGTTGACCGGTGCCGGCGTGCTGGCGTCATGGATCCACTGGTCCTGGGCCGGGCAGGCGACCGAGGTGGGCTGCATGCTCACCGTGATCACGGCCTGACCGCGATTCTCGAGATGGGTCACGCACGGCGACGTGCCGAAGGTCTGCTCAAGGGTGTTGGCGTAGCGATCGACCAACCAGAACTCGCGGTAGTTGTTGTACATGGCGAACACGCCGTCGTCGGTGAGGTGCGCCCGATAGGACTCGGCCGCTTCCTTGGTGAACAGGAAGCTCTCGAGCCGCACCGACGAGGCACCTTGCACGAGCGTGAGCGAATCGGGCAGGGCCAGCACGATCATGTCCCATTTTTGATCGGTCTGTTCGAGGAAGGCACGCCCGTCATCGACGTGCACAGTCACACGCGGATCGTCGTAGGGACGCTTCGGGTGATACTCGGCGGCGAGATCAAGCAGACGACGATCGATCTCAACGGCATCGATATGTTCAGCACCCTCGTCGAGGGCCTTCTGCACGTCGTTACCACTACCGGCGCCGATGACGAGCACGTTCTTCGGTGAGGTGATTGCCGCCCGGCGCTCGTAAATCGTGTTGTAGATCGGTTCGGCGGTCTCATCGACCTGGAACCAGTGCGGAATGCCGTTCACGAACACGCCGATGCCGTTGGGCCCGAGCACGGCGTAACTGGCCTTGTAATACGGGGTCCACACCACTCCGGGCTTAGTGGACTCAACGCCGAGCGTGCCGAGCATGGCAATCAGCGGCAGACACACCAGCGCCAGCATCCCTAGCTTCTTCGGGCGGAGAGCCCACAGCAGGATGACCGCGGTGACCGTGGCCCACACGATGGGCTGGGCACCGACGAAGGCGAGGATGGTGAAGATGACGATGCCGACGATGCTGCCGATGAGATCGAACTGGTAGGCGTCGAGATTGGCCAGCTGACGGAAGGTGCGGGCGATGCCGTCGCCGATGCAGGCCAGCACGGCGGCCACCACGATGAAGATGGCCGGCAGCAACACTTCGCGCGGCGGTCCATTGGGTTTGAGTTCGCGGCCGAAGAAAATGAGATCGGTACCCACCGCCTGCAGGGTGACCGGCACGAAATGTACGAACAGCACGAGTGCGCCGAGCACCAGCGGGGTGAAACGCAGCAACGAGAACTCCGAGCGGCCGGCCCACAAAAAGCCGAGTCCCACTCCGAGGAACGAACCCAGCAGCACGATGTTCGAGAAGTACGAGAGGTAGACGACGCTGCCACCGAGCCAACGAATGAGCGCCAGTTCCACGAACAGCATGAGGAACGTGAGCACGACCAGCCGGATGCGCAACGCCCGCGGCGACGCAGTGGGAAGACCCTGTTCCGGGTTCGGTTCGGAGGTGATGGGGTCGGTGGTGGCGTCGGGCACGCACGGACGCTAGAGGCTGGCGGGCAGTGCTCCCCGTATTTCGAGCTCGCCATCGACCGCATCGACGGTGACGACCGAACCGTCGCCGAACTCGCCCTCGAGGATGGAGAGCGCCAACCGGTCGGCCAGTTCGCGCTGGATGACCCGTTTGAGCGGCCGGGCGCCATAGGCGGGGTCGAATCCATCGGCCGCCAGCGCGTGCTTGGCTGCGGCGGTGACCTGCAGGGTGATGCGCCGCTGGGCCAGCCGTTCGATGAGTCCCTTGAGCTGGATGTCCACGATGTGCTCGAGATCGGCCTCGGTGAGCGAGCGGAAGTTCACGATGTCGTCGATGCGGTTGATGAACTCGGGCTTGAAGAACTGCGTGGGGTCGCCTGCGAGGTTCGAGGTCATGATCAACACCACATTGGTGAAGTCCACCGTGCGTCCCTGACCATCGGTGAGTCGACCGTCGTCGAGCAGTTGCAGCAGCACGTTGAACACGTCGGGATGGGCCTTCTCGATCTCGTCGAGCAGCACCACCGCATAGGGCCGGCGACGAACGAGTTCGGTGAGCTGACCACCCGCGTCGTAGCCGACATAGCCGGGAGGAGCACCGATGAGTCGCGACACCGAGTGCTTCTCCATGTACTCGCTCATGTCGATGCGGACCATGGCCCGTTCATCGTCGAAGAGGAAGTCCGCGAGTGATCGGGCGAGTTCGGTCTTACCCACACCGGTGGGGCCGATGAACAGGAACGATCCGATGGGACGATTCGGATCCGACAGCCCGGCCCGACTACGACGGATGGCATTGGCCACGGCGACGACCGCTTCGTCCTGACCGATGACGCGCTCATGGAGCACGTCTTCGAGCCGAACGAGCTTGGCCATCTCACCTTCCATGAGGCGGCTGACGGGTACACCGGTCCATTTACTGACGACCTCGGCGATGTCCTCCTCGTCGACCTCTTCCTTGAGCATCTTCTCGGTGGACTGCAGTTCATCGAGCGCCACCGATGCAGCTTCGACCTGTCGTTCGAGTTCGGGGAGTTGGCCGTAGCGGATCTCGGCGGCCTTTTCGAGATCGGTCTCGCGCTCAACCTCCCCGCGCTTCACCTCGAGTTGCTCCTTGAGGTCGCGGATGCGATCGATGGCGTCCTTCTCGGCGTTCCAGTGCGCCTTCATGCCATCGATCTGTTCGGTGAGATTGGCGAGCTCTTCGTCGAGCAGTGCCAGCCGCTCGATAGAAGGTGCATCGGTTTCCTTGGCCAACGCCACCCGTTCGATCTCGAGCTGCCGGATGCGTCGTTCAACAACATCGATCTCGGTGGGCATGGAGTCGATCTCGATGCGCAACTTCGAGGCCGATTCATCGACGAGATCGATGGCTTTATCGGGCAGGAAGCGGCCGGTGAGATAGCGATCCGAGAGCACGGCGGCGGCCACGAGCGCGGCGTCCTGGATGCGCACGCCGTGATGCACCTCGTAGCGCTCCTTGAGGCCGCGCAGGATGGCGATGGTGTCCTCGACCGAGGGCTGATCCACGAACACCTGCTGGAAGCGACGCTCGAGCGCGGGGTCCTTCTCGATGTACTTGCGGAACTCGTCGAGCGTGGTGGCGCCCACCATGCGCAACTGCCCGCGGGCCAGCAGCGGCTTGAGCATGTTGCCGGCATCCATGGAACCTTCGGCCGCACCAGCGCCCACAACGGTGTGCATCTCGTCGATGAACGTGATGACTTCACCCTCGGAGTCGGTGATCTCCTTGAGCACTGCCTTCAGCCGTTCCTCGAACTCGCCGCGGTACTTGGCGCCGGCGACCATGGAGGAGAGATCGAGGGAGATGAGTCGCTTGTTGCGCAGGCTCTCGGGCACATCGCCCTCGACGATGCGACGGGCCAGCCCCTCGACGATGGCGGTCTTGCCCACACCGGGTTCGCCGATGAGCACCGGGTTGTTCTTGGTGCGACGCGACAACACCTGGATGACCCGACGGATCTCATCGTCGCGACCGATGACCGGGTCGATCTTTCCGGCCCGCGCTGCTTCGGTGAGATCGCGTCCGTACTTCTCGAGCGCTTGGTACTGCTCCTCGGGGTTCTGGCTAGTGACCCGATGACTGCCGCGCACATCGGCGAGCGCCAGCAGCAGCTGCTCACGATCGGCACCCAATCGATCACCGAACGCCAGCAGCAGATGCTCGGTGGAGAGGTACTCATCGTGCAGTTCGCGGCGCGACTCATCGGCCCGATCGAACAATGCCGTGAAGTCGCGACCCACCCGGGACTCGCCGCCGTAGGCCTTCGGTAGTGCGTCGATGGCCTCCTGGGTGCGCGCCCGAAGCTGCGTGGGGGCGATGCCCACCTTCTGCAGCAGCGGCAGCACGATCCCCTCCTCCTGACCGAGCAACGCCATGAGCAGATGATCAGGTGTGACCTCTGGATTGTTCAACGTGCGCGCGTCGGCGATGGCCACGTTGACGGCGTCCTGGGTCTTGAGCGTCCAGCGGTTCGGATCGAGTGCCATGAAGTGGTGTCGCTCTCCTGCTGTGTCAGTGGATGCGGTGCTGGTGGTCGTGAGGTCGGTGATTTCGGCGCCGGTGGATCAGGAAGGAGGACTGCGGGACGAGAAGCGAACGGTTACTGACCGGAGAGCCGACGCAGCACATGCGCGGCCTCGTTATAGCGAGCGACCGCCTGCTGCACCGGGACGAGGTCACGGCGATAACTGCGATGAGTTTCATCAACCGCACGAGCAGCTTCGGTTCGGACCTGGTGCAGTTCGGTTTCAAGTGCCGACAGGCGGGCTTCGAGGGCCAGCACCCGTTTCACACCGGCGAGGTTGAGTCCCTCTTCGGTGAGCTCCTGGATACGCCGGAGCATGGTGATGTCGGCTTCGCTGTAGCGACGGCTCCCACCCTGGGTACGAGCGGGCTCCAACAGGCCTTTGCGTTCGTAGATACGCAGGGTCTGCGGATGCATGCCTGACAGTTCGGCGGCGATCGAGATGACGTACACGGCCCGGACCTGTGCGGAACGATCGAGCGGCTCGGTCATATCAGACCCCCAGATGCTCACGCGATGCAGCAGGGAGCGTGTCGGCCAGTGCCTCGATGGCACTGCGCTGCTCCTTGGACAGATCGGTGGGGACAACCACCTGCACGGTGACGAGCAGATCGCCGGTGCCTTTCTTGGTGGCCACACCGCGACCCTTCACCCGGAACACCTTGTTGCTCGGTGTACCAGCAGGAATCTTGAGGGTGACCGGTTTGTCCTCGAGCGTGGGAACGGTGAGTTTCACACCGAGGGCAAGTTCACTGAACGTGACCGGCACTGTGATCGTGATGTTGCGACCATCACGACCGAACAACGCATCGGCATCGACATGCACGAGCACATGGAGATCGCCGGCCGGGCCACCATTGCGCCCCGCGCCACCACGACCAGCGAGACGAATGCGCTGACCATCGGCAACACCGGCAGGGATGCGCACACGCACCTCACGGGCGCGACGTTCGATGCCGCGACCGCGACAACCCGGGCAGGGATCGGTGATGATCGAACCTTCGCCGCCGCAGGCTCCGCAGGGTTGTGAGAACGAGAACATGCCCTGGTTGTCATCGAGCACACCACGGCCCTGGCAATTGCCACAGGTGGTGCGCGATGTGCCGGGCCGGGAACCCGAACCGTGACACGTGCTGCACGGCATATCGCTGGTGATGTGCAGAGAGGTCTCGACACCGGCAACTGCTTCACGGAACGGCAGATGCAACGAGGCCTCGAGATCAGCACCGCGCTGCGGACCGGTGCCGCGTCCGGGGCGACCACCGCGTCGACCGCCGCCACCGAACATGCCGCCGAGCAGATCGGAGATGTCGCCACCCTCGAAATTGAAGCCGCCGGGACCGGGTCGGAATCCGGCACCACCGCCGGGGCCACCGAAACCGGCGGCACCCATCGGACCCATGGCGCGGACTTCGTCGTACTCCTTGCGCTTTGTCTCGTCGCCCACGACGTCGTAGGCAGCGGAGACCTCCTTGAACTTCTCTTCGGAGGACGCGTCACCGGGGTTGGCATCGGGATGCAGTTCGCGGGCGAGCTTGCGATAGGCGCGCGTGATGTCCTTGGCCGGAGCCTTCTCCGACACACCAAGGACCTTGTAGTAGTCCTTCTCGAACCACTCGCGCTGAGGGGCCATGTTGGCAGTCGACCTAGCCCTGGACCTTGACCATGGCCGGTCGCAGCACGCGACCCTTCCAGCGATAACCAATGCGCAGGGTTTCGAGCACGACGGGGTCGCCGCCTTCGCCCGGTTCATGCATCACGGCCTCGTGCTGGTTCGGATCGAAGGGTTCGCCGGCGGGCATGACCCATTCCAAGCCTTCGCGCTCGAGCAGTTCGCCGAGCATCTTGGCGATGGGTTCGACATCGGTTGAGCCATGGGCGATGGCCGCGTCACAGGCATCGAGCACCACGAGCAACTTCTCGGCCAGCACTGCGCCGGCCTGCTCGCGCTTCTCGATGTCGTCGCGGGCAACCCGCTTGCGATGGTTGTCGAACTCGGCCTTGACCCGGAGCAACATGTCGCGGAATTCGTCGCGCTCGGCAATGAGTGCGACGACATCGACAAGATCGGTGTCGCCGTTCGAGGCGTCGCCGTCTTCGGCGGCCGCATCGAAGGACTGCTCGCCGCCAGCAGCGGCTTCGAGCAGTTCATCGTCAGTAGGTTCCGCCGCCGGATCGGATCCGGCGGCGTCGCCTTGCGAGTCGGTCATGTTCAGTTGCCCTCGTCGTCGACGATCTCGGCATCGACGACCTCATCGTCGCTGGGAGCCGAGCTCGCGCCCCCGGCAGCACCGGCGCTCTCGTTGGCTGCAGCCTGCTCATAGAGCTTCTGGGTGAATTCCTGGCTGGCGGTCATGAGCGTTTCGGTGGCCGACTTGATGGTCTCGAGCTCCGAGCCGCTGATGGCGGTCTTGAGATCGGCCAACTTGGTCTCGACGTTCGCCCGTTCCTCGGCCGTGATCTTGTCGCCCTGATCCTTCAGCAACTTCTCGGTCTGGTAGACGAGGGAGTCGGCGGAGTTGCGGATGTCGGCTTCCTCACGGCGCTGACGATCCTCCTCGGCATGGGCCTCGGCGTCCTTCACCATCTGATCGATGGCGTCCTTGGAGAGCGAGGACTGACCGGTGATGGTCATGGACTGTTCCTTGTTGGTGGCCCGGTCCTTGGCCGACACATGCACGATGCCATTGGCGTCGATGTCGAAGGTGACCTCGATCTGCGGGATGCCGCGCGGGGCGGGCGGCAGATCGACGAGCTGGAACTTGCCCAGGGTCTTGTTGAAGTTCGCCATCTCGCGCTCGCCCTGCAGCACGTGGATCTCCACCGAGGACTGATTGTCCTCAGCAGTGGTGAACACCTCGGTGCGACGGGTGGGGATGGTGGTGTTGCGCTCGATGAGCTTGGTCATGACCGAGCCCTTGGTCTCGATGCCGAGCGACAGCGGGGTGACGTCGAGCAGGAGAACGTCCTTGACCTCACCCTTGAGCACACCGGCCTGCACCGCAGCACCGATGGCCACGACCTCGTCGGGGTTCACGCCCTTGTGGGGATCGTTACCGGTCATCTCCTTGACGAGATCGACAACAGCCGGCATACGGGTGGAGCCACCCACGAGCACGACGTGATCGACATCGCCCTTGGTGAGACCGGCGTCCTTGATGGCCTGTTCGAACGGGATACGGCAGCGCTCGAGCAGATCAGAGGTGATCTCCTGGAACGTGGCCCGGGTGAGCTGCTCATCGAGATGCAGCGGACCGTCGGGGGTGGCCGTGATGAAGGGAAGGTTGATCTGGGTCTGCTGCACCTGCGAAAGCTCGATCTTGGCCTTCTCGGCGGCTTCCTTCAGACGCTGGGTGGCCATGTTGTCCTTGGCCAGATCAACGCCGTGGGCGGCTTTGAAGGAATCGACCATCCACTTGATGATGCGGTCGTCCCAGTCGTCGCCACCAAGTTTGGTGTCGCCATGGGTGGACTTGACCTCGAACACGCCGTCGCCGATCTCGAGCACGGACACGTCGAAGGTGCCGCCGCCGAGGTCGAACACGAGGATGGTCTGGTCGGTGCCTTCCTTGTCGAGGCCATAGGCCAGAGCGGCCGCAGTGGGCTCGTTGATGATGCGCAGCACTTCGAGACCGGCGATCTGACCGGCCTCCTTGGTGGCGGTGCGCTGGGCGTCGTCGAAGTACGCCGGCACGGTGATGACCGCCTGGGTGACGGTGTCGCCCAGATACGCCTCGGCGTCACGCTTGAGCTTCATGAGCGTGCGGGCCGAGATCTCCTGGGAGGTATAGGCCTTGCCATCGATGTCGGTGGTCCAGTTGGTGCCGACGTGGCGCTTGACCGAACGGATGGTGCGGTCGGGGTTGGTGATGGCCTGACGCTTGGCGACCTCACCGACGAGAACCTCGCCGTTCTTGGCGAAGGCCACGACCGACGGAGTGGTGCGGCTCCCCTCGGCGTTGGGGATGACAACGGGATCGCCGGCTTCAAGGACGGAGACGACTGAGTTGGTGGTACCGAGATCGATACCGACTGCCTTGGGCATGATGCTCCTCTTTCGGTGATTCTGACTGTGGGGGTTTCGGACTGTGTGTTTCGAATTGCGGGGGGGGGATTTCAGACTGCTGGTACTGAGAATGAGTGATGTGCGTCAGAAAAGTTGAGTGCAAGCGTATCAACTTCTACGCTGGCTCCATCATTCCCGATTCCCCGAGATTTTTCACATCGGGCCCGAACATTCCCGGCGGGGCCATGAGGCAGACTGACAACCATGTCCTCCACGCTGATCCTCCTCCGCCACGGTCAGAGCACCTGGAACCTCGAGAACCTCTTCACCGGTTGGTACGACGCCGATCTCACCGATCAGGGCCGCACCGAAGCCAGCGCCGCCGGTGGCGCCATGGCCGACGCCGGTGTGGCCCCCACTGTGCTGCACACCTCCATGCAGACCCGGGCTATCCGTACGGCGAATCTCGCCCTCGATGCCATGGGGCGTCTGTGGGTTCCGGTTCGCCGTTCCTGGCGCCTCAACGAGCGTCATTACGGCGCGCTGCAGGGTCTCGACAAGAAGCAGACCACCGAGAAGTACGGCAAGGATCAGGTCTTCGAATGGCGTCGCAGCTACGACATCCCGCCCCCCGCCCTCGAACTCGATGACGAGCGCCATCCCCGCTTCGACGAGCGCTACGCCTCACTGCCGGCCGATGTCCTGCCCGCCTCCGAATGTCTCGCCGACGTCGTGGACCGCATGCTTCCCTACTGGTACGACGGCATCGTTCCTGATCTCGCCGCCGGCCACACCGTGCTCGTGGTCGCTCACGGCAACAGCCTTCGGGCGCTCATCAAGCATCTCGATGGCATCTCCGATGCCGATATCGCCGATGTGAACCTGCCCACCGGCGTCCCGATCCGCTTCGAACTCACCGACGCCATGGTGCCAGCAGCATCCATGCCGCTCACCGATCGCTATCTGGGCGATGCCGAAGCAGCGAAGGCCGCTGCTGAAGCGGTGGCCAAGCAGGCCGGCTGAACAAGCGCAAAACCGTCGAACCCAATACCGTCGAACCCATCGCGCTCGGCGGCGAACGACGTTCTAGGCCGATTCCACCGCGAGCAGGGCAGTGCCTCGCTCCAGTAGGTAGCCGCGTGATCGCACGGTCTTGATCACGAACCCGAGCGGGGCGATTCGGCGACGTAGACGCAGCACATGTACGTCGAGTGCATTGCGCCCCGGTGCACCAGCGGGCCAGCCCGAACGGGCCAGCGCCTCGCGGCTCACCACGGCACCAAAGCGGTTGAGCAAGGATTCGAGCAAACGGGCTTCGACCGGCGGCAATGACACCCAGTCGGAGCCGCATCGAAGCACACCATCAGGATCGAGCACAGGCCGCTCGGCAACATGACTGGCAGCCCGATGGGCGATGGCTGCGACACGGGCATCGATATCGCCCTGACTGGCAGGGAGCCGGACCCAATCCTCAAGGCAGTCGCCGGGGAGGGGGGGTGCCTCCTCGGCGTCGATCAGGAGTAGGCGCGGGCATCCCTGCGCAGCCAGTGCTGTGCGGCGATCTCGTTCGAGTGGCCAATGAAGAAGGACGACATCCACGGGGTCCAACCTACGGACACCCTGTTTCGCCACTGTTTCGTAGATGTGAAGCCACGACAGCAAGCACAGAGCGGCGGTAGTTCGTATGCTGCGCCCATGGCACGAGACGCATGGTTGGATCACCTGGCCCAAGTTCCCCTGTTCGCCCACTGCGACACGAAGCAACTTCAGCAGGTTGCGGCGGCAACGATCGAGATCACCGTGGAACCCGGCAAGGTGCTGTTACGTGAGGGCGAAGGCGGCCACGAGTGCTTCATCATCGTCTCCGGCACCGCCACCGTCAGTCGCAAGGGTGAGACCATCACCACGCTCGGCGCCGGCGAGGTGCTCGGTGAATTGGCACCGCTCACCGGCGGTCCCCGCAACGCCACCGCGGTTGCCGACACCTCTATGGATCTCCTCGTCATTGGTGAGCGCGAGTTCAGCGGTCTGCTCGAAGAGGTTCCCGGCTTCGCCGTGCGCGTGCTTCGCAATCTCGCCCAGCGGATGATCGATCGCGAAGAGGCCGACGGCAGCTGAACCCACCCGGCTGGCTGTTCGCCGGCCAACGGAGTTGACGGCACCATCGCTGCAGTCAGTGCGTCTCTCCTGAGGCGGCGCGGCTAGCTTTTCCATTCGTATGGATCGCAAGCGCATAAAAGGCCCCCAGCTCGTCCTGCTCATCGGTGTCGCCTTCGCCACTGTGACCGCCCTGTCGGGTGTCGCGGCGTCGGTGTTCCAGCAGCACGATGATTCGCCCACGACCCGTGAGGTGTTCGGTGGCATCCCCGACGCCATGAAGGCCACGTTCTACGTGCTCACCTGCGTCCTGCTCATCTACGGGGCCGTGATGTTCGGTCAGCGAGTGAAGAACTGGACCCGCGGCAAGCCCGACAACCGGTCCACCACGACGAAGAACGCCAAGCGCCGTCTCAAGGACTTCCGCGCCGGTGTCTACATGCAGACCCTGCTGCGCGATCCCGCCGCCGGCATCATGCATTCACTCATCTACTTCTCGTTCCTCGTGCTGCTCGCGGTCACCACGATCCTCGAGATCAACCACCAGGTCCCCGAGGGTTGGAAGTTCCTCAACGGCGGTATTTATCAGGCGTATTCGTTCGTTGGTGACCTCGCCGGTCTCTGCCTGCTCATCGGCACCGTGTGGGCGATCGTGCGTCGCTACGTGCAGAAGCCGTACCGGATCCGCATCAAGACCAAGCCCGAGCATGCCGTCATCCTTGGCGTGTTCCTCTCCCTCGCCGTCACGGGCTTCGGCACCGAGGCCTGGCGCATCGCCGAAACAGGCATGCCCGAGTTCGAGAAATGGTCATTCGTCGGCTACCCGATCGCCAAGCTCATCGAGGGCAATGCTCATCTCGCCGGCGGGCATCAGATCTGGTGGGCCGCCCACGTGCTCACCTTCTTCGCCTTCCTCGTGATCCTGCCCGTCACGATGTTGCGTCATATGTTCACCTCGCCGCTCAACATGTACCTGAAGGACCGTGAGCGTCCCAAGGGTGCAATGAAGCCCATGCCGAACCTCATGGAGACCGAGCTCGAAAGCTTCGGCGCTTCGGTCATCGAGGACTTCACCTGGAAGCAGCTGCTCGACACCGACGCCTGCACCATGTGCGGTCGATGCACTGCGGTGTGCCCGGCCCAGAACACCGGCAAGCCGCTCGACCCGCGCGAGATCGTGCTCAAGGTCGGTCAGGTCATGGCCGCCACCGGCGACCCTGTCGTGTCCCCGCCGCTCGGCAACGTTGCCGAACTCACCGTCACCGCCAACTCGGTCTTCGAGCGCATCACGCCCGAAGAGATCTGGGCCTGCACCACCTGCAAGGCCTGCGATGAGAACTGCCCGGTCAACATCGAGATCCTCGACAAGATTCTCGACATGCGTCGCTACCTGTCGCTCATGGAATCCAACTTCCCGACCGAGCTGGGCAACGCCTACCGCTCGATGGAGAACTCCGGCAACCCATGGGGTCTCAGCCAGGCCGAACGTGCCGATTGGGCCGAGAAGATCGAGGGCATCGAGATCCTCGACGGAACCAGCCCGCTCGAAGCCGACTACCTCTACTGGGTCGGTTGCGCCGGTTCGTTCGACGACAAGAACAAGAAGGTCACCCAGGCCATGTCGCAGCTGCTGCAGCGTGCCGGCGTGTCCTTCGCCATCCTCGGCCCGTCCGAGATGTGCACCGGCGATCCGGCCCGTCGTTCCGGCAACGAATACATCTTCCAGATGCTCGCCATGCAGAACGTCGAGACCCTCAACGGCATGGGCGTGAAGAAGATCATCACGCAGTGCCCGCATTGCTTCAACACGCTGGCCAACGAGTACCCGCAGATGGGCGGCAACTACGAGGTCGTGCATCACAGCCAGTTCCTCGAATGGCTCATCGATCAGGGCAAGCTCGACCTCTCGAACGCCCGCCTCGAGGAGCGCGTCGTGTACCACGACTCCTGCTACCTCGGTCGTCATAACGACGTCTACATGGCCCCGCGCAATGTCATCGGTTCACTCGGTGGCATCGAGGTGGTCGAGGCCGGACGCAACGGCACCAAGGGCATGTGCTGCGGCGCCGGTGGTGCTCGCATGTGGATGGAGGAGAGCACCGGCAAGCAGGTCAATGTCGAGCGTTCACAGGAACTGCTCGCCACCGGTGCCACCAAGATCGCCGTGGCTTGTCCGTTCTGTTACATCATGATCGACGACGGCGTGAAGGGTCAGGGCGTCGGCGACGATGAGGTGCAGGTCGCCGATATCTCGATGCATCTGCTCGAAGCCATCCAGAAGGGCGAGGCCGACGCACTGTCTGCTCTTCCGCCCGGCGCCCACGCCTGAGTCCGGCACCAACCAACTCCGGACACAACTCGCTACATACGACGATGCGCTCTTCGGAGCGCATCGTTCGCGTTCTGACCTAAACCTTCACAACTCCCCGATTTTCGTCAGTTTATTCATCTAAGCTGACGAAAAGGAGGTTTCGGAATGCGAACGGTCGCCGTGGATTGGAATGGGCACCGGGTAGATGCGGCCCGGGTCGACCTCATCGAAGCGGCTGTCTTCGAACTGACGACGACAACCGTGCGACGCACCGAGCAGGCCATCGCCGCAGTCGCCGCGTCCGGACACCGCCAGAGCCCTGCGATCGAGGTTGCGGGCCGCATGCTCCTGCGATCTGAAGGCCTCGCCTCGAGCGCGATCGAGGGTTTGCGGGCCCCCGTTGTCGATGTTGCTCGCGCCGAGGTCGACAGCACGAGCGATGGCATAGCGGCATGGGTGGCGGACAACCTGGCTGTCGTTGTCGAAGCAATCGTCGACCCATCCCCGATCGACGCCGAACTCCTGCTCTGCTGGCACCGCCGACTCATGCAGCACAGCAACACCCTCGCCCCGCATCATGTGGGTGCATGGCGCGATCGTCTCGGCTGGATCGGTGGGGCGAATCCGATAGTTGCCACTCATGTCGCCGTACCTGCCGAGGACATCGCTGCCGCGATGGAAGACCTCATTGCATTCATCGCGCGCACCGATCTCGACCCGGTCACTCAGGCGGCGATCGCCCATGCACAGTTCGAGACCATCCATCCATTCGCCGATGGCAATGGACGCATCGGCCGCGTGCTCATCGCTCGAAGCCTCTGTCGCGGCATCGGCGTGGACTTCCCTCCGCCGCTTTCGATTCCGTTCGCCCGTGATATCGGCGGCTACCAAGCCGGACTCACGCTGTATCGCCAGGGCTTCATCGATCACTGGGTCCGGTGGTTTGCCGATGCGGTCGTGAGCGCCGCGGCGATCGCGGCGACCGTGGTCCAATCGATCGAAGAACTCGCAACCGACTGGAACCATCGCGCCACCTCCCTGCGCAGCGACGCCGGGGCGCGACGACTACTCGAAACTCTTGGGGCCCAGCCAGTGCTCACCGTGGACATGGCGGCAGAGGCACTCGGATCATCACGGGCCAGCGCTCGCTCGGCGGTCAGTGCGCTCGTCGCTATCGGGGTGCTCGAGGAAGTCGGTGCCAGACAGACCCCACGACGCGGACGACCGCCACGCTGGTGGGCCGCCACCGAACTACTCGCGCTCATCGGCCACTGATCCCCAATGGGTCCGGCCGAACGCATTTCCTACGAGAAGTTCTCCCAGTAACGGCTGGGTCGGGGACCGACCTGACCCTGGTACTTCGAACCGACAGCTTTCGAGCCGTAGGGATTGTCGGCCGCGGTGGTCATCTGCACGAACGAGATCTGGCCGATCTTCATGCCCGGGTAGAGCGTGATGGGCAGATTGGCCACGTTGGACAGTTCGAGGGTGATCTGACCATCCCAGCCGGCGTCGATGAAGCCGGCGGTGGAATGGATCAGCAGGCCGAGCCGACCGAGGCTGGACTTGCCCTCGAGGCGGGCGACAAGATCGTTGGGCATGGCCACGCGCTCAGCGGTGGAGCCGAGCACGAACTCTCCGGGGTGCAGCATGAACACGCCGTCCTGATCGATCTCGACAAGTTCGGTGAGGTCGGTGAGGTCCTTCTTGACGTCGATCTGACCCATCGTGTGATTGCGGAACACGAGGAAGAAGCGATCGAGACGCAGATCGACCGACGAGGGCTGAATGCAGGACTCGTCGAGCGGGTCGATGACGATGCGTCCGGCGGCGAGTTCTTCGCGAATGGTGTGGTCGGAGAGGATCACGAGCGCCGACGTTACTCGCCGGAGGAATGCCGGGCATTCCCACCTTGCATCACGCCACGAACCCGTCAGCATCTGCCCAGAATCTCTTCAAAATGCTCTCCAAGGGCGGCAAACTCATTCACTCAAACGATGGTCGAATAATCACAGCCAAGTTTTCCGACGGGTCGCGAGTCGTCCTCCGCCCCATCTCTGGGTCTGACGGCAGCCCTGTCGTTGAGGTCCACAACCCGAATCCGAATGCAAAGCTCCCACCGCGGCAGAAGATCCACTTCATGAAGGAGCCATCTTGAACACCACCACCCTCACCTTGACGAAGTCGGACCTCGAAAGAATTGCGTCGACCCTGGGAAGTCGGTGGAACATGCGCGGAGCCAGTCAGTCACTCACCGATGGCTCCTTCGCCACCGAGAAGGTCTTCTTCAGCACCAGTACCGCAACTGTGACTTTGAGCGCGTCCCTCGTGGACGTTCTCATCGGTGAGAACCCCGACGAAGTGGTTTCGATCAATATTCAGGAAGACCCCGAGGAGGTCAAGATCGCATCGGCGCGGGGGCTTCTCTATTTCCAATTCAAGGATGAAGTCGTCCGTTCGGTCTCTGTGGTTCGAGATGTCACAGAGAGGTACGTCGGCGAGGAGTGCACATGGACCCTCACTGCAGACCGAGGACTTGTTTTCGAATTCGAGTCGGGAATGCTCGCCATCTGCACTGGGGGAGACTTCACAACTGACTTCTTCATCGCCACTGCACAGAGCAATGAGACGCTGGTAATTCCTGATTTCCGACAACTCTGGGAATCAACTATTGAGGAGCGATACGAAACCACTCGGCAGCTGATCCCCGTTGCAGACCTCCTCACAGAGTCGAGGTGATTCGAGCCTGATGGTCAATAGAAGTGTTCATCAACGCACCCACACCGATTCATTGTGAAGCTCGGTCGGTTCCATTCCGTTATCTGCCCGGATTTCTCGCTCTATCGAGAGATGTATCCCCATCAGCGAATCGCACACACGGTTCTCAGTCGACAGGTGGGAGCCGTCTTCCAACGCCATGGCCTGCGTGTCATTCCCAACGTTCGATGGTCAGGACCAGACGATTTCGGCCTCTGCTTCGAAGGAATCCCAGAACAATCGATCGTGGCGATCTCTCCACACGGCTGCAGTCGCTCAGATGACGACAAGGCGATGATGCGAGAGGGAATTCTGACGCTCATCCACCGCGTCGAACCTCGCGTCATCATCGTGCATGGTTCTCGATCACCGATGATCTTCGATGGGCTTCCATCTCCCGAGATCTTCAGGTTCTATCCACCCGAAGTGAGTCGATCTCATCCCCGCCCACCGGTTGAACGAACTTCCCACTCGCTCCCGTTCCCGATCCCATGAAGGCACCGCGTCGCCGAAACCTCAATCCCTCGAACTTCAGGACCTAACTCGCGAATTTCCCGGGTGGAGTCAGTCGGTTTCGAACCGCGTGATTCAGGCGGTGGCGGGACCGGAGTCGGGGATGCCGGGCATGCCATGCATGTACGACTTCTCCTCGACCCGCTTGGTGATGCGCCAGCCATCGGCGGTGCGCACCATCTCGTCGACGTACCAGAGCCCGCAGAAGAACACTGCGGTCTGCTCACCCATCGGCATGACCATCGGGTTGTGACAGATGGTCTTGACCTTGGCGGTGTCGCCGTCGATCTGGATCTGGCTGGTGGAGACCATGTGCTGGAACGAGGCGAACATCGGCATCGTCTCAGTGAGGTACTTCTTGGTCTCCTCACGATTGCCCACCGGGCCGCCGAACACCGTGTAGTCGATGGTGGCATCGGGGGTGAAGACGTTGTCGAAGTCCTCGAAGTTCCGCGAGTCGACGGCGTAGCTGTAACGGACCAGAAGGTCCTGGATCTCCATGCGGTCGGAGATCTCCTGCAATGTCATTGTCATGATGTGCCCCCTCGGCAAAATGCGAACGCCTGACTCTATGACGATTCGCCGTATGGCCACAGCACCACTGCGGTCGCTACTGTCTCAGCGTTCCCCACGGGGATCTGCGGGTGTAGTTCAGAGGCAGAACATCAGCTTCCCAAGCTGAGAACGCGAGTTCGATTCTCGTCACCCGCTCTCACGAAGTGACGCACGGCGCCCAGAATCGGGAGGAGCGCAGCGACGGATCTCGTCACCCGCTCGAAGAAAGGAATGGTCGGGAATCGGGAGGAGCGCAGCGACGGCTCTCGTCACCCGCTCTCTATGGCTGAATTCTCACCACCGTGGCCCAAGCAGGGACCGCCCTCGTACTTTCCCTCGATCGAGAAGAAGTACGGCCGTTCCATCGCCGAGTGGCAGACCATCATCAACGGCTGTGGACTCGACAAGCACATGGCGATCGTCGGGTTTCTGAAGACCGAGTACGAGATGGGGCACGGGCACGCGAACGCGTTGGTCGGCTGGACCCTCGCCGGCAACACCGCTGCACCCTGATCAGGGACTAAGGCGCCATCGCCGGCGCTTACCGACCCCGCCAACCGGTCCGAACGCACTCGCTCGTGGGATGAGAGCATTCAACGCGTGAAGGTGATCCACACATCCCGTCATCTCGGGCACGACCCTCAGGTCGAGATTGAAGCATCGGCGCTGCAACCGGCGTTCGAGCACATCGGGCGGGCCGAGGCGATCCACAGTGTGCTGCGGGCCGACCCCGCCTTCGAACTGCTCGAACCCGACAACTGGGGGACCTCGCCCATCGAGGCGGTGCACGATCCCGGCCTCATCCGGTTCCTTCACGATGCCTGGTCCGAGTACCAGCACTACCGACCGAGCACGCGCGAGGTCGTTCCCGATGTGTTCCTCCGCCCCGAGCTGCGCGCCGGCATGGACCCCACCACCGAACCCCAAGCCATCGAGGCCCGACTCGGCTGGTGGTCCTACGAGGTCACCACGCCGATCACCGAAGGAACCTTCGACGCAGCAATCGGCGCAGTCGACACCGCGCTCAGCGCAACGAACCTGGTGCTCGACGGGGAACGTGCGGCCTATGGGTTGTGCCGTCCACCGGGTCATCACGCGGGCACATCGCTCTACGGCGGCTACTGCTTCCTGAACAACGCGGCAATTGCCGCCCATCACGTGGCCAGTACCACCGGCGCCCGGGTGACCATCCTCGACGTGGACTACCACCACGGCAACGGCACCCAGCAGATCTTCTACGGGCGTGACGACGTGCAGTACGTGTCACTCCATGCTGATCCGGTGAGGGCGTATCCCTACGTCACCGGGTTCGCCGAGGAGATCGGCACGGGCCGTGGCCGGGGCACTACCAGCAACATCTTGCTGCCGGCCGACACAGATGACGATGCATATCTCGTGGCGCTCAATCAGGCTTGCGACCTCATCAGTGGATTCGCACCATCGCTTCTCATCGTGTCGCTCGGGCTCGACACCTTCATCGACGATCCCATCGCCGATCTGGCGCTCACCACCGAAGGATTCGAACGATGCGGCAGAGTCGTTCGTCAGCTCGACCTTCCGACAGTGGTGTTGCAGGAGGGCGGCTACGACGTCGCCAGCCTCGGTGAGAACGTTCGTCGCTGGCTGATGGGACTGGACACCGCGGTTTCCCCGGTCACGAGTGAGTGAACCCGCAGGATCAGAGTGAAACGGTGTTGGTAACGCCCTCGGCGCCCATGTTGACCACGAGCAGTTTCACCGGTGCATCGGTGAGGTTGGTGCCGTTGTGCGCAGTGCCTACCGCCTCGAGAATCGCCTGCCCTGCGGAATACTCCTTGACCACATCGCCGTCGTAGGCGACGGTGATTGTTCCTTCGATCACGTACACATACAACGGTGCTTCGTGGCGATGCAGGCCGGTCGTCGCCCCGGGCGCAAACGTCAGCACCGCGGAGGAAACCTGCGCATGCCCGCTGCTCGGGTAGGTCAGTAACTGATCGAGAACCGTTGTCGCCTGTTTGTCGAGCAGTGGCGATGACTCCGGCTTTGTCGACGCCGAGACAACAGCGGTCGATGTCGTGCTCGCAGTCGCTGAATCTGACGACGAGCTACTCGAGCAGCTGACTGAGAGGGCGCCGAGGGCGAGGGCGAACGCAATGACAGAGGTGACTCGGCGCAAGTTCATGACTGTTCCGGGTGACGCGATCAGTAGGTGAAGCCGGTGGCAGCGATCCAAGCCGGATCCACCTCGAACGCACCCGAACTGTTCACGATGTCCACCGTGACCGGAGCCGGGAGACGGTTGCCAGTGCCCGACTCGAAAGCGACCGAACCGGTCCAACCCTTCCAGCCCTTGGTGGCGAGAAGCGCAGCGGTGAGAGCGTCCTTCGAGGTGCCGTCAGCTCGACTGATGGCATCAGCCAACACGAGCACCGAGTCGTAGGTGTAGGGCGACCATGCACCCGGGGCGCCGTTGAACTGGGAGGTGTAGGCGGTGACGAGCGACTCGGATCCGGGGAACTCATCGGGAGCGGGAACACCGACGACAGCACAGGTGCTGGCCGCTGCGCCGGCCGCAGTGATGTAGCCGTTGTCATAGGCGCCGTAGTCGGCGAGGCATTTCACCGAGGTGTTGGCGGCCGCCATTGCCTGCGCGATCAAACCAGCCTCGGGGAAGTAGGTGACCACGTACACGGCGTCGGGGTTGGTGGCAAGCACCGTAGCGACGGCGTCGGTGTACGAAGCAGCACCGGGGGTGACCGTTTGGGTAGCGGTGATGGTGATGCCCTTTGCGCCAAGCGACTTCGTCATGGCTTCCGCAGCGGACTTGTTGTAGGCCGCAGTGTCATCAACGATGAGCGCTACCGACGTGACCTTGAGTTCCTTGACGAGGGCATCGGTGGCCACCGGAGCGATCTGGGAGGTCATCGGCTGAAGCGTGAAGCCGAGGCCGGCAGTGGCATCGGAGGAGGTGAGGCGGATCGGAACGAGACCGGCTTCGATGTAGAGCGGGAGGGTCTTGAGACCGACGCCTGAGTTGTAGGGACCGACGATGCCGTCGAGACCGCTCTTGATCGCGGCCGTGGCAGCAGCCACACCCGCGTCGGGATCGCCCGCGTCGTCAATGGCGATGATCTCAACCTGCTTGCCGTTCACGCCGCCGGCTGCGTTGAGCTTGGCTGCCGCCTGCTTGGCGCCGTTCAACATGCCCGTGCCGAGTTCGGCGAGCTCACCGGTGAGAGGTGCCTCAAGGCCGATGCGCAGCGTCTTCTCCGAGGAGGAGGACGAGGAGGAACACCCGGCTCCCACAGCAACAAGGGCAAACACGGCGAAAAGGCCAATTGCGAATTTTGACTTCATGGTTTCTCCTGAAGAAAGTGCCGTTTTCTGACTGCGCCCAGCGGCGCCATATGAGGCTCCGCCTGCGTCTGAATCTCACCCGTCGGGATGACGAAGCGAAGCGATGAACTGCCCGGACACTAACAGTCGCCACCAAAGTACGGTTGCGAGATGCGCACACCACCAGTTTCTCGTTCCCTCCGAACCTTCGCCGCCTTCGTCCTTCCGTTCCTTGCGGTCGGCTCCCTCATCGTCGTCACCAGTTGCTCCTCGGCTTCCAGTACTTCGAACGCCACCACTTCGACGACAGTGAGCGCCCCCACGCAGACCATCACCGTTCTCGCAACCTCCTCGGAGAAGGTCCTCCACACCGCTGGGGCTTCCGGGGAACACATCTACGGCTGGAACCGTCTGGTCGGTGACGGAACAAATGGAACCGACACCGTGAACCTCGAGATGCTGGCCACCGTGAACTACACCAATGGCAGCGGCAGCATCGCTGGTGTCATCACCTTCACCTATCCCGACGGATCGACCATTGGTTTCGACATGGGCAAGGGCACCGCTGTTGCCGCAAGCGATACAACCGATGCCACCTTCCATAGCGACCTCGTCGTGATTGCAGGCACCGGCAAGTACGCAACAGTTACCGGCACCGGCACCTTCGACGGTTCACGCAAGGACGCCCTGGGCGGAGCGGTCGAGATGACCTTTGCCCTGCGAATTGCCTGAACATCCCGATTGCCCAAGAAAGGCATTTCAGCGCCTGCACTTCATGTTCTGACACTCGGCATGACAGCATGGTGACGTTCGTCTCATTTCAGGGAGTCCCATGAAGATCCATCTCGACACAGCCAAGTGTCAGGGCCACGGCCGGTGCTACAGCCTCGCCCCGGAACTGTTCGACTGCGACGACCTTGGTACTGCCGTGGTGCTCGTGACCGGAGAGCTCGATGACGACCAACTCAAGAAGGCCACGCTCGCAGCCAGCAACTGCCCCGAGTTCGCCATTGTGATCGGAGACTGACCATGGAACATCCCCCCGTCCTCGACTTCGCCACCGACTTCGATCACACCGATGAAGCCTGGGTGGCCGATCCGTACTCGATCATGGAGGACCTCCGCGACCGTTGCCCCGTCGCCCATAGCGAGCGCTATGGCGGCATGTGGGCGCCCATGACCCACGCCACGGTCTCGGCTATCGCCAACGACACCGAGCACTTCACATCGCGCACGATCATCATCACCGAGGGTCGACCCACCGACGAAGCTCCTCCCGCACCCATCGGCGTGGCTCCCCCCATTTCCTCCGATCCGCCGTTCCATGAGTTGGCCCGCCGGCTCCTGCTCCCGGCATTCGCTCCCCGCCCGGTCAATGCCCTCGAGGGCTTCTCACGCGAGCTGTGCAACCAACTCCTTGACGACATGGGTGATGCCGATGTCATCAACGCCAGCGTCCAGTACACCCAGCACATCCCGGTGGGCCTCATCGCCAAGATGGTCGGGCTGCCCCCCGAAGACGGCGATCTCTTCCGTTCATTCGTGCACGAAATCATCGAAGCGGTCGACTTGCCCGTGGCCGAGCGCATGGCCCGCTTCGCTCCCATCGAGGCCTACATCGTCAAGCTCATCGAGGACCATCGCGAGAACCCGGCCGATGACCTGATCACCTACCTGCTCAATGCCGAGATCGCCGGCAACAAGCTGCTCGACGAGCATGTCTTCGGCACCATCATCCTGCTCATCGTGGCCGGCATCGACACCACCTGGTCCGCCATCGGATCCTCGCTGTGGCATCTCGCCCACAACCCTGAGGATCTCGCCCGCCTCGTCGCTCACCCTGAGCTCATCCCCTCGGCCGTCGAGGAGTTCCTGCGGGCCTACGCCCCGGTCACCATGGCCCGGCTGGTCAAGGAAGACTTCGAGTTCGAAGGTTGCCCGATGAAGAAGGACGACTGGATCCTGCTCAGCTTCCCGGCCGCGAACCGCGACCCGGAGTTCTTCGACAATGCCGATCAGGTGCTCATTGATCGCGAGATCAACCGGCATGCGGCATTCGGTCTCGGCATCCATCGCTGCCTCGGCTCCAACCTCGCCCGACTCGAGATGGTCGTGGCCATCGAGGAATTCATCGCCCGCTTCCCGAAGTTCGAGCTCGCCGACCCCTCAGCGGTCACGTTCTCCCAGGGTCAGGT
>WLCQ01000169.1 GCA_009705225.1 Actinomycetota bacterium | reverse complement strand
CGCCCCCGAACTCGCCGCTCGACCCAGCAATTCTGAATCAGGGAGCCTGTGATGGCCGGTTACAACCCCCAACGAGCCCGACCCCGTCCGGTCGTGGCTGAGGATGCACCTGCTCCCGTCGACGCCCTCCTCGGTGCAACTGCCGCAGAGCCGGTTGTTGCACCGGTGGTGGAGCCCGTCGTGGAGCCCGTCGTGGAGCCCGTCATCGAAGCAGTCACGAATGCAGCGATCGAAACGGAGGCGTCCGCGAGCCCAACGGTCGTCGCCAAACCTGCTGCAGCGGCAACGCCGGTCCCCGAAGCGCCCTATGTGCCCACACAGACCTCAGCCGCTGAGCGTTCCCGCACCCGGCTGTTGCTGCTGGTGGCTGCAGGCGTGACCGCTGCCGTGGTGGCAGTTGTGCTGCGCCGCCGTCGTCGCTGAGCCCGACTGGCCGGCGTCGTCCCGGACCTGAGCTTCAGTTCAGACCAGCAGGTTGTGGTTGATGGCCTCGATGGTGTCGGCCGAGACGCCGATGCTGCGCACGTAGCCGAGCACTGATCCGTGTTCGGAGCGGACGTGCGCAAGAAAACCGGTCATCGCTTCTGGCGGGGTCTTCATGTAGGGCGAGGGTTGATCGGTCATCGCCGTCAATGCCTCTGGTCGCTCGGTGGCCAGCCGTTCCATGAGAGCGTCCATTGACTTCGCGGTGCGGTGGTAGTCGGCCACGATGATCGACTCGTCGACTCCGAGCAGAGAGAGCACGATGGCTGCGAGAACGCCGGTGCGGTCCTTGCCGGCTGCACAGTGGAATACCGCGGGCAGATGATCGGAAGATGCAATTGTGTCGAGCGCCGCCGCGAGAGCGGGAGCTCCCACCGTGAGCATGTCGATGTAGAGGTCGCCGAGAACTGCGCCGGCATCGGCATCGGGATCAAGGTCTTCGGGTTCCCAGACCAATCCGAGTACGGGCATATGAAAATGGGTGATGCCGAGATGGTCGGCCTCAATACGACCCTCATCGAGCTCGACCTGGGTACGCAGGTCCAAGACCGTGCGCACATCGAGTTCGCGCAGTTCCTGCAGTTCCTCGGTGTCCATTCGGTGCAGCGCATCGGCGCGGAACAGGGTGCGCCATCGCACGGTCTGTCCGGCACGGGCGCGATAGCCGCCGAGGTCACGGAAGTTGAATGTTCCGCGGAAATGGATCTGGCGATCGGGGTGATCGGCAGTTGCGTCGTCGAGGGGGTCGGTCACGATGTGGAGGCTAGAGGTGAGTGTCGGGTTCATCACAAAGCCCTTCGTCCGGTGGCGTTACGCCGCATACCGGAAGATTGTGGCTGCTGGGCACGCGAACAACAGGTGTTCACGGTGATCGGTTGGTGAACTCCTCGCGAACTTCCGGCGACGAACGCCGGCGCTCAGTCGCTGGTGCGCACCACCGCGACCGGACACGATGCGCCGTGGACCACCTTGATCGTGGTGCTGCCCAGTGCGGTTCGCCCCAGCCCGGTTCGACCATGTGTGCACATGGCGATGAGCGAGGCTGGCACCTGTTGGGCGAAAGCGATGATTGTTTCTGCCGCAGTCGTGCCGATGAGTGACTCGTGCGTCGCATCGATGCCCTCGCTGCGGAAGAACCCTACCGATGCGCCGGCAGCGCGCTGTAGTTCCTCAGCGGGGTCGTCGGCCCCCGGCGGCGACACTGTGACAACCACGACCCGAAGTTCGAGTCCCTTGGCCCAACGGACTGCCACCGGCAGGATGCGGGCAGACCGGGCTGAGCCATCAAGAGTGACGATGAGGGAACCGCCGACGATCGGGGTGTCGTTCGTGGCGCTGGGTCCGAGAAGTACGACGGTGGTGTCGGTGCGACGCAGCAGGTCCTCGGCGACGGAACCCAGAAGGGCACGACCGATCCCGCTACGACCGTGGGTGGCCATGACGACGGTGTCCTCGGGGGATCGCACCGCATCGGCGATGG
The DNA here is from genome assembly GCA_009705225.1 of Actinomycetota bacterium. Taxonomy (GTDB): domain Bacteria; phylum Actinomycetota; class Acidimicrobiia; order Acidimicrobiales; family Acidimicrobilacustridaceae; genus Acidimicrobilacustris. The sequence goes on along the minus strand of WLCQ01000169.1, from coordinate 2,914 downwards.
CAGTGGCCGGAAAGGTGTCGGGGATCACCACGGTGCTGCACGGTGCGCCGAGCATGGCGGCGTTGAACGCGAGGTAACCCTCGAGGTCGGCCACGGTGCTTCCCCATCCCGAGGTGAGGAGCATGATCTGACTGTCGAGTCCTGCGCTTAGTTGTTCGGCGACGGGAAGCGCTGATTCCGAGAGATCAGATCCATCAAGTGGGACGAGCAGGGTGTTCGGCATTCGATCTCCTGGGATTCCGGAACGCCGTGACGCTCCCACGCCGAGGAGCGGTCGTCAATCACCGGTGCGCGGAATCCGTCCTATTGGGTGATGGTCGTGGCATCTAGACGGGCAGGAGCACGACGGCGTCGACTCCACCACCGGGGGCAACCCGCAAAGTGGCCCGACCGCCATCGGCTTCAGCCAGTTTCTGCACGATTGACAACCCGAGCCCACTGCCCCCGAGTTCGCTGCGTGTGGCCGAGGCTCGCCAGAAACGGTCGAAGGCGTGCTCGCGCTGTTCCTCGGTCATGCCCGGTCCTTGATCGATCACATGGACCGTCGTGAACGTGTTGGTGCCGTGCACCTCGGTTCCGGTCCTGATGGTGAGGGTGCTCCCGGGTGGTGCGAGTTCGAGCGCGTTGGCGATGTAGTTGTCGAGGATCTGGCTGAGGGTGTCGGGATTGACGGTTGCCAGTGCCGAACCACCGGTGATGAGGATCTCAACTGCTCGATCGTGCGCGATTGGTTCCCACGTGGTGCGTCGTTCCGCGATGACATGGCTGATATCGATGCGAACAGGAGGGGCGCCCGGCGCGCGTTCGGCTCGGGCGAGAGCCAGTAGTCCATCGACGAGACGCGACATGCGCAGCACTTCGGAATGTGCCGCTTCGATGTCTTCAAGAGCGGAGCCGTCGACCTCGGACTCGATCATCTCGAGACGCAGTCGCAGGGCGGTGAGCGGTGTGCGTAGTTGGTGCGATGCATCGGCGACGAACTGCTCCTGGGCCACGAGGAGCTTCTCAAGTCGACCAGCAGTGGAGTTGAACGATGTGGCCAGGGCGCGCACTTCGGGAGGACCATGCTTGGCATCGGCCCGTGCGTCGAGATCGCCGTCGCCGATCTCGCGGGCGACATCGTTGAGATCCCCGAGTGGACGGGTGACCCACCGGGCCAGGAGCACCCCGATCACAGAGGCAACGAGCAGCGTGAACACGCCCGCCAATCCCAGCAGCAGCCAGTACTGGTGCACACGGGCGTCGACCTGCGCAGTGGAGTAGCTCAGTCGGACCGCACCCACGACCTTGTTGCCCTGTGAGACGGGCACGGCGACATAGACGAGCGTGGTCTTGAGTGACTGCGAATAGCGCGAGCCGCTGGCTACCTTCTGCTCGAGTGCGGCAGCGACCTCGGGTCGGGTTGCGAAGTTGCGGATCCCGTCACGCAGGGGGTCGGTGTCGGCGAGTACATCTCCGTTGGCGGCGATGATGACCACCCGGCCCTCGGTTTCCCGGCTGTAGTTGAACGCGATGGTGGAGAGCTCACCGGTGTTCGGATCATCCAGCCGGGACTGGACATATGACGATAAGACGAATGCGTCGCGTTCCAGACCGTTCTTCAGTTCTGCGAGCTGACGATCGCGGTAGTTGACCGCCAATGGCACCTCAAGCGCGAGCAACACGAACAGCGTGATCGCCAGGAACGCCCCGAGGAGTCGGAGTTTCACAGGTCAGGCAGTGGGGGAGCTGTCGGTGGTGCGCAGGCGGAACCCGACGCCGCGCACGGTCTCGACAAGCTCGTGATCGTCGAGCTTCTTGCGGAGCGACGCAATGTGCACGTCAAGCGTCTTGGTCGGGCCGTACCAATGGGCATCCCAGACCTGTTCGAGGATGTCCTCACGGGTGTGGGTGGCACCGGGGTCGGTGGCGAGCAGCGCCAGCAGATCGAACTCCTTGCGGGTGAGAACGACCTCCTCGTCATTGCGGGTGACGCGTCGGGTGCGGTTGTCGAGCACGAATCCGCCACTGAGATGGACGATCGGTTCCACCGGTTCCTCCGTGGCCGAGGCGCGTCGGGTGACTGCGTTGATCCGGGCGACCAGCTCACGGAACCCGAATGGCTTGACCATGTAGTCATCGGCACCGAGTTCGAGACCGAGTACCCGGTCGATCTCCTCACCGCGTGCAGTGACCACGATGATGGGCACTGAGGAGGTTGCCCGGATGCGTCGGCAGACCTCGTAGCCGTCGATATCGGGAAGGCCCAGATCGAGCAGCACGATGTTTGGTGACGGTGCGGAGGAGAGGGCTTCGACCGCGCCGAGACCCGTTGCCTCCCGCCGTACCGTGAAGTTCTGCCGCTCGAGACCTTTGGTGAGGGGAGTGGCGATGGCGTCGTCGTCTTCTACAAGGAGCACATGCACGGCCCACAGGGTGGCACGGGAATGCCTGTGCGTTGGGGGATTTAGCTGAACCTTTACCGATTCGGGGTTCCCCGCTACCCCGGCGCTCCCTACGATGCGGGTCATGAACCGACGTCTCGCCCTCACCGTCGCAGGATCCTCCGCTCTGGTTGCCATCACCGCCGGTGCTGCAATTGCCGCCAACCTCGGGATCCTCACCGCCAGCCCCAAAGCTGATGTCGGGCAACTTGACGCCACTCGGGTTGCTGAACTCGCAGTATCCACCCCGGCGTCCATCGCCGCCACCCCTTCGTTCGCCGTCGTCGTTCCGGTTCAGGCTCCCGGAGCGGTCGATACCCCCTCAGATCCGCAGACTGCACCTCGGTCAACCTTCGCAGGCCCGTCGCAGGTGTCCGCCACCGAGGCCCCCGTAGCCGACGAGGCACCGACGGTTACTCCCACCCCCACGCCGACTACTCGCGTGGATGACAACCGCGACGATGAGTCCGAGGATGAGTTCGAGGATGAGT
>WLCQ01000168.1 GCA_009705225.1 Actinomycetota bacterium | reverse complement strand
GTATCGCTATATCGGCGGCGTCAACGCGCATGTCCTTCCGGTGCCGATGATGAACGTCCTCAACGGCGGCGAGCATGCCGACAACAACGTTGATATCCAGGAGTTCATGATCATGCCGGTCGGTGCGGCGTCGTTCTCCGAGGCGTTGCGCTGGGGGACCGAGACCTACCACGTGCTCAAGAAGGTCCTCCACGATCGGGGACTCTCCACCGCTATCGGCGATGAGGGCGGCTTCGCTCCCAACCTCGCCTCGAACGAGGAAGCAGTCACCCTGCTCATCGAGGCCATCGAAAAGGCCGGGTTCACCCCCGGCGAAGACATCGCCATAGCGCTCGATGCCGCGTCCACCGAGTTCTACCGCGACGGCAACTACGTGCTCGCCGGCGAGGGTCGGACACTCTCTCCCGCCGAGATGGTGGCGTATTTCGATTCGCTGTGCAGTCGCTATCCGATCGTTTCGATCGAAGATGGCATGTCCGAGGAGGACTGGGACGGTTGGTCACAGCTCACCGCCACGCTCGGTTCACGGGTGCAGCTCGTTGGCGATGATCTGTTCGTCACCAACACCGAACGACTCGCTCGCGGGATCGAAGCCGGCGTGGCCAACTCGATCCTCGTCAAGGTGAACCAGATCGGCTCGCTCACCGAGACTCTCGAGTCAGTCGCCATGGCCACCCGCGCCGGATACACCGCAGTGATGTCGCATCGCTCGGGTGAGACCGAGGACACCACCATCGCCGATCTCGCCGTGGCCACGAACTGCGGACAGATCAAGACGGGCGCTCCCGCCCGCAGCGACCGTGTGGCGAAGTACAACCAACTCCTGCGCATCGAAGATGATCTCGGCGAAGCGGCGGCCTACTGGGGCGCGGCGGCACTCAAGCAGGTGCGTCAGTAGTCATGACCCGGCGACTGTTCGGCTCTCGGAGGGTTGCGCCGTCCCCGGCGCCCGTTTCGAACCGCCCCCGCGCCGTGGGTGGGCGGACCGAGCCTGTCGCGTCGAATGTGCCCGCTCGCCATCGGTGGTCGCTGGGGCGAGCCACCATGGTGTCGGTGGGAATCTTCATCACGGTCGCCATTTTCGTACTGGGCGTGATGCCCACCCGTCAGTGGATCAACAATCGGCGGGCGATCGCTGCCGCTGAGAGCACCCTCGCCGAACTCGAGGCCCGCAACGAGCAGGACACCGCAGCGGCTGATTCCCTGCGATCAGGAGCTGAGCTCGAACGCCTCGCCCGTGAGCAATACGGGTATGCGCGTCCGGGTGAGGAGGTCTACCACGTGCTGCCGGCCCCGAGGGACCCGGTGCGGGTACCCGGCGCCTGGCCGTTCACTGCGCTCGGGTCGTCCATCTCTCGCTGAGTCACTGCCGAGCACGCTTCCACTAACCTCAGTTGGTCCGGCGAACCTGCCGGCCGTCGGAGGGAGTGCACAGATGAGCGTCATGGGAACCCGGGTGGAACGACGCGAGGATCCAACGTTCCTCACCGGTGCGAGCCTTTACACCGCCGACCTGCATGATCCACTGCTCGACGGCGCCGTGCACGCCCATTTCGTGCGTTCCACCATCGCCCACGGGCGGATCACCGAACTCGATGTCACCGAAGCCATCGACGCCCCGGGTGTTGTGGCTGTGTTCACTGCCGCTGATATCGCCGAGGCCGGCGATCTCGGGAGCTTCGGCGTGGCCATTCCCGGCATGATCCCCGATGTCCTTGCCCGGCCATGGCTGGCCGATGGTGTGGTTCGGTTTGTCGGAGAAGCCGTGGCTGTCATTCTCGCCGAATCCGCGCAGGCCGCCGAAGACGCCGCGGAACTCGTGATCGTCGATTACGACCCGCTCGACGTCGTGATCGATCCATTGGTGGCCGAGACCGATGCCGCTCTCGTGCATCCCGACTTCGGCACGAACACGGCGCTCGCCGTTCCCTTCGGCCATTCCGAGGATCTCTTCGACGGCTGCGAGGTCGTGGTCACCCGCGACCTCATCAACCAGCGCGTAGCCGTGTGCCCGATGGAACCGCGTGCCATCGCCACCACCTGGCACGACGGTCGGCTCATAGCGTTCTGCTCGACGCAGGCTCCTCACGGTGCGAAAGGCAAGCTCGCCGGCGCCTACGGTCTCGAACTCGATCAGGTCCGCGTCATCGCTCCGGCAGTTGGTGGTGGCTTCGGGGCCAAGATCAATCTCCAGTCCGATGAAGCTCTGCTTCCCTGGGTGTCGCGCCGTCTCGGTCGCCCCGTGCGCTGGGCCGAGACCCGTGGCGAGAGCATGATCTCCATGCCCCACGGTCGGGCCCAGGCCCATCACATCGAGATCGGTGGTCGTCGCGACGGCACCATCGAGGCGTATCGCCTCACCGTCGTGCAGGACACCGGCGCCTATCCCGGCATGGGCTGCTTCCTTCCGTTCATGACCCGCACCATGGCTCCGGGCACCTACGACATCGCCAAGGTCGAGTGCAACGTCAAGAGCGTCATGACCAACACCACACCCATCGAGGCCTATCGCGGTGCTGGTCGCCCGGAAGCCACTGCCGCGATCGAACGGGCCATCGACCTCTTCGCCCTCGAGATCGGCATGGATCCCGCGGAGGTGCGTCGCCGCAACCTGGTGGCCGCCGACGCATTCCCGTTCACCACAGCCACTGGAGCCGTCTACGACGTCGGTGATTACGAAGGTGCGCTCGATCGTGTGCTCGCCGCTGCCGACTACACCGCGCTGCGGGCCGAGCAGGCCGCCCGTCGAGCCGCCGGCGATCCCGTGCAACTCGGCATCGGCATCTGCGTCTACGTCGAAATCACTGCGGGCCCGGCCGGCAATCAGGGTGAGTTCGCCAAGGTCGTCCTTCGCCACGACGGGGGAGTCACGGTCTACACCGGTTCCTCCGGTCATGGTCAGGGCCATGACACCTCGTGGGCCATGCTCGCCCACGAACTCACCGGTATCCCGATGCAGCAGATCAAGATCGTGGCAAGCGATACCGATCTCGTCACCGAAGGTCACGGCACCATGGGCTCGCGCTCGTTGCAGTTGGGTGGTTCCGCAGTCTGGACCGCCACCGAACAGGTGGTCGAGAAGGCGCGTCACGTGGCCGCCGATCTTCTCGAAGCCGCTGTGGCCGATGTGGTGCTCGACACCGATGCTGGTGCCTTCCATGTCGCTGGTTCGCCGAGTATCTCCAAGACCTGGGCCGAGGTCGGCGCCGCCGGCGACATCACCGACGTGTTCGGTGGCGGAGCAGCGGGAGCCCCGATCGAGGTCGCGCTCACCTTCACCGCCGACAACGCCACCTTCCCGTTCGGGGCGCATGTTGCTGTTGTCGAGGTCGACACCGAGACCGGCCGCACTGAACTGCGCCGCATCATCACCTGCGACGACGCCGGTCGCATCCTCAACCCGCTCATCGTCGAAGGTCAGCGCCATGGTGGTATCGCCCAGGGTGTGGGTCAGGCGCTGTTCGAAGAGATGAGCTACGACGTGGATGGCAATCCCACCACCGCCAATCTCGCCGACTACGCCTTCATCTCTGCTGCGGAGCTACCGAGCTTCGAACTCGTGCCGATGGAGACCCCCACACCGGTCAACCCTCTCGGGGCCAAGGGTATCGGCGAGTCCGGTGCCATCGGTTCCACACCGGCTGTTCAGAGCGCCGTGCTCGACGCGCTCACCCCATTCGGCATCACACACCTCGACATGCCGCTCTCGGCGCTGCGGGTGTGGCAGGCCATCTCCGGTAGCTGATCTCATGGCAGACCGACCCCCCACCACGCCGATCGATGCCGAACGGCGACGGGTGGTCAAGCAGAGCGCAGCGCCCACTCGCTGGCAGAGTTCAGCGCGTTGGACCCTCGTCGCTGTGTTCATGGTGACGGTGATCGGGGGGTCGGGGTTCTACTGGTTGTTCCTGCGCGGCGACGCCTCGCCCCCTGCTCCAGCCCGCACGGTTGTCACCAGCACCACCATCGTTCCCAGCACCACCTTCGTTCCCAGCACCACGATCGCCTCAAGCACCACGATCGCCTCAAGCACCACGATCGATGGGTCCATCCCCTGATCGGCCTGTAGCCTCGCCGACGTGACCGACGGCCCTGCATTCGCTGATCTCTCCCTCGCCGATATCGAGGCGGGCCTCGGCGCTCAGGGCTATCTCCCCGACGAAGGTCTCGCCACCGCAGTACTGCTCGCGTTGCGCATGCAGAGGCCGTTGCTGCTCGAGGGCGAACCGGGCACCGGAAAGACGGAGTTGGCCCGGGCCATCAGCGCCTGGACAGGCGGCGACCTCATCCGGCTCCAGTGTTACGAGGGCCTCGACGCATCGCAGGCGCTCTACGAATGGGACCACGCCCGCCAGTTGCTGCATCTACGCACGGCCGAGGCGGCCGGAGCCATCGGCAGCGTCGAGTCCCTTGAGGGTGAACTCCACAGCGAGCGGTTCCTGATCCGCCGCCCTCTGCTCCAGGCCATCTCCCATCCGGGTCCCATCCCGCCCGTGCTGCTCATCGATGAACTCGATCGGGCAGATGACGAGTTCGAGGCATTCCTGCTCGAGGTGCTCGCCGAATCCTCAGTCACCGTTCCCGAACTCGGCACCTTCACCGCTGCGGTTCCACCCATCGTGATCATCACCTCGAACCGCACCCGTGATCTCCACGACGCGCTGAAACGACGATGTCTCTACCACTGGGTTGAACATCCAGATCTCGATCGCGAGATCGCCATCGTGCAGTCCCGCGTTCCCGATGCATCGGCGGTGCTGGCCCGACAGGTCGCCGCGCTCACCGCGTCGCTGCGGACCCTCGGGCTGCACAAGCCCCCCGGTGTTTCCGAGACCATCGACTGGCTGCGGGCCATGGCGGTTCTCGACCAGATCGAACTCGACCCCGATGC
>WLCQ01000167.1 GCA_009705225.1 Actinomycetota bacterium | reverse complement strand
TCGCGTGGACTGGCGTCGAACACGGTGATCTCCTCGGCCGGGTCGATCGCACCGGAGGCAGAGGTTCGCGACTGCAGGTTCTCGTAATAGGTGAATCGCAGTCGCCGGCGCTCGTAATGCAGCACCCCCGCTCGTCGAGATCGTTCTGAACCGTTGCGACGGGGTGCCCGGCTGGCGGTGACCGCCACCGGGTCCTGCTCGGCGTCGGCCCGGGCCAGTCGACCGGGGGCGAGGGCCTGTTGTTCCGGTCCGGTCCCGCGGATGACGATGATCGTGTTCGAGGCCACGATGATGCCGATGAGGATCACCGGGACGATCAGCGCGACCGGGCCGCCGCTGGAAACGGCGAACAGGCCCATCAGCACGATGCCCCACCAGAACGCCAGGATCATGCCCCGCCGGGCTCGGGCTTTCGATTGGACGGGATTGACCGGACCGGCCCCCGCTCCGGCCCCACTGGTTCGATCTCCCGCCATGTCAGTTGGCGCCGAGTTCGCGCAGTTGGGCGAACCATTCGCCGGCGATGATCGGTCCGACGAATGTGGCCCCGAGATCCCACACGGGGAGGAAGCGAACGGTTTGGTTCCGCCCGCCGACCATCAGATCGAGTTGGGGACGCATGAACCCGGGAACCCCGGCGAGCGAGACCTTGCCGATCGGAACATCGAACAGGATGGAGCCGTCGGCACCAATGAACGCCAATCGACGATCAGCGACGCGGAGCCGGCCTTTGGTCGGTGTGGCGCGAGCGTTGCCACCCGCGAACAGCAATCCGTCGACCTCGATGGGCTGCTTCTTCGTAGCGGTGGCTAACGCGTCGGGTTCAAGGGTCTGGGCGTCGGGGCTGTCGTGGCGACGGGAGTCACGGATGGTGGCCACGAGGGCGATGACGCCGATGATCGTGGGGATGATGAACAGCGCGCTGCCCATGAAGGTGGGGGCGCCGAAGAACATGGTGATGAACGCCGCCGTGCACACGATGGAGACGAGTCGAGTGCGCCGTACCCGGGCCGGTGCGGGCGAGCGGTCGGGTCGGGGGCCGCGCACGCGGTTGTTCTGACGAGCCATCGACCCAACCCTACGCGCGGTCGATGTGGATGATCTCCGGTTCCGGTCGATCGACGGGCTCGAGTTCCGCGGTCGGCCAACCGAGATAGATGAGTCCGACGGTCGAGTCCGAGGGGTCGAACCCACAGAACCGGGCCACCTCCGCTGATGTGGCGGCAGCTCCTGTGGACCATAACGATGCGAGGCCGGCGGCGGTGGCGGCCAGCAGCAGGGTCTGCACGGCCGCGGCGACGGCGTCGCGGTTCTCGAGGGTGGCGATGGGGTCCGCACTGGTTCGTGAGGCGACGACCACCATCACCGGAGCGCGAAGGTACTTCGAGAGAGCTTTGGTCACCTTGGGTTCGTCGGTGACGGGATCGAAATCTGGATCGGCACGCAGTTCGGTCGCCAGGGCCGTGCCGAGACCCTCACGGGCGTCGCCAGTGACAACGCGGAAGCGCCACGGATGGGTTCGGTAATGGTTCGGAGCGGTGGCGGCCACGGCGATGAGTTGCCCAACCAGTTCGGGATCTACGGACCGTTCGGGGTCGATCCGCAGGTTGGAGCGGCGGCGGCGGGCCAGGTCGGCGAAGGTTCTCAACGAGTCGGTCATGGTGACCTGACCGTATCGCCCCAGTACACGAAGTTCGGGGGGATCACTGGCCTTCGGGAAAGGTCGCGGATAGGGTCTGAAACGTTCTCGGGCGGATACCGGGCCTTCGCTTCACCGTCGCGTACCTGCGCCAACCGCCCGAGGAGTCATGAAACCGAACCGTCGAACAGCTCGAAGCACTGCTGCCCAGTCCCTTCTCGGGGTTCTGGTCGTTGGTCTCGTCGCGCTCCTCGCAGGGTCCTCGGTCACCGCGGGTGCTGATCTCGCCGCCGCTCGCGATCGCCGCGCCGCCGTTCGCTCCCAACAGGCACGGGTGGCTTCGCAGGTCGATGTACTTGAGGCCGGTGAGGCCTCGGTGCTGGCGGCATTGGCCGCACTTGATGAGAACGTGCGTGGCCAGCAGGCGGCCATGGTGGAGGCCCGACGTCAGGCAGAGTCGAGTCGGCTCGAAGCGGAGCAGGCCGAGGCCGATGCCACCGAGACCGGTCGCCAGTTGGACCGGCTGCGGGCCCGGATGACCGACTACGCGGTCGCGGCCTATGTGAGTCCACCCGACGAGGAACTCTTCCGTCAGTTCGAAGCGGCTTCAGCCCAGCAGGATGCCAACCGGCGCGCGTTCCTCGACCTGCGATCGGGTAACGACCTCGACCTCATCGATCAGCTGCGAGCCACGAAGCGTCGTCTTGAGGAGCAGTTGGCCCGAGCTCGTGAAGCTCGCGCCAACGCCGAATCGCAACTCGCTGCCGCGGAGGCTGCGCTCGGGTCGCTCACCGCGGCGCAGACCGAGCAGCATCGCTTCGCCGATCAGGTGAGGGCCCGTCTCGATGAACGACTCTCTGAAGCGCAGTATCTCTCTCGTCTCGACTCCTCATTCGCCGCCCAGATCTCCGCCGAGGAGTCGAAGCTCGCCGAGGCTGTGTCGAAGGTGCCGGTCAACCCGCCCACTGGTGGCGGTTCTGGCAGTGGCTCTGGCAGTGGCTCCGGTGGTGGAACTACGACCCCACCGGTCACCGCGCCGCCGATCACTCCGACTCCCGGTTTGGTGACGGTGGGCGGCATCACCGTGGCCACCAGTATCGGCAACCAATTGCGCCAACTTCTCGCCGCGGCATCGGCTGCGGGTATCAATCTGGGGGGCTACGGGTATCGCGACATCAACGCCCAGATCCAACTGCGTCGGCAGAACTGTGGCACCTCCGATTACGCCGTTTGGTACATGCCGGCCGATGGATGTCGACCACCGACAGCCCGTCCCGGGTATTCGATGCATGAACGCGGCCTGGCCATTGACTTCCAGGCCAACGGATCGTTCATCAACTCGCGCAGCAATCCCGGGTTCATCTGGTTGGCTGCGAACGCCGGCCGGTTCGGGTTCATCAACCTGCCGAGTGAGCCCTGGCACTGGTCGGTCTCGGGCTCCTGAGCCCCGACCCGGCTGAAGGGTTCGGGGGCCTCAGGGCTCTTCGCCATTGGGCGAGTGGGTGCTGCGACGACCAACGGATACCCTGACCCTGTGAGCACCGAGGTCATCGAACGCCCGTCGACGCGACCATCCGATCCTGATCTTGAGGACGGCAAGGTCGCCCACATCATCCGAAAGGATGATCAGATGCGCGGATATGTGCTTGGTGAGGAGATCACTGCGCTGTGCGGGGAACGGTTCATCCCGACCCGCGATCCCAACAAGTACCCCGTATGCGAGGGCTGTCGCGAGGCGCTCACCGCTGCCTACGGCGGCTGAGGCCGGTGTTGCGATGAGCTCGGGGGATGGATCCTCCGCGCAGTGGGTGACGGTGTCGATCACGGTGCCGGTCGAGGATCTCGATCTGGCCTCCGGTGTGCTCTGGGATGCCGGAGTTGCCGGTATCGAGGAGCGGGCAGCTGACGACGACGACGATCGTGAACTGCGTGCCGGGCTTCTCGCCGATTCGGTCGATGTCCTGCGCTCGGCGTTGCGACCCGGGTGGGTGGCGTCCATCGACCCGGTCGAGGCCGATGAGGGACTCGACGCATGGCGTGAGTTCGCGCAGGCCTGGCGGGCCGGAAGCCGTCTCGTGATCCTGCCGGCCTGGCTCGAAGCACCGGATTGGTGCCGTGAGGATGATCTGGTGTTGCCCATCGATCCGGGCCGCACGTTCGGCAGCGGCTCGCATGCCACCACCCGGATGTGTCTGGCCGAACTCGAGTTGCTGGTCAACGTCGGCGATTCGGTGGCCGATATCGGTTGCGGAAGTGGTGTGCTCGCGGTGGCCGCTGTGCGTTTGGGTGCGGCCCGAGCGATGGGCGTGGATATCCACACCGAGGCTGTGGTGGTGAGCACCGCCAACGCCGGGGCCTGTGGCGTGGCCGATCAGGTCGAGTTCGCCGAGGGATCGATTGAGCTCCTTGCTGGTCAGATCTTCGAAATCGTGGTGGCCAACATCGCTGCCTCGGTGCTTCTCGAACTCGCCCACCCACTCTCCGCCGCCGTGAGTGCCACTGGGGCATTGGTGCTCAGTGGTGTGCTCGAAGAGCAGGTGCCAGTGATCCTGGAGGAGTTCGCCCTACGGGGTTTCACGCTGGTCAGCACGGCCGCCGATGGTGACTGGCGTGCACTGGTGCTGCGTCGGGCCAACTAGGTTCTCGCCATGGCTGACACCAAACCCTCCATCACCATTCCCGAAGGCGAAGCTCCTGCCGATCTCATCCTCGAGGATCTCGAACTGGGTGAGGGCACCGAAGCGGTGTCCGGCACCAACGTCACCGTGCATTACGTCGGTGTGGCCTGGAGCAACGGCCAGCAGTTCGACGCCTCATGGGATCGCAACGACACCTTCTCGTTCCGTCTCGGCGCCGGTCAGGTCATCAGCGGCTGGGATCAGGGTGTGGCCGGCATGCGTGTCGGTGGTCGCCGCAGCATCACCATCCCGCCGCATATGGGCTACGGCGCCGCCGGTGCCGGTGGCGTGATCAAGGGCGGCGAGACCCTCGTCTTCGTCGTCGATCTGCTCGACGTCCGCTAGGTCCAAACCTGCTGCGGTGGCATGAACCACCGCAGCACATCGATGGCCTGCCCGATCGCGTGATCGTGTGGGTCAGCGCACCACCCGGGCAAACGCCCGGACATCGGCAACGAATGCTTCTGGTCGTTCGAAGGCCGCGAAGTGTCCGCCGCGCGCCTCCTCGGCCCAGTACACGAGGTTGTACCGCTTCTCGCCCCAGGCCCTCGGGGTCTGCAGCAGTTCGTAGGGGTACACGGTGTGGCCGGTTGGAGC
>WLCQ01000166.1 GCA_009705225.1 Actinomycetota bacterium | reverse complement strand
TTGGAAGTGTGGTTGGATCGGCACTCACTGCAGGCATCGCGAACTCCGTTTGGTCAGCAGAGGCAGAACACTTCCGCTCTCGCTCCCGATGTTATTGCGTGCGCAAGGAAATCGCACGCCCGGGACCTGTTCGGACCGTAGGCTCCGGAGATGTCCACCCCGCCTCAGGTACCCGACGCATGGACCAACCTCGCTGACGCGATCAAATTCGCTGTCTCCCACATCACTGGGGACATCGATCCGCTTGAACCCCATGAGCTCGCCGACGGCAACCAGTACGTGATGCGCATCCTCGCCGCCGTCTCGGAAAGCTCGCTGCTCGCCTTCGATCCGATGCGTCCTGCGTTCCTGCCGATGGCAGAGTCGGTGCGCTTCCTCGGCGCCGCTGGGCCGGACATCGACTACGACGTGGCCATCGTGCAGCCCGGCGTGGCGCATCAGATCACCGGAACCAGGGGTGGCGCCTCCTACGTGGGGATCGCGGTGTACGGATATGGCGGCGACCGTGGAGCGACCGACATCGTGGACTCGATCGACGTCGACGCGCTCGTCGACGAGAATGGCACCTTCGTGCATGAGTTCGTTCATCCCCACGCAGCCCGGGTCATCATCCGTCAGTACTTCCACGACCGGAAGACACAATCACCGGGATCCTGGGAGATCGACCGACTCGACATCGAGGACGCCGACGAGGCGACCGACAGCGTTGCTGCTGGATCGCCAGGAGCTGCGCGGCCCGATCCGGCTGGAGTTGCTGGGCGCATCACAAACGCCGCCCAGTCAGTGCGCTGGAACGCCCAGTTGAACTCGCTGTGGACGCCAGAACTGCGCCAACGACCACACTCATTCGTGCGTCAGACCGCGGACGACATCGTCGCGGCAGTGAGCAATCCCGATGTCATGTACTCGTTCAGTTGGTGGGCGATCACCAGTGAGGAGTGCATCATCATCGACATCCAACCGCCGGAATGCGCGTACTGGAGCATCCAACTGTGCGATCGCTGGTTCCAATGCCAACCGCACCGACGGACGAATCTCAACGACCGTCAACTGGTGCGCGAGCCAGACGGATCAGTCAGAGTCGTTATCGCGCATGTCGATCCCGGTCACCCGAACTGGCTCGACACCAGCGGTCATCGCACGGGCACCATGTTCTTCCGATGGCTGCACGCCGATCCCGAGCAGCTTCCGACCTGCACCGTGCTACCTATTGACGACCTCGAGGTCTGACTGATCAGAGGGACGCGTCGCCCATGACTGCCCGATAGCCGTCATCGTCAGGATACGGGAACCACTCCGGGTCAGCTTCGGCGCGAGGTGCGATCATCACCATTTTCGAACGCCGGAACTGTTCGAGCCCCTCAGCCCCGAGCTCACGCCCAGAGCCGGTGAACTTCCGACCGCCGAAGGGAACAGCATCGTTGTCGTTGAGCGGCGTATTCACCCACACGATCCCCGACTCGATTTCATTGATCGCCCGGAACGCCTCGTCGAGCTGCTCGGTGTAGATGTTGGCTCCGAGTCCCACATTTGAGTCGTTCGCAAGATCGATTGCTTCGTCGAGACTCCCGACGCGACATACGGGTGCGATCGGACCGAAGCACTCACCGTGCATGATGTCGAAAGAATGCTCCACCTCGAGCACCGTCGGCTCGAAGAACCATCCGACACCGGGTGCTACCGGACGAGCTCCTCCACACACCACCCGGGCACCTTGAGTGACTGCTCGCTGGACGATCGCCTCCAGCCGATCGCGCTCGCGCTCCGACGCCATCGGTCCGATCTCGACATCGTCGAGTCCACTTCCGACCCGTAATGCCCGTGCCTCAGCGGCCAGCCGTTCGACGAACTCATCGAAGACATCAGTGTGCACGTAGAACCGTTCGGCAGAGGTACACACCTGACCGCAGTTGAGGAACGCAGCGAACGCCCCACCCCTTGCGGCGAGGTTCACATCGGCCGATGGCATCACGATGAACGGGTCATTACCGGAGGCTTCGATGAGCGTCGGCTTGAACCTCTCGGCGGCGGCCCGTGCGACAGCCTGGGCTGCGGGCACGCTCCCGGTGAAGGCCACTGCATGGGTGTTCTCATGGGCGACCAGCATCTGCCCGACCGCCGAACCGCCGGTGAGCGTCTGCACGAGACCTGAGGGAAGACCGGCGAACGCTTCCATGAGCATCAAGATGGTGAGCGGCGTGAGTTCGGAGGGCTTCACGATGATGGCATTGCCTGCAGCGAGTGCCGCCGCGGCTTGCCAACCGAACAGCAGGACCGGGAAGTTGAATGGCACGATCGACACAACCGTCCCGAGCGGCTCTTTCATCGTGAGATGGACCTGCCCGGCGATCGCCGGACCGGCGACGCGACCCTGATCATGTCGGGCCAGCTCTGCGTAGTAGCGAAACGACGAGGCTGCGGCGCCGCCCTCCCAATGTGATTCACGGAAAGGCTTGCCCATCTCCCGGGTGAGACACTCACCGACCCGCGCCGCTCCCGCCTCGAGCCGAGCAGCGACCTCGTGCAGCGCCGCCGTTCGATCGAGTGCGCTCATTGCCCACCATTCGCGCTGAGCACGGCTCGCGGCACCCACCGCCAGTTCCACCTCCTCGGCGGTCGCGTCGGCGTACTCGCCGCAAGATCGTTCTGTGGCCGGATCGATCAACCGATGACGGATCCCCGACCCCGGGATCAATTCACCGTCGACGAAATGTCGTCCCGAGAGCAGGGCCATCGTCTCCATCACATCTGAAGCCATATGCCGAGAGTACGCGTGCAGCGAACCTCAGTGATCCATGCCTGGCATTCCACTCATCGACCCATCGGCAGAGTTCCCAGTAGCGCCGGCTCCAAGACGCTCGCTCTGCACCGTGTACTCACGAACCTCGATCTCCTGGTACTTCGCCATACGAGCTGCCAGAGCACGAACCCGGGAATCCGAACCGTGGTCGGCTGCATACTCGGCCATATGCAATCCGCCCTCATGGTGTGCGGACATCAGCTCAAGGAACAGCCGATCAGCATCGAGTCCGCGCGCCGCCTCGAGACGGGCCAGTTGCTCCTCTGTAGCCATTCCCGGCATTGCACCGGAAGGAGTCGCCATGTTCATCCATGCCATCGCTGAGCGATCGGGATCGAGATCTGGACGCACCGCCCCCTGCTCGTCGAGAAGCACACCCATCGCGCCGAGTTCTGACCGCTGGAACAGCAGAACGTCCTGAGCGAATCCGCGCACCGTTGGATCCTGACCGTGGGCGAGTTCCATCAGCGCCATGCGTACAGCCTGATCATGATGCTCGGACATGTCGATCATGAAGCCGACGTCGACGGCGCTGGTCGGCGTCTTGGAACTCCTTACCCCCACGAGATAGCCAACGGCGCCGGCAAGAAACCCGAGAGCGACAATCACGGCGATCACCCGAGCGCCGAACCGACGGGTCGGTGAAACCCCAGCAGCATCGCCAACTGATTGTTCAGGAGTAGTCATCGCTGGAGGCTATCGCTGCCTCCCTTAAAGGAATTGGTCGGGTCTCCGTGGCGGCTGTGGAAACATCAAACACATGAGGCTCGAACAGATCTGGCGTTATCCGGTGAAATCAATGATCGGAGAGCTGGTGCCTTCCATCGAGGTTGCCGCTCAAGGTTTTGTCGGCGATCGACAATGGGCGATCCGGGACGAAGAGCGTGGCGGGATCCGTGGGGCGAAGAAGTTCGGCGGCCTCATGCGTCTGCGCTCCGAGGTCACGAAGGATGGTGCCACCCACGTGCACTTCCCCGACGGCACTGAGCTTGAGGCCGGAAGTCCCGCTCTCGATGCCCGACTTTCGCTCGAACTCGATCATCTGGTCAGCCTCCAGTCCCTGCCTTCCGCCACTGATCTCGATCACTTTCGGCGCGGCGAACCCGACAATGAGGATCTGCTGACGGAACTGCGAGCGATCTTCGGTCGTGATGAGGATGAGCCGCTTCCCGATCTCTCGGTGTTCCCGCCGGAGATCATCGAGTTTGAATCACCACCCGGAACGCACCACGACGCGTTCCCACTGCTGGTTATGAGCACGACTGCCTTGCGGAGTCTCTCGTCGGCTCTCCCTGATTCAGTTATTGACGTACGCAGGTTCCGCCCCTCGATCGTGATCGACACTGGGGATCAGACCGGACATCCCGAGTTCGGCTGGGTCGGGCGCAGCCTTCGTATCGGTGAGGTCGAGCTGCGAATCGGCGTCGCCTGTCCCCGATGCGTCATGGTGACTCGCGAGGTATCTCCCTACATCCCCGCCGATCGGGCTGTTCTACGTCACATCATTCGAGAACTCGACCAGAACGTCGGCGTGTACGCGACCGTGATCACTCCCGGAACTATCGAGGAGGGTGACAACGTCACCCTCCTCGACTGAACAACACTGCCCTGTCCCGAAGGAAAAGGCTCAGGCGTTGATCTGCGGCACCGCCGCCATGGCTTCA
This sequence comes from Actinomycetota bacterium, assembly GCA_009705225.1. Classification (GTDB taxonomy): domain Bacteria; phylum Actinomycetota; class Acidimicrobiia; order Acidimicrobiales; family Acidimicrobilacustridaceae; genus Acidimicrobilacustris. The sequence goes on along the minus strand of WLCQ01000166.1, from coordinate 509 downwards.
GCAATCGCGTCGGTGCTGAGGTCGAGATCGATCATCTCGCCGCTGAGGTATTTGTCATAGGACGCGAGGTCGAGGTGACCATGCCCGCAAAGTGCCGTGAGGATGACCTTCTCCTCGCCGGACTCCTTGCACGCCTGTGCCTCGCGGATTGCTGCAGCCAACGCGTGCGTGGGCTCCGGTGCGGCCACGATGCCCTCGGTGCGGGCGAACTTCATCGCCGCATCGAAGCACTCGAGTTGGGGGATGGAGATGGCCTCGGCCAGACCCAGCTCGTAGATGTGCGAGACCAACGGAGACATGCCGTGATAGCGAAGACCGCCAGCGTGGATCGGGTCGGGGATGAACTGGCTTCCCAGCGTGTGCATCTTCATCAGCGGGGTCATGCCGGCAGAATCACCGAAGTCGTAGCGGTATTCGCCCATCGTGAGGCTGGGACATGCCGCCGGCTCAACGCAGCGAATCGTGGGGTTCATCTTCCCCGCGAGCTTCTCGCGCAAGAAGGGGAACGC
>WLCQ01000165.1 GCA_009705225.1 Actinomycetota bacterium | reverse complement strand
GAACACGCCGATGCCACCGACACGCTCGGCCAGTTCGTCATCACTCATCGCGTCGAGTGCCGCACCAGCGATGACATCGCCGGTGATGCCGAGCTCGGCGGCGATAGCCCCGGCGGTGGTGGCGTGATCGCCAGTGATCATCTTCACGTCGATACCTGCGATGTGGCACGCGGCGATGGCATCACGGGCTTCGGAACGAGGTGGGTCGACGATGCCGACGAGAGCCTCAAGAATCAGCTGGTCGATCCAGAACTCCGGATCGGCGACAGTTCCCGCGTCGGTGAGGATCGCTCCCGCATCGACGATGCGGGTGGCCACAGCGAGCACCCGCATACCCTCGGCGGCCAAACGATCGTTGTCGTCAAGGAGATGTTGCCGGGACTGATCAGTGATGGAGTGCTCGAGACCGTCGCCGTCGATGACGAACGCCGCTCGACCGAGCAGCACATCAGGAGCGCCCTTCACGCAGATGAGGACATCGCTCGCCGCATCATCGGGATCGACACGATGAAACGTGGCCATGAACTTGGTGGCGGAATCGAACGGGACCTCTGCGAGTCGAGGCTGCGCGACCCGGACCTCATTGGCGTCGATACCGAACTTGGCCGCCGCCACCACCAGCGCTGCTTCGGTGGGGTCGCCCACGATGGCGGGGTCGCCGTTCTCGTCGAGCAGCCCTACAACCGCGTCGGAACACAACGCCATGGCGAGTCCCGCTCGTTGCGCAGTCTCGTGATCCACCGGCGAACCATGCTCGGTGGTGACAACACCTTGTGTGGCGTAACCCTCGCCGGAGAGTCGCCATTCGGTACCTGACCGAAGTACTCGCCGGGCGGTCATCTGGTTGAGCGTGAGCGTGCCGGTCTTGTCCGAGCAGATCACAGAGGTGGCACCCAGTGTCTCGACCGAATGGAGTCGCTTGACGATGGCGTTGCGCTTCGCCATGCGGGCCACACCGATGGCGAGCGTGACCGTGACCACCGCGGGAAGACCTTCGGGGATGGCGGCCACCGCCAGGGCGATGGAGTCGAGCAACGCAACGCCGAGATCGGCACCTCGAAGTGTCTGCAGCACCAGCACTGTCAGCGCAGCTAGCCCGGCAAGAACCGCGAGGCGACGACCGAGAGAATCCAGTTGACGTTCGAGGGGCGTCGAGGATTCTTCGGCTGCGGAGATGAGATCGGCGACTTTGCCCATCTCGGTCCGCATCCCGGTGGCCGTGATGACCACCTCAAGGCGTCCCCGGACCAACGTGGTGTTCATGAACCCCATGCCGTGCTGGTCGCCGAGCGGAGCGTCGACCACAGCACGATGATCGGCGATCTTGTCCACCGGAACCGACTCGCCGGTGAGGGAGGATTCATCGACTGAGGCGTTCGCGGCGAAGAAGATGCGCCCATCAGCTGGCACGCGATCGCCTGCTTCGAGCAGGACGATGTCGCCCGGCACGAGTTCCTCGGCCGGGACCTCCTGCACCTGACCATCACGTCGGACACGGACGATCGTGATGAGCATGCGTTCAAGAGCAGCGAGCGCACCCGAGGCCTTACCCTCCTGGACGTAACCGAACACCGCGTTGATGAACAGCACCACGAGGATGACGATGGTGTCCTTCACATGCCCGACGACCCCGGCGATGATGGCAGCGGCGAAGAGAATCATGACGATGCTGCTGCGGAACTGGTCGATGAACATCGACAACTTGGACCGCTGCTCGGGTTCAGCGAGTCGATTCGCACCGAACGATTCGCGTCGAGCCGTGACCTCGGCGCTGCTCAGGCCCACACTGGGGTCGACGGCTTGCTGCGCAAGTACCTCAACGCCCTCGAGCGCACACCACGACACATGCGAGGTGTCGACTTCGGTAGTGGTACCGGTCGGTTGAGTTACTGGTTTCTGGGGCATGTCCACTCCGGTCAGGTCGATGCAACGACGAGGCCAGCACGCGGTTGCGCACTGACGACCGGAGGTCTCTCCCACTCACAACAGTCGATGACCGTGGTGAGCCGACGGAACCGGGAGATGCAATCACCTTTCAGTAGGTGATCACACCGCCGTGATGACGACGCCGTCGTGCTGGGATACTCCCCTCACAGGGAGTAAGTATGGCCCATCCAGAGCCGGAAACATCGGCCGGACGGGAAATTCCGTCGAATTAGCCCACCAGAGCGGCGCGGATAGCGTCCTCGGAGTCGACGGTGGCGAGCACCATGACCTCGTCGCCGGCACCGAGCACCGTGTCACCGCGGGGAACCACAAGATGGCCGTCGCGCAGCACAGCCACGATGGTGGATTCGCGGGGGAGCTCGATGTTCTTGATCTCCTTGTCGATCGCCGGAGAGTTGTGGGCGAGGGTGATCTCGGAGAGTCGGGCACGATCGTTCTCGAACGACAGAATGCGAACGAGAGCGCCGACCGTGACGGCCTCTTCGACCAGAGCAGTGAGCAGATGCGGTGTGGACACCGAGACATCGACTCCCCAGCTGGCGTTGAACATCCACTCGTTGGAGGGGTTGTTGATTCGGGCCACGACGCGAGGAACACCGAACTCCTGCTTGGCCAGCAGCGAGATGACGAGGTTGTCCTCGTCGTCGCCGGTGACAGCCACAACGACGTCGGCCCGAGCCGGCTCGGCCTTGGCGAACTCGGAGACCTCACAGCCGTCGACGTTCAGCCAGGTGACACCCGGGGTCTCGTCAGAAGCGATGGCCCGCGCATAGCGGTTCGGGTCGACCTCAATGATGAGGACCTCGTGGCCCACCTTCTGGAGTTCCGTGGCGATGTAGGTGCCGACGTTTCCGCCTCCTGCGATGACGACGCGCATCAGTGTTGACCTCCGGGTGCGATGGCGAGACGTTGATCGAGGGCATCGATGCGGTCGCCGGCAACGGCGAGCCAGACGACGTCGCCCTCTTGAGCGAGCGTGGCGCTCGAGACGATTTGGGCGACTCCGAGGCGGGTGAGAGCGACGAGACGAGTTTCGCCGTCGACCTCGAGGCCGGAGAGTGCGTGACCGGCCCACGTTGCGGGCAGGACACGCTCAACGACGCACACCTTGGCGCTGGGATCGACCCACTCGACACCGGCCTCGTCGGGATGGATGCGACGCATGACGCGCTCGATCGCCCAGCTGACGGTGGCAACAGTGGAGATGCCGAGTCGCTCATAGATGGCGGCACGACGCTGGTCGTAGATACGAGCGACAACGCGCTCGACCTTGAAGAACTCGCGTGCGGTGCGGGCGATGAGGATGTTGGAGTTGTCGCCGTTAGTGACGGCGGCAAGCGCATCGGCTCGTTCGATACCGGCGGCGATGAGCGTGTTCCGGTCGAAACCGACACCCACAATCGTCTGCCCGGCGAAATCTTCGGGAAGTCGGCGGAACGCCGCCTTCTTGCGGTCGATCACGGCGACCGTGTGACCCTGACTGACCAGCGTGGCGGCGAGACCGGAACCGACTCGACCACATCCGACGACGACGACATGCACGTTTCGAACACCTCCAACGCCCGAGGCCGGGCACAAAGGCCGAGCATACGACTACCGCCATTAACTGCCAATCTGACACTCGTCACAGGTAAGACTCAGGTCATCAACCGAACCGGAGACCGACATGCCACTCTCATGTGATCCACAGGACAAAGCGCGCTCCGACCTATTGGTCCTGTTCGGCTCCTCGGGAGACCTCGCCAAGAAGAAGCTCTTCCCGGCCATCTATCGGCTCGAATGCCGGGGCCGTCTCGGTATCCACGTGATCGGTGTGGCTCGCAACGACTGGACCGATTCCGACCTCCACGAACACTGCCGTACCTCGATCGCCGAAAGCGGTGAGGACTGGGATCAGGCCGCATTCGAGCGCCTGATCTCGCGCATGACCTACGTCTGCGGTGACTACAACGACACAGCCACGTTCGAAAAGCTGCGAACTGCCGCCGGTTCGGCGCAGCATCCGATCTTCCATTTCGCGATCCCGCCATCGATGTTCGCCACCGTGGCCGATGGCATCGCCAGCGCCGGACTCTCCGCTGGTGCACGCCTCATCATTGAGAAGCCGTTCGGCCGTGACTTCGACTCAGCCGTCGACCTCAACACCACCTTGCATGAGAAGTTTCCCGAATCGGCAATCTTCCGCATCGATCATTTCGTTGGCAAGGAAGCGTTGCGCAGTCTGTTGGTCACCCGATTCGCCAATGCCATCGTCGAGCCGCTCTGGACCCGCAATTTCGTGTCCTCGGTGAAGATCACCATGGCCGAATCCTTCGGCGTTGAGGACCGCGGCAACTTCTATGACTCGGTCGGCGCCATGCGCGATGTCGTACAGAACCATCTGCTGCAGATGGTGGCCCTGCTCGGCATGGAGCAGCCGGTCAATGAACACTCCAAGGCGCTGCGCGATGAGAAGGCCAAGGTGCTCGAGGCCTGTCGGGTGGTGGAACCGACGAACTACGTGCGCGGCCAATACGACGGTTATCTCGATGTTGCAGGCGTGGCTCCGAACTCCGACACCGAGACATTCGCCGCGTTCCGACTCGATATCGACTCACCGCGCTGGAGCGGCGTGCCGTTCTTCCTACGGGCCGGCAAGGCACTGGCCGAAACAGTCACGGAGATGACCATCGAGTTCAAGAGTCCGCCGAGGCCGCTGTGGCTCGGCGACCATTCCCATCTTCCGAACAACTCGATCAGGATCGAGGCGAAGCCGGAGAACTTCGCGGCCATCACCTGGCTGCATAAGGAACCCGGCGAAACGATGATGCCCGATGTGATCACGCTGGCTCCCCCGCCCGATGAACGACTCGACACCGGACCCGAGCCCTACGAACTGCTCATCGAAGAAGCCATGAAGGGCGACCCCACGCTGTTCGCCCGTGAGGACTCCGTGCTCGAATCCTGGCGGATCGTCGAACGGATCCTCACCGACCAAGAGCCGGTCGAACGGTATGCGCAGGGTTCCTGGGGGCCGGCGGGAGCGAGCCGACTCACCCGATCCTATGGCCGCTGGCCGAGTGAACCGCCG
>WLCQ01000164.1 GCA_009705225.1 Actinomycetota bacterium | reverse complement strand
CGACTGCAGTTGTTGCTCGCCGATGGTCGGGCGGTTCTGGTGTGCTGTGAGCACGGCCGATGGTCGATCGAGGGTTGGTACGACTGATGGCGGTCCTGCGCTCCGACGGCGACGGTTCGGATTCCCCGGCCTGGTCGCGCAAGCGCGTGCCCTATGAGGCGCCAACCCTCGTGCGCGCCCGTTCCATCACGCCGTACGCCGAGTTGCACTGCCATTCGCAGTTCAGCTTTCTCGACGGGGCATGTGCCCCCGAGGTGCTGGTGGAGGAGGCAGTGCGACTCGGTCTCGAGGCGCTGGCTCTCACCGATCACGACGGTTTCTACGGGGTGGTGCGTTTCGCCGAGGCGGCCCGTGCCGTGGGTCTGCCCACCGTGTTCGGCGCCGAGCTCACTCTCGATCGTCAGGGCCCGTCAGTGGGTGAGCCCGACCCGGGTCGCGACAGTGCCGAATCCCATCTCGTGGTGCTGGCCCGCGATCCCCGGGGCTACGCCCTGTTGGCCCGGGCTATCAGCGAGGCCCAACTGCGGGGGGAGAAGGGGGCGCCGGTGCTCTCGCTCGAGCAGTTGGCCGCGCTCGGTGGCACCGCTGCTCCCTCTACTGATCAGGGGCACTGGTCGGTGCTCACCGGTTGTCGTAAGGGGGCGGTGGCTTCAGCACTCGAACGTTCCGGTCCGGCCGCCGCCGCCCAACAGCTGGCCCGACTGGTCGAGGCCTTCGGTCGCGACCATGTCGCAGTCGAACTGTGGGACCACAACCATCCCTTCGACTCGGCCCGCAATGATGCCCTCGCCGAACTCGCCCTCCGGGTCGGGGTCGATCCCGTGGCCACCATGAACGCGCATTACGCAACGCCGGCGCATCGACCGTTGGCCACCGCACTGGCTGCAGTGCGTTCCCGACGCAGTCTCGACGAGATCGACGGTTGGTTACCTGCCGCGGCCGGCGCCCATCTGCGCTCGGGTGCTGAACAGGCCCGTCGGTTCGCCCGCTATCCCGGGGTGGTCGAGCGGGCTGCCGAGTTGGGTCGGGTCAGTGCATTCGATCTCGCCCTGGTGGCTCCCGATCTCCCTCCCTATGACTGTCCCGATGGGCTCGACGAGATGGCGTATCTGCGTCTGCTCACCGAACGCGGTGCCGAGGCGCGCTATGGGCCGCGTCACGCCGAACGAGTGCGAGGAGCATGGACCCAGATCGATCATGAGCTGGCCGTCATCGAACAACTCAACTTCCCGGGTTACTTCCTCATCGTCCACGATCTCGTCGAGTTCTGTCGGCGTAACGACATCTTCTGTCAGGGTCGCGGTTCTGCCGCCAACTCGGCGGTGTGCTTCGCACTCGGGGTCACCAAGGCCGATGCCGTGGCCCTGGGTCTGCTCTTCGAGCGGTTCCTGTCAACCGAGCGCGACGGTCCGCCCGATATCGACATCGATATCGAATCGGGTCGTCGCGAGGAAGTCATCCAGTACGTGTACGAGCGTCACGGCCGGCATCATGCGGCCCAGGTGGCCAACGTCATCACGTACCGCGCCAAGTCTGCAGTGCGCGATATGGCGAGCGCTCTGGGATACGCCGTCGGGCAGGCCGATGCATGGTCCAAACAGGTCGATCGGTGGAGTCCGCTCGGATCCACCGATGTCAGCGAGATCCCCGCCGCAGTGGTTGATCTGGCGGCACAGTTGCAGCATGCGCCCAGACATCTCGGCATCCACTCGGGGGGCATGGTGCTGTGCGACCGCCCCATCATCGAGGTCTGTCCGGTCGAATGGGCCCGACGCGAGGGACGCAGCGTTCTCCAGTGGGATAAGGATGACTGCGCGGCGGCTGGTCTGGTCAAGTTCGATCTGCTCGGTCTCGGCATGCTCACCGCGCTGCATCTCACGGTGGATCTCATCGCTGAGCATCATGGCCTGGTCGTCGATCTCGCCGAGCTACCCCAAGACGATGCCGTCTACGACATGTTGTGCGCCGCCGATTCCATCGGGGTGTTCCAGGTGGAGAGCCGCGCCCAGATGGCCACACTCCCTCGGCTCAAGCCGCGGGTCTTCTACGACCTCGTGGTCGAGGTGGCACTCATCCGTCCCGGTCCCATCCAGGGTGGTTCGGTTCATCCCTACATCCGCCGACGCAATGGCACCGAACCGGTCACCTATCTCCATCCGCTGCTCGAACCTTCATTGGCCAAGACCCTCGGCGTGCCGTTGTTCCAGGAACAACTCATGCAGATGGCCATCGATATCGCCGGGTTCTCACCGGGGGAGGCCGATCAACTGCGGCAGGCCATGGGGTCCAAACGCAGCACCGAACGCATGGAACGTCTGCGGGCGCGTCTCTATGAGGGCATGGCCGAACGGGGCATCTTCGGCGAGGTCGCCGATGCCATCTTCGAGAAGTTGGCCGCCTTCGCCAACTTCGGATTCCCCGAGAGTCATTCGGTGTCATTCGCCTATCTCGTGTACTCGAGTTCCTATCTCAAGCGGTACTTCCCGGCGGCGTTCTGTGCCGGTCTGCTCAACGCTCAGCCGATGGGCTTCTACGCCCCGCACACACTGGTCGCTGATGTCCGGCGTCATGGTGTCGAGGTGCGCACCCCCGACATCAATGCGTCGCTGTCGGGGGCATCACTCGAACCTCGGCAACCACTCCCACTCGGCACCCTGCCCACCGGTGGTATCGATGTCGAGCAACCCGTGCTGCGGCTCGGGCTGTCCTCGGTGCGCGGTGTCGGCTCCGAACTCGCCGAGCGCATTGTCGCCGAGCGCGTTGAACAGGGTCCGTACGCCTCGATGGAAGACCTCAACCGTCGGGTTCCGCTTGATCGCCCGGTGTTCGAGGCCCTGGCAACCGCCGGAGTATTCGGAACGCTGTTCGACGCGCTCGGTGCGCCGCTTGATCGCCGCCGGGCATTGTGGGCCGCGGGTGCGGTGGCCGGAACCCGTCCCGACACCCTGCCGGGCACCATCGTCGGGATCGAGGCGCCCACGTTGCCGGGTCTGTCGGCTCCCGAGGTCGCTGCTGCTGATCTCTGGGCCACCGGCATCGCTCCCGATGGGCATCCCACCCGGTTCATCCGATCCCAGTTGGCATCGATGGGGGTGCTTACCGCCACAGAGTTGTTGCAGGCCGAACACGGATCCCGGGTACTGATCGGCGGTGTCGTCACCCACCGTCAGCGCCCGGCAACGGCAGCGGGTATCACCTTCCTCAACATCGAGGACGAAACAGGACTCATCAACGTCATCTGCTCACCCGGCCTCTGGAAGCGGTACCGACGAGTGGCCCGTACCGCGCCAGCGCTGTTGGTACGAGGCCGACTCGAACGCGTCGAAGGGGTCACCAACATCATCGCTGACCGGCTCGAGCAACTTCCCGTCTCGGGCCCACCGCGTTCACGCGATTTTCGATGAGCGGTTGGTTGCATCCCCTCAGCGGGCTCATCTCGGGCATAGGGTCTGCCCGTTCTATCGATTGACGAGGAGTACCTGATCGTGAGCTTCATCACAGCAGTTGTCATGGCCAAGGCGATGAGCGCGCCGGTGTTCAGCCCCACCGGGCTGAGTCTGGGCTTGGCCATCTTCCGTATCGCTGTCGGTGGGATCATGCTCGCCCATGGCATCAATCACATCTTCGGTGGCGGCAAGATCCGCGGTACTGCGGGCTGGTTCGCCTCGCTCGGCATGAAGCCCGGGATCTTCCACGCATGGATGGCCAGCCTTGCCGAGATCGGTGGCGGCATCCTGCTGATCCTTGGCCTCTTCACGCCTCTCGGTGCGGCCGCAGTCTGCGGCACCATGATCGTTGCGTTCATCACCAACCATCGCAAGAACGGCTTCTTCATCTTCCGCCCGGGTGAGGGTTGGGAGTATGTCGGTCTTCTGATCTGTTCAGGGCTTGCCATCGGCGCAGCCGGACCCGGCAAGTGGTCGATCGACCAGTTGCTGAAGTTCAACTGGGTCTCCGGAAACGTTGGTTTCGCAATCGCAGTCATCGCCGGTCTCGGTGGCGGACTCCTGTTGCTGCTGGGTTTCTGGCGCCCGGAAAAGAAGTAGGCCAAACGCTACGAACGTTGATGCCATCGACTCACATCAGCGCTATGAGTCGATGGCCTTCACGAGAATGGTCGGACCGATCTACGGAACGATGACCGCTCGGCCCTGCAGCGTGCCACCGATCATTGAGCGGTACACACTCGCCGCGTCATCGAGCGATACCTGAGTGGCGTGAACGGTGAACCCACCGGTGTGGGCCAGTTCGAGCAGTTCGCCGAGTTCGGTGATGCTGCCCCAGTAGGTGCTGGCGACACAGCATTCGTAGGGCATGGTGAAGAAGTTGAACGGCAGCGTGCCGCCTCCGACACCGACCACCGTGAGATGGCCGAGTGAACTCGCCACTGCCGAGGCCAGCGCAAGCGTGTCGTCGTAGCCGCAGATATCGAGCACCAGTTCGGCACCGCGACCACCCATGATCGATCGGATCTCCGTTGCGGCGTCGGGACCCGAAAGAACGGTGTGGTCAGCTCCGACCTCAGCGGCGAGGGCCAGGGCCGACTCGCGGGTGTCAACCGAGATGACAGTTGCTGGCGAAAGTGCTTTCAGGAACTGCACCGCGAGATGCCCCAGGCCGCCGGCCCCGATGACGACCACATGGGAGCCCGGTACGAGCAGATGCAACGAGCGCTTGATCGCGTGGTACGGCGTGAGTCCGGCATCGGTGAGCGGGGCGGCGACCACCGGAGCCATATCGCCGAGCGGCACGAGATACCGGGCGGCGGGGACGAGCAGGTACTCGGCCATGCCTCCATCGACACTGAGCCCGGGACCGCTGCCGACACCGTTCGGGCAGTAGTTCTCCATGCCCTTGCGGCAGTTGCTGCACTGACCGCAGCCCCACGCGCCATAGACCGCGACCGGGGAACCGATTTCGAGCCCGGGCGTTGGCAGCGTGCCGGGCCCGAACGCCTCGATCCAACCGGCGTTCTCATGGCCGAGGGTCATTGGCACATCACGACGTGCACCGGCGGAGAACTCCATGAGACTGACATCGCTATGGCAGGCACCGGCACCACCGATGCGCACCAACACCTGACCCGGTCCGGGATCGGGCTGGGGCACCTGATT
>WLCQ01000163.1 GCA_009705225.1 Actinomycetota bacterium | reverse complement strand
TCTACGACCCCCGTCACGGGTTCTATGAGCGCGGCGGCCGAGCAGGGCGCGGCGCTGACTTCCTCACCAGTCCCGAGGTCGGGCCGCTGTTCGGCGCGGTCATCGCCCGAGCTCTTGATGCGTGGTGGATCGAGTCCGGTCGCCCCGACCCGTTCGTGGTGGTCGAAGTGGGCGCTGGACCGGGAACTCTCGCCCGTTCCGTCCGGATCGCCGCACCCGAATGCTCGTCGAGCTTGTTGTACGTGCTCGTCGAGCAGTCCGCATTCCAACGAAACATGCATGCTGAGCACCTCCCGGGCTGGATGGGGGAGCGCAACGGGTTCGAGCTTGAAGCATTCGTCGCATCTCCGCAGGCCGGCGACGGTCCCCAATTCGTGAGCTCCGCTCAGTTGCCCGCGATGTTCAGCGGTGTGCTGCTGGCCAATGAACTTCTGGACAATCTCCCGTTCGACATCGTGCGAGTTCGGAACTCCGCGTCGGCTGGGCAGTCGCCCGGTCAGCCAGATGACCAGCCAAGCAATCGGTTCGTGGAGCAACTCAACGTCTCACTCGGCCCCGATGGCGAACTCGAACTCGTGGTCGGTCCAGCTCCAGCTGCGGTCACCGAGGATGTGCTGGCCCTCGCAGTTCGAGCACCCGAGCTTCCGGTCGATACCTGGTTCCCCTGGCACGGGGAGGCTCGCTTCTGGCTCACCGAGGTCGAGCGTCGTGTGTCGACCGGCCACATCCTGGTGTTCGATTACGGCGCCCCTACCTCCGAGTTGGCGCAGCGACCCGACATGGGATGGCTACGCACATTCCGCGACCAACAGCGGGGGAGTCATCCGCTCGATGATCCCGGGGCACAGGACATCACAACCGATATAGGTATCGATCAATTCCAGCTCCGATCGAGCGCTGAGGTCACGTCCCAAGCTGCGTTTCTGCGACTCCATGGGATTGACGTACTCGTCGAGCAGGGTCGGGCCGTGTGGAACGAGCGGGCTCACATCGCAGATCTCGCCGCTATCAAGGGACGCAGCGCAGTGCGTGAGGCCGAGGCACTCCTCGACCCCGAGGGGTTGGGCTCCTTCGTGGCCCTGCACTGGCGTATCGACGGCTGACCAGCACGGCGCCCACCGGTAGGCTCGCTGCGCTGAGAACAAGGGGATTGCACTCATGACCGAACCGACCATCGAGGACTACTTCCATGAGGAGCGTACGTTCCCGCCTTCCGCGGAGTTCGCCGCCGCTGCTCTGGTCTCAGACGATTCGCTGTACCGCGAAGCCGACGCTGACTACGAAGCGTTCTGGGCCCGACAGGCTCGCGAGCTGCTCACCTGGTCCCGCGACTTCGACACCACCCTCGAGTGGAAGCTTCCCGATGCCAAGTGGTTCCTCGGCGGCGAACTCAACGTGTCGGCGAACTGCCTCGATCGTCATGTGGCCGCCGGAATCGGCGACCGTGTTGCGTACCACTGGGAGGGCGAACCCGGCGATACCCGCACCATCACCTACGCCGACCTTCTTGCCGAGGTCCAGCAGTTCGCCAACGCACTGAAATCACTTGGTCTCGAACGCGGCGATCGGGTGGCGATCTACATGCCGATGATCCCCGAGTTGCCGGTGGCCATGCTGGCGTGCACGCGCATCGGTGTTGCTCATTCGGTGATCTTCGGCGGCTTCTCCCCCGATTCCATCACCGACCGTGTGCAGGACGGCGGGTGCAAGGTCGTCATCACTGCCGATGGCGGCTTCCGTCGCGGTGCGGCTTCGCTGCTCAAGCCCAATGTCGATGCCGCGCTCGATCATTGCCCCACCGTCACCGGTGTCGTCGTTGTCAATCGCACGAACTCATCCGTCGACATGGTCGATGGTCGCGACCACTGGTACCACGACCTCATCGCAGCGGCAGATCCGATCTGCGAGCCCGAAGCCATGGAATCTGAGGATCTCCTGTTCCTGCTCTACACCTCGGGTACTACCGCCAAGCCCAAGGGCATCATGCACACCACCGGCGGATACCTCACGCAGGTCGCGTTCAGCTACAAGTACGTCTTCGATCTCAAGCCGGAGTCCGATGTGTACTGGTGCTCGGCCGATATCGGTTGGGTCACCGGACACAGCTACATCGTCTACGGCCCGCTGGCCAACGGCGCTACCTCGGTGCTCTACGAGGGCACTCCCGACACGCCGGGCAAGGACCGTATGTGGGACATCGTCGAGCGCTACGGCGTCACCCAGCTCTACACGGCGCCCACCGCCATCCGCACCTTCATGAAGTGGGGGGTGCAAGAGCCGGCCAAACACGATTTGTCGTCGCTTCGACTGCTGGGCACGGTGGGCGAGCCCATCAATCCTGAAGCATGGATGTGGTACCACGAGTACATCGGCGGCAGTCACTGCCCGATCGTCGATACCTGGTGGCAGACAGAAACCGGTGGGCACATGATCACGCCGCTGCCGGGCGTCACCGCTACCAAACCCGGTTCGGCCACGTTCCCCCTCCCTGGTATCGGTGTCGAGGTCGTCGATGAAGAGGGCAATCGCATCGAACACGGTGGTGGCTATCTCACGCTGACTCGTCCGTGGCCGTCGATGTTGCGCGGAATCTGGGGCGATCACGATCGCTATGTGAAGACCTACTGGAGTCAGTATCCCGGTCGGTACTTCGCCGGCGATGGCGCCAAGATCGATGCCGATGGATACCTCTGGTTGCTCGGGCGGGTCGACGATGTCATGAACGTGTCTGGTCATCGCATCTCCACCACCGAGGTCGAGAGCGCACTCGTCGATCACCATGCCGTCGCCGAAGCTGCGGTGGTCGGTGCATCCGACGATGTCACCGGTCAAGCCATCGTGGGTTACGTCATCATTCGCAACAACGCAGTGGCCAGCGATGAACTCGTGGCGGAGCTGCGTCAGCATGTGGCCGTCAAGATCGGACCCACCGCGCGTCCCAAGCGCGTCATCATCGTGCCCGACCTTCCCAAGACCCGCAGCGGCAAGATCATGCGCCGTCTTCTGCGTGATGTGGCCGAGGGTCGCGATCTCGGCGACACCACTACCCTCGCCGATCCCACAGTGGTCGATGCCATCAGGGATGCAGCGGCCAATGGCCCGGGGAGCGGTTCATGAGTTCGATCGAACTACCAGAGAACTGGCATTGGCGCGATGGCGCCATCGAGCCCGGTTCCGCCGTCGTGTTCGACATGGATGGCGTGCTGTCCGATGCCTCGCGTCGGCAGCACTATCTCGACTGGCCCTACCGCGACTGGGAAGCGTTCTTCCAGGCCTGCGGTGAGGACGACCCCATCGCCGAGGTGGCCCGCCTGCTCGATTCGCTCGACCCCGCGCTCAACATCTTGCTGCTCACCGCACGGCCATTGCGGGTGCGACCGCAGACCCTCGCGTGGTTGCATCGTTACGAACTGCGCTGGGACTGTCTCGTCATGCGCGACTGGGATGACTTCGGGTCGTCAGCGATGTTCAAACAGCGCATCGTGGGGGAGTTCCGCGAGTATGGCTTCGATCTCCGACTCGCGTTCGAGGACGATCGACGCAACGTCGACATGTTCCATCGACAGGGCGTGCCCTGCGTGTACATCCACTCGGGCTACTACGACTGATCAGTCGCGGAAGTTGATGAACTGCAGCGGGATCTCGAGGTCGACCTCTTTGAGCCCGGCGATGACGTCCTGCAGGTCATCGCGCTTCTTGCCCGTGACGCGCACCTGGTCACCCTGGGTCTGCGAGGAGATGCCCTTGAGGCCCAGTTCCTTGATGGCCTTGTTCACTGCCTTGGCCTTGTCTGATGAGATACCGGCGTTGAGGGTGACGATCTGGCGCACCGTGCTGCTGGCGGCGTCGAGCACCTTGCCGTAGTCGAGTGACTTGAGCGAGACCTTGCGCTTGACCAGCGTCTCCTCGAGCAACTGACGCAGTGCATTGAGGCGGTCCTCGCTGGCGGTCTTCATCTCGATCTCATGGTCCTTGAGCTCGATCGAGGAGTCGGTTCCCTTGAAATCGAACCGGGTGGAGAGCTCGCGGGAGGCTTGGTCCACGGCATTTCGGACCTCCTGCATATCGATCTCGGACACGACATCGAAACTGGGCATCGGTGTGCTCCCTCGTGCTCACGGGCGGCACGATCGTGTGCCGCCCTCCGCTGTTGACCGACCCGGCTACCCCGCCGCATGGCGGGGGCCGGATGGTGGGCCGAGGAGGATTCGAACCTCCGTAGGCATAGCCGACGGGTTTACAGCCCGTTCCCTTTGGCCACTCGGGCACCGACCCAGAACGGGCAACTGTAGCGGAGCACGGGGTGGCTCCCGAAAACGCGGGTCGTCGCGGCCGTTACCGGAGTTGGTCCGGGGTATTGGGTGACTGCCCCGAGCGGCACCATTGAACCCGAGGGCGTGACTCTGTGCGAGAACGGGGAAACGCCGCCGGATTGCACTGTCACCGAGGTCGTCATCCCGGGGGAGGGAACCTGGATCGTCGATCCCGACACCGGCAACATCAAGTTCAAGCCTGATCCTGACTTCGACGGTGAATCAACCATCACCTATCAGGTCACCGACTCCAACGATGAGACCGGTACCGGCCAACTCACTGCGAAGTCGCCTGCGGACGGCGCCCTGCCCTCTACGGGTTCTGACAGCAGCCTGACGCTGGTTCTGGGCGCCCTCACGCTCATCATGGGTGGTGCAGGGCTGGAACTGCTCCGTCGTCGCCGGCTCAGAGCATGCGTTGCATGATCATGACGTCGAGCCATTGACCGAACTTGCGGCCGACCTCGCGCTCGATGCCCACCGACTCGAAGCCGAGAGCACGATGCAGGGCGATCGACGCCTCGTGATGCCCGACGATCCGGGCCATCACGGTATGGAACCCCCGGGTGACGGCCACCTCGAGCAGCTCGGTGAGCAGGGCCCGGGCCACGCCGTTGCCCCGCTGATCAACGCGCACGTAGACCGAATCTTCAACTGAGGTGGCGTAGGCCGGCCTGTCCTTGTAGGGCGAGAGGGACGCGAACCCGACGACTTCTTTCTCATGTTCAGCCACCAGCACGGCCATCGCTCCCGATCGGGCCTCGAGCCAAGCCTCCTGGTCCTCCAGCGATCGGGGGACCAGATCGAAGGTGACGGTGGACCCGG
>WLCQ01000162.1 GCA_009705225.1 Actinomycetota bacterium | reverse complement strand
TCGGGTCAGCATTCGTGAGGGCATCTGGCACGGCCAAGAAGGCACCCCGCTCAACCCGCAGCCCATCAAACAAGCTCTCGATAACGCCAAGACTCTCGAACGACTGATCCGCAAGAACGTCGAAGGACTCGAGCGGCTCGAGGTTGTGTTCGGCCTCGCCTTCCCCAACACCCGCGAGATCAACGGCGATCTCACCACCGACATCAACTCAGCCCAGGTGCTTGTTGCCAGCGACCTGCTCGAACCCGATGACCCCATCGAACGCATGGCTCATTCGCGCACTGTGTGGAACCGTGCGCTCACCGCCCAGCAGATCGAAGGCATCGTTGCGCTCATCCGTCCCGATGCCGAGTTCCGCTGGGACGCGGAGGCGCGCACGAACGCCACTCGCCGATCGCTGCAACAACTCTGCGACGCGCAGATCACCTCGATGGTGTCGCTCGCTCAGAACCGTCGGGTGCTGGTGCGCGGCGGGGCCGGCACCGGCAAAACCCATCTCGGTGTGCTGTGGGCTCGTCGGGCCTGGGCCGAGAACGATCGGGTACTGCTCACCTGTTACAACGATCCGCTGGCGGACTCACTGATTGACGCCATCGGGTTCGACCTCGACGAGTCACTTACCATCGGTCCGTTCATCCGCACCGTGCTCGCCATGCCCGGCATGCCCGAGCTCGTCATTCCCGCCGATGCCAACCAGCATTGGTGGGAGACCGAAGCGCTCGGACATCTTGTGCGTCACTGGCCCGAGATCGGTGCCCGCTACGACACGATCATCGTGGATGAAGCCCAGGACTTCAGTCCCGCATGGATCGCACTGCTGCAAGCACTGCTCGACCCTGATGGTCGTCGCCGGGTCATGCTGCTGGCCGACGAGGGCCAGGGCATCTACGAGCGCGGCTTCGTGTTCCCCGAAGCCGATGACGGTTGGGTGCAGGTCGAGTTGGCCAGCAACTTCCGCAACGCGAGACCCATCGCCCGAGTGCTGCGCAACTATCTCGGCGGGGCGCCGTCGCCGAAACAATCCCCCGAAGGTCTCGGCGTGGTGTGGATCGAAGCAACTGATGCCAACGCGGTTGAGGATGCCGTCGACTCTGAGCTGCAGCGCATCGTCGAAAACGAAGGTCGCAGTTCGTCCGGTGTGTGCGTGGGCACCGTGCGTTCCAGTGTGCGCGATCACTTGCGCGAATCACTGCATCTCGGTCGTTGGGAAGATCGACACGACGGCCATGTGGTGTGCGAGAACGTGCATCGACTTAAAGGGCTTGAGTTCGACACGGTGATCCTGGCTGCCACTGCTGATATCAAGCCCGAGGATGAAGCGTTGCTCTATGTCGGCGTGAGCCGAGCAGTGAGCGAACTCATCGTGGTTGGTCCCCGTGAGTTCGCCGACCGCCTCGGCCTGGTGCGCGACTGATTCAGGCGGTTGCACTCCGACGTCGCAGCAACACCAACGCACCACCGGCGAGCATCAGCGCGAGACCACCGGCAGCCACCGGCAGTGAGCTGTTACCCGTGTAGGGCAATGCTCCGGTGCCGCCGTCCGGGTCCAGGTCGTCGGGGATCCCGTCACCGTCGGAATCCACGGGAGGCAGCGGAGGTTCCGGCGGTTCCTCGGGATTCATGGTGAAGGTGAACGGGTCCGAAGGTGCGCCCGGACCCTCACCGTTCACGGGACGGATCATCATCGTGTACGTCATGCCCGGCTGGAGGATGAACACACTGATCGGCGGTTGACCCGGGATCGTGATGACCGGTCCGCTCTGCGCAGGCCTCAACGGGATCCAGGTGATGCCGTCGTCGATGGTGTACTCCCAGTTGTTGATCGGGTCACCTCCGTCGTCACCGGGAACGATGGTGAGGGTGATTGACACCGGCCCGGGATCGACGATGACCGAGGCGGGAGCCGAGGGCTTCGACACCGAGGTCACGGTGACCGGGGCGGAGGCCGCACCGGGACCGACGAGGTTGAAGGACCGCACACGGATGGAGGCGGGCACACCATCGGTGAGACCGGCGACTACCGCCTCGAACGAGGTGGGGTTCTCGGGATCATCAGCGAAACCGTCGTAGTCGGTCCAGGCACCGCCATCGACGCTGACTTCATGGCCGAGGATGGGCGCACCACCATCGGCACCGGGGGTGAATCGCACCGTGGCGAATCCACCACCCGCTGAATGCGAATCGATCGTCGGCGCATCGGGGACGGTACTCGGGCAGAGGAACACCGCTTCGGAGGCTTCGCCGGCACCCACAGAATTGAAGGCGCGGATCACGACGGAATAGGTGGTGCCGTTGACGAACGAACCACTCAGGTCTCCGCCGGTGCCGTAGGTGACGGCCGGGGAGAACTCGGACCAGGTGACACCACCATCGAGGCTGTATTCGTGGTTGATGATGGAACTGCCACCATCGTCGCCGACGGTGAAGGCGACAGACGCTGCGCCATCACCGGGCGTGACGACGACATTCGTGGGCGCGTCGGGCACGGTGGCCACCCAGCTCGGCTCGGCCACCGGGGTGACGTTGACTGCGCCAGCGGACACACTGACACCGGCAGCGTTGACTGCTCGCAGTTCGATGGCGATCTGCACACCGTTGGTGAGACCACCGAGGACCACCGGCGAGGAGGACTGGGCGGGCGAGAAGGGCGTCCACGCGCCATCGTCGATGCGGTACTCGTAGTTGGTGATGGCAGACCCGTTGTCGGCCGGTTCCACGAACGCAACCGTGACGCCGCCATCATCACCGGCGGGCTTGAGCGAGGAGGGAGCATCGGGCACGGTGAAGGGCGTGAAGGCGACCGCCTCCGACGCGTCACCGTTGCCGAGCCCGTTCACGGCCCGCAGCACCACCAGATAGGTGGTGCCATTGGTGAGACCGCTGAGACTGGCCGACCCGGAGGTGACCGCCGGCGAGAACGCCGTCCAGGACAGGCCGCCGTCGAGGCTGTACTCGTGATTGGTGATGGCGCTGCCACCATCAGCACCAAGGGTGAAGGTGATGTCTGCGCTGCCGTCACCGGGGGTGGCCACAAGGTTGGTGGGTGCATCAGGAAGCGTCGGGCCGGGGACCGGGGTGACCGACACTGCGCTCGACGCAGCACCATTGCCCGCCGCGTTGACGGCTCGCAGACGGACCGACGCGGAGACGTTGTTGGCGAGTCCCGGCACGATCACCGGTGAGGACAGCTCAGCCGGCGAGAACGCCGTCCATGAACCAGCGCCGACGCTGTACTCGTAGTTCGTGATGGCAGCACCGTTGTCATCTCCCGGCGCGAAGGCGATGCTGGCCTCGCCGTCACCGGCGGTGGCGACCAGCCCGGTCGGGGCGGCCGGCACCGTGAACGGCGTGAACACCACCGGCTCAGATGCAGGACTGAACCCAATGGCATTGACAGCACGCAGCAGCAGTTCATAGCGGGTGCCGTTGGTGAGACCGTTCATCGTGAACGACCCAGTGGTGTCGGCCGGAAGCAAGGAGGTCCAGAATCTCCCACCGTCGAAGCTGTACTCGTGGTTGTTGAGCGGCAGACCACCATCTGCGCCCAGAGTGAAGGTGACCGAGACGGTGCCATCACCCGGCGTGGCGACGAGATCGGTTGGTGCATCGGGCAGGGTTGGGCCGGGCACGGGGGTGACATCCACCGCGCTCGACTCAGCACCGACACCGGCGGCGTTGACCGCCCGCAGACGGATCGACGCAGACACGTTGTTGGCCAGTCCCGCAACGGTGACCGGGGAGGAGGTCTCCGCGGGTGAGAACGGCGTCCATGCGCCACCATCGACGCTGTATTCATGGTTGGTGATCGGCGCGCCACCGTTGGAGGAGAGCGCAAAGGTGATCGAGGCCTCACCATCACCGGCAGTAGTAGCCAATCCGGTTGGAGCGGCCGGCACGGTGCGCGGTTGCGCTGTCAAGGTATTCGACGCGGTCGAGGCTCCGTTGGCGTTGGTGGCAAAGACCTGCACCGAATACGTGGATCCGTTGGTGAGACCAGTGATGGCGCAGTTCGTGGCCGGCGCTGCAACCGAGCAGGTCGCGCCGCCCGGCGACGCGATGGCGGTGTATCCCGTGGCGTTGTCCGAGCTGTTCCAGCTGACGGTGGTGCGCGCATCATCAGCGGTGGCAGCGATGGACACTGGTGCATCGGGCGGAAGCACCGCCTTCTGCAGCTGCTCCTCGGTGAGTGCTGTGTTCGACCACACCTTGAGGTCATAGACCCGACCGGATGGCGTGGCCTCGTTGCGCGAAGCGGTGACTGTGTCGTCGAAGAAGAACCCGAGGATGCTTCCGGCACCACTGGCCGCAGGCAGTGAACCACCACTGGTGTCGTTGTAGGTGAACACCTTGGTGAGCTTCTTGTCGGCACCAACGGCGTACACGGTGAACGTGCCGGCACGCCCACTGGTCGACTGGCGCACCGTGATGAGATCGAGCACGGCATTGGCCGGATACACCGTCGAACTGAGCGAACCGCCCGGGTAGAACAGCAGCTTGCCGTTCTGGAAATAGAAGCCATCGTCGGATGTGCGATTGAGATAGTCGACGATCTTCGAGTAACCGGTAGGTGACTGCGACACCGAGGAGAACGAGAACTTGAGTGCCATCGTGTAGGTCGTGCCGACAGGTGCGTTCGTGGTGAGGCGTAATCCGCCACCGACGTTCGCCGTCGACGACCAGCGAAGGAAGTCACCGTTGATGTCGCTGCCGAACGAGGTCGCGGTGTTACAGGGCGTGCCTGAAGCCTGAGGACACGCAGGTGCCAAGGCGATCGAGCTGCCACCATTGGCGTCGACGAGGTTGCCACTGAAGTCATAAGACATAGTGGGCGGCGGGACGACAACCGCGCCCGAGGGCAGCATCGGGAACAACGCGACCACCATCGCAGTGACCGCGACGAGCGGGAGCATCAGTCTGCGGGAGCGGGGCGTGCGCGACCAGATCATCTTCAGCACCTCACGATGGGGTCCGCGACTGAGAAGGCAAGTGGACCGAGTCTATTCAGTATTGCCGAGATGGCGCCCGAGTCGGAATCAGCCGTCGGCAGGTTGCGAAAGTTCCTCTTCGCAATCGATGCAGATATCCCAGTTCTTGTCTTCTTGGTTCTCGTCTGCTTCGTGGTCGTCGATGATGTCCTCGTCGTCTCGGACGCGAATGAGCAGGCCGCGGCAGATCGCGCAGCTCGGCGCTGACGACGACCCGGAGTCGTCGGACCATGGACGTTCGCCGTAGATGACCGATCCGCGAGC
>WLCQ01000161.1 GCA_009705225.1 Actinomycetota bacterium | reverse complement strand
CTTGATGTCGTCGGTGTGCATCTGGTGGGCGGCATCGTCGGTGGTCTGCTGCTCGGTTTCTTCGCCGATGCCAAGGTCAACAAACTGGTCACCAACGAAGGTGTGTTCCTCGGCGGTGGGTTCTCGTTGCTGTGGTACCAGTTCGTGGCCTGTGCCGTGACGTTCGCTTTCAGCTTCGTTGCGTCGTTCATCATCGCCAAGGTGATCGACAAGACCATCGGACTGCGGGTGAGCGAGGAGGACGAAGCCGAAGGTCTCGACTTCAGCCAGCATGCTGAGACCGCCTACAGCTTCGGCAGTACCGGTTCGATGGACCGGCTCAACTGACCATCTGACATCGAACGAACACAGCCGATGGGCGATCCATCGGCGCGGACAAAGGGATACCGTGCGGATATGAAGCTCGTGACAGCAATCATCAAGCCCCACAAGGTCGACGATGTGAAGGACGCGCTCAAGGCGGCGGGTCTCACAGGTATGACAATCGACGAGGTCAAGGGCTTCGGTCGTCAGGGTGGCAAGACCGAGATCTACCGCGGCGCTGAATACGTCGTGGATCTGCTTCCGAAGGTCCGCGTCGAAACGGTGGTCCCCGACGAACTCGCCGACCAGGTGGCCGAGATCATCATGGTCGCAGCCCGCACCGGCAAGATCGGTGACGGCAAGGTTTGGATCTCCACCGTCGACAAGGTGATGCGCATCCGGACCGGCGAATCGGGTCCCGACGCGGTCTAGCCTTATGCCGTCCCCAACGAACGGCGCAGGTGATGACTTCCCAACTCGATCGACGGGCACTGCTTGACAATGCGAGCGTCCGCGGATTCGTCTTCTGTCGGGCACTGGCGGCATGTATCGATGAGTGGATCATCGGGCTGTGGAACGCCGCCGATACCCCCGTCAAAGGCGCAGCGCTCGTTGCGGTCGGTGGGTATGGCCGTGCCGAACTCTCCCCGGGTAGCGATATTGATCTCTACTTGATCCACGATGCAGGCGTTGACATCACCGGCCTGGCCGATCAGCTCTGGTATCCGATCTGGGACGAAGGCATCAAGCTCGGACACGCGGTTCGAACCGTCAAGGAGACCATCGCGCTGGCCTCCGATGATCTCGACACCGCCACGGCCGTGCTCTCCGTGCGTTTCCTTGCTGGTGATGAATCACTTGCCGACCAGCTTCGGGAGAAGGGCTTGGCCGCTTGGCAGAAGCGGTCGAAGCGTTGGTTGGCCGAACTCGATGAACGCATCAGCCAACGTCACGAACAGGCGGGCGAGGTGGCGTTCCTGCTTGAACCCGATCTCAAGGACGGCCGAGGCGGAATGCGCGACGTGCATGGCATTCGCTGGGCCGAACTCGCGGGCATACCGCTGCTTCCCGGCGATGACGACGCGATTCGAGACGCGTACGAACTCGTGCTCTCCGCCCGTGTTGAACTGCATCGCCGCACCGGTCGGCACAGCGACATCCTCCTGCTCGAAGAACAAGACGCCGTAGCCGAGGCGCTGGGGTTCCCCGACGCCGATGCCCTCATGCACGAACTCTCGGCCGCGGCTCGAACGATTGCGTGGGTGAGCGACGAACTCTGGGCGCGGGTCGGGCTTTCGCTCGAGGGCAGTTCGCTGCGACGACGACTCTCCCGCGACAAGGAATTGGCCCCAGGGGTGCTGCTGCAGGATGGCGCGGTCACGCTCGCTCCCGGCGCTGATCCCTCCTCGGATCCCTATCTCGTGTTGCGGGTGGCTGTGGCCGCCGCGCAGGCCGATGCTCGCATCGACCGCGCCACGCTCGGTCGACTCACCGACGCCGCTCCTATTCCGCAGCCCTGGCCTGATGAAGCCCGCCGACTGTTCGTCGAACTCTTCCTCGCCGGCCGACCTGCTGTCGGGGTGGTCGAGACTCTCGATCAGAAGGGTCTGTGGGAGCCGATCCTGCCGGAATGGGCAGTCATCCGCTGCCGTCCGCAACGCAACGCGTATCACCGGTTCACCATCGATCGACATCTGTGTGAGGCGGCGGCCAATGCCGCGGCGCTCGTCGACCGTGTCGACCGCGCTGATCTGCTGGTGGTCGGCACCTTGCTGCACGACATCGGCAAGGGTCGTCCCGGTGATCACACCGAGGTGGGTGTCGATCTGGTGGCCGAAATCGGTCCGCGTATGGGGTTCGATGCCGCGGACACGGCGATGTTGCAGCAGATGGTGCGTCATCATCTGCTGCTTCCCGATGTCGCCACCCGGCGCGACCTCTCCGACGATGGCACCATCGCCCATGTCGCCGAAGCCGCGGGCGATCTGCGTTGTCTCCGTCTGCTCGATGCCCTCACCGAGGCCGACTCGTTGGCCACCGGTCCTGCTGCGTGGGGATCCTGGAAGCAGGAGCTCGTGGGCGTGCTCGTTGATCGGGTCTCGCATGTGCTCGCCGGTGGATCTGTTGCCGATGCCACTGACTCAGGTTTCCCCACGCCGTATCAACGCGAACTTCTCGCCCAAGGGCGCCGGATCCTCGAGGGCGTCGATGATCAACTCATCGTGGTCTCGCCGGACAGGACCGGCCTGTTCGCTCGTGTCGCCGGTGTGCTCTCGCTCAACGGCCTGGCCGTCATGGAAGCTGCTGCCTATTCCGATGGCAACGGCATGGCGCTCGAGCAGTTCCGGGTGCAGAGCACCTTCGATAACGAGATCCACTGGGACCGCGTCGTGCGAGAACTCGAGAAGGGACTCGATGGTCGCCTCGCCCTCGAGGCTCGTCTGGCCGAACGTCGTCGCACCTACTACCGACCGCGTCGACTTCCCGGTCTGGTCAAGCATCCCGAGGTCATCATCGACAACCAGCTTTCACATGAGGCCACGGTGTTCGAGGTTCGCGCTCCCGATTCGATGGGTGTGCTGTGGCGCATCACCCGTGCGTTCAACGATCTCGATCTCGACATCACCTCGGCCAAGATTCAGACGCTCGGCCCGGCTGCGGTCGACTCGTTCTACGTGCGCGACTCCACCGGTTCGAAGATCCTCGATCCGGGGTATCTCGAGGAGATCAAGCGGGCGCTGCTGTTCGCGATCGACGGTTCCGACATCGGCTGACGCGGTTCGCCGCTAGCGTTCCGGCCATGAGTGACTCCTTTACCCCACAGGATCTGATCCGCTGGAGTGAGGCTCTTGCGGGGATCGCTCGCACTGGTCTCGGCTTCACCCAGAGCCTGTATGAGCAGGAGCGTTTCGAAGAGGTGCTGGCCGTTGCTGCCGATATGAGAGTCGCTGCCGGCAGCACCTACGACCCCGATGATCTTGTGCATGAATGGATGAAGTCGGTGGGCGTTGGCGTGCCCGGCTACCAGACCCCGAAGGTTGCGGTCGGCGCCATTGTGCAGAACGAGGCCGATGAGATCCTGCTGGTGCAACGCTCTGACTCCGGCGTGTGGCTGTACCCGACCGGTTGGGCCGACATCGGCTATTCGCCGGCCGAGGTTGCGGTCAAGGAAGTGAGCGAGGAGACCGGCATCGACTGCGACGTGCTGCAACTGCTCGCCGTGTACGACGGTCTGCAGCGTCGCTTCACCAGCGTGCCGCTGTATTCGCTGGTGTTCCATTGCCGGGCCACGGGTGGTTCATTGCAGGCTCATCCGCTCGAGACCTCCGATGTCGGCTGGTTCTCACTCGACGATCTTCCGCAGATGGCGGTGGGTGCTGATCTCTGGGGTCCACTCGCTCGGCACGCGTTCAGCGGGGCCGCAGTTGATGTGCATTTCGATCATCCGCGCACACCGGTGTGGCAGGGCGATCATCTCGTGGTGGATCTCACCGACGAGAGCTGAGCGTTCGTCAGTCCTGGTCTCGGAGGAACCGTTCAACTTCGTCCACCAGGCTTGCGCCGTCGGTGAACGAGTCGGGTTCCTCGTCGAAACGCTTCTCGAGTTGTGCCACGTAGTCAGTGGTTTCGTCGTCCTCGGCCACCAGTTGCGAGACCTGATGTTCGTAGGAGTCAGTGGCGAATTTCAGTTCGGTGGCTTCGATTTCGGTGCCGATGAGTTTTGCTGTGCGCTGGATGAGCGCAAGAGCGGCCTTCGGCGACGTGGCGTTCGGGACATAGGTGGGGACTGCAGCCCACAATGCGGCTGAACGGATGCCGGCCTCTCGACACGCACCGTGCAGTACACCAGTGATGCCGGTCGGTCCTTCGTAGCGTGAGGGCAACACATCGAGGGCGTCGACAGTTGCTTCGTCATAGGCGGTGCCGAACACCGACACCGGGCGTGAATGTGGCACTTCGGCGAGCAGCGCACCGAGGGTGACGATGAGGCGCGCATCGACAGCCTTGGCCACACCGATGACGTGCTCGCAGAAGGTGCGCCACTTGAGCTGCGGTTCGATACCGGACATG
Source organism: Actinomycetota bacterium (assembly GCA_009705225.1). Classification (GTDB taxonomy): domain Bacteria; phylum Actinomycetota; class Acidimicrobiia; order Acidimicrobiales; family Acidimicrobilacustridaceae; genus Acidimicrobilacustris. Next base: position 1,015 of record WLCQ01000161.1, on the reverse strand, counting down.
AGCACGACATCGATGTCGGTGTTGGGTACCCGACCGGCATGGAACGCGTTGGATGGCCATTCGATCTGACGGGTGCCGCCGAGGTCGATGCGCACTTCGGGTCGAGTTGCAGTGAAGTCGAAGAACTCTTCGGGATCGATGTCGGCGAACTCGTTGGTGTCCCACTCGTCGATCAAGTAATCGATGGCGGTACTGGCGGCATCGCCGGCATCGTTCCAGCCTCCGAAGGCCACGAGAAGTACCGGTTGCGACACCGCAGGGGTGTCGGACCATCGCAGGTGGGGAAGTGATTCGCCGGACGGAACAACCATGGGTTCAGGCTACCGGTGCACCGGCACCGGCTTCCGGTCGAAATCGGCTCTGGCAGGGTTCAGATTCGGGTGCGGGCTCGGGTGGGGGTTGAGGTGGGCGTTCACATGCGCATCGGCGGGCGTCGGCCCGAAGGGGATCCGTTGCCTACGCTGGACTGATGGCCGCAGTGGAGATCGTTGAAGCAACCGAAGTGACCGATGCGCTGGTGGAGGCATTCGAGCTGCTCACCCCGCAGTTGTCCTCGTCGAACCCTCCGCCGACCCGAGACGAACTGGCCGCGATCGTTGACTCGCCGACGAGCATCCTGCTGCTGGCTGTTGATGCCGACAGCGGCGCGATCCTCGGCAGTCTCACGCTTGCGTGGTTCCGCATCCCGACCGGCGTGCGGGCCTGGATCGAGGACGTCGTGGTCGATGGCGAAGCACGAGGGCGTGGCGTGGGTGAAGCGCTCAACCGAAATGCGCTGGACCGTGCTCGTGCACTTGGTGCGAAGACTGTCGATCTCACCTCCCGCCCGAGCCGGGAGGCGGCCAACCGTCTCTACCAACGCATCGGCTTCATCGCCCGCGACACAAATGTGTACAGGTACGAACTCGGCTGAGCCATCACATGGAGTGACCGATCGGCCGAGGATTCGACGCAAGGTTTCGTGATTGCTGGAAGGATCTGGTGATGCGGATCTTGGTAGCGATTGCGCTCTCGT
>WLCQ01000160.1 GCA_009705225.1 Actinomycetota bacterium | reverse complement strand
AATGATGATCGGCATCGAGAGGTGCTGGCCCATGACCTCGACCTCCATGCCGCGCTCGGAATGCAGCCCCGCCACATGCGGGGCGAGACCCAACTGGTCGAAGGCGGTGAGGTTGTCGTTGAGGCTCAGGCCCTTCTCGGCACCACCGATGATGGCGCCGTACACGGAGCCAGGCAGGCGCTTCTCGGCGCGTCGTTGCGCAACAGCAACAGTCTCGAACCACGTATTCGCCATCGGGTCAACCTCCAGAAGTCGGCCGGAAGACTACCGCCGAGGGTTCTCTCGTCCCGAATTAGCGCTCCACTGCCGAGGTGCACAGAGATCGGCGCACAGAGATCCTGCCTCTGCAGTCTTCGGGCACCGGCTCCATCGGAACTCACCAGTGATGGTGACCATCATCGGGGTCGGTGGGTGCGTGCACGCCGAACTGTGCCCGCACCTCGGCCAGTGGCACCTCGGCGATGGACAGATGATCGATGATCGAGAAATCCGCGGTGCAGCGCGATCCGCGGGCGAGCTCCGAGGCCAGCAGCGTGGCGGCAGATGAGGAGGCCAGGGTGTGGGTCTCACTCGCTACCTTGCCCGCGCTCCCGAATCCGACTTCATGCACGATCAGCGAGGAGAGCAGCGCGGCCACGTTCGCATCGTTGTCATTCATCGCCATCTGGAAGGCGCTGAGCGCCACTTCAGCCGCCGCCGTGGTGCCGATGCCGGCGATGACGTGGGTCATGTCATGCGACACATAGAAATGGTTGAGCGTGGAACCCTCCACACCCGGCACCGGAAGGCCGTTACGGGCGTGGAACTCGAAGAACTCCCGACCCAGCGAGCCCTCGGGCAGATGCTGCAGCGCGAAGAGCAATTCGATCAGTTCGGGCTCGGGCTCGGTTGCCGAAACGGGCAGGTCTCGAAGTGTCGGCTCGAACCGCAGTGGCATGGTGGCATCGAGGAAGCGGGCGAAATCGGCGGCCGCCCGTTCCGTTCCGACCTGCACCAGATCGCGGAACATGGTCACCTCGGCACCGGTCACCGACAGGGCCTTGCCGTACTGCTCAGCCCGCTCGAGTTGTTCGACAGCGAGGGGATGTCGGCAGGCCTCGAGGGCAACGAGGATCTCATGGAAGGTGCGTCGCTCGGTGGGATCAACGATCGCCGCGGCCGCGCTGGCGGGGTCGAGGGAGTTCGTCGAGTTCAGATCCAGATCCGGCTGATCCCAAAGATGCGCGGTGATCGCTCCGAGCACGCCGAGTTGTTCGTCGGTGGGGCCGCCGCTGACGTCGATAGCCCCCAGCAGAGCGGCCACCATGGGTTTCACCCGTTCTGGAGCAAGTCGCAGCGACATGCGCCGAACAGTACTCACTGAATTCGTCCCCATCGGAGGCCCTCGGGCCGCGAGACTTGGCCCATGCAACCGACCATCGTGAGCCTCCACCGCAATGCTGACCACACCTTCTCCAAAGATTCCGTCGAGGAGTTCGTGCTGATCGCCGGTGTTGGTGTTGAGGGCGACGCGCATGCCGGCGCCACCACCCAGCATCTGAGTCGTCAGAAGAAGGACCCGAACCGCCCGAATCTGCGCCAGGTGCATCTCGTGGCCCGTGAGGTGCACGAAGGATTGCTGGCCGACGGTTTCGATGTGCCCGGCGGAGGGTTCGGCGAGAACATCACCACCCGGGGCCTCGAACTCGGTGAGCTGCCGGTGGGCACAACGCTGCGGCTCGGCACCGATGCCATCATCGTGCTCACCGGGTTCCGCGATCCTTGTGCCCAGATCGATCGGGCCCATGAGGGACTGCGCGCCGCCGTGTCGTTCAAACCGGAGGTCGGTCCGATGTTGTTCCGCAACGGCGTGATGGCCATGGTCGTGCGGGGCGGCACCGTGCGAGTGGGCGACGAGATCGGCGTGGCACTGCCCACCGAACCGCACCAACCCATGCAGAAGGTGTGAGGTTTCGGAGGTTGCACCGGCTCGGACCCACTGAAAGCGGCATTCGCCGTTCGACAATCGGCAGCATGCGAATCCTGCTCGGGCTGTGTGCGCTCCTGCTCGTGGCGTGTTCCGGGCCAGCTTCGGAGTCGATGTCGTCGACCACCTCGACCACTCCGGCACCATCGACCAGTGGGTCGACCACCGCATCGTCGTCGAACTATGACCCCTACGCAGGGACGTTGCCAGCCACCGATCCGGTCGGTGAGGTGCTAACCGGTTCCATCACCACTCCCGACGGGAGGGTGCGCACGTATCGGCTCTATGTCCCCACCGCTGCAGAAGCGGGCGGGCGGCTGCCGCTGTTGATCGCGCTTCATGGTGGGCTCGGGTGGGGAGCCCAGTTCGCAACCAACAGTGGATTCGACGGTCTGGCTGAGGCGAACCGGTTCATCGTGGTGTATCCCGATGGCACCAACAACCGTCCCGGTGACACCAAGCTGCTCACCTGGAACGGCGGCCTGTGCTGCCGTCCGGCCGCGGACCAGCAGGTCGATGACATCGGGTTCCTTCGAGCGCTCATCGATCGACTCGAAGCCGAGCTGCCCGTGGATCAGAGCCGCGTGCTTGCTGCTGGGCATTCCAACGGAGCCATCCTCGCCTATCGGTTGGCCTGCGAACTCAGCGATCAGATCCTCGCAATTGGCGTGCAGTCAGGGGTCATCGGTGTTCCCTGTCACCCGTCGCAGCCGGTGAGTGTGTTCCATCTGCATGGCTTGGCTGACGCCAACATCCCCATCGACGGCGGGCGCGGTTCCGGACCGTCCGGTGTCGAGTTCCCATCACCGCGAGCGGCGGCTTCCGACGTCGCTGCCCTCAACGGTTGTCAGGCCGGTCCGACCGAGCAATCCGATTCCAGCAATGCTGATGTCCTGAGCCAGTTGTGGTCGCAATGCACTGGGGGGTCGATCGTCCGATTCGTCACCGTCGCCGGCGCCAGCCACGCCTGGATGGGGCATCCGGCGTCGGCGCAGAACCTGGTGGGTTCTCCCTACATGGAGCTTGATGCCAGTCGGGCGATCTGGTCGTTTCTCGCCGGTGTGGCGACCCGCTGATCGGCGGGAGGTTCGTGCCGCGAAAATGCCCGGACATTGGTCCGGGCATTTTCGACATGCTGTGGTGGTCGGGACCGGCGTCGATCCGGTGACCTATCGCTTTTCAGGCGACCGCTCTGCCTACTGAGCTACCCGACCATCAGACCGGAACATTCGTTCTGGTCGAGCCCACCGCCCCCCGAAGGGGGAAGTGGGTGGCGGTCCCGACGGGATTTGAACCCGCGACCTCCGGCTTGACAGGCCGGCGTGCACTCCAAACTGCACCACGGGACCAGAACTGAATTGCGTACCCCCAACGGGATTCGAACCCGTGTTACCTGCGTGAAAGGCAGGCGTCCTAGGCCGCTGGACGATGGGGGCTCTCCTGCCGCTAGGGCTTGTGAACCATAGCAGTCCGACCCACCTCTAGCGCCAATGCGGGTCGGCGTGGTGTTGCGATCAGAGCGTGTCGACGGAGGAACGGACGATGGATTCGATCACTCCACCGAGGAATTCATAGACCGCCCATGCGGGTAGGTCGGGATCATCGGGTTCGAGTTCGGGGGAGGAATCCTCGATCACATCGAGTCGGGTGCCGAGCACGAGGCGCACGGTGTTGAGGCCGATCATCCAGGACTCGAGTTGCTCTCGGTCGAGTTCTTTGGCCTCTGCAGTGGTGACGATCTGCTCGAGCGCCTTTCGTCGTGAGGACACCAGATCGGAATGCACCATCTCCTGATAGGCGGCGTCGATGGTGGCATCGGTGACATGGGCGACGGGGTAGACCCGGCGCAGCAGTGGCTCGGCGGCCGGGTCGTCGAGTGCTCCGAGGAGGTCCTCGCACACTGCTTTCACCACGGCACGTTCGCGGTCGCCGAGATTGACGATGAAGCGATCGGGCCCCTTGGGCTGGAAGGGACGGCGGAGACCGAAGGCCATGTCAGTCCTGCTGCATCGTGGCCCAGAGGCCGTGCTCGTGGAGTCGGAACACATCGAGTTCCGCTTTTTCCCGGGTGCCGTTGGAGACCACCGAACGGCCGTTGTGATGCACTTCGAGCATCATCGCCTCGGCCTTCTCACGGCTGTAGCCGAACACCTTCTGCAGCACGAACGTGACGTAGCTCATGAGATTGATCGGGTCGTTCCAGACCAGCACGACCCAAGGGCGGTCGATATCGAGGGTTTCGTCGATGTCGGGGTCGCGCACCTCAACTGGAGCGTCGGCGAGTCGGATCAGCTCGGGCACCGCTGGCGCACTCATGTCGGCAGTTTTGGTACTGCCGTTCAGAGCGGTGTCGTTCAGAGCGGTGCTGCTCAGGAAGCTGTCGTTCATGAAGCCGGCACCGGTGCATCGGGCCGATCCACGGAGTGGGCGGTGAGATCAAGGGTGAAGGCGAGGGCTGCGATCCACACCGTGACGCTGCCGGCCACATGCAGCAGCACCAGAAGGGGGGGAACACCGGTGAAGTACTGCGTGTACCCGATGACACCCTGCGCCACGATTGCCGCCACAAGCAGTTTTGATCGACGGTCGACGATTTCGGAGGTGCCATTGCGACGCAGGAGCACCAAGGTGGCTACCGCCACGATGAGGAAGAGCCAGACCACACCGCTGTGGATTCGGACCACGAGCGTGATGTCGAAGGGCAGTCGGCTGACCTCCTCATCGCCGCCATGCGGACCAGTACCGGTGACCAAGGTGCCGGTGAGTATTGCGACGGACGCGAGGACCACGAGCGCCCGGCCGAGTTGGCGGATGCGCTGCGGGACAAGGGGCAGGCCCGGTCGGCCATCGTGCCCGGCCCGATGATGCAGAACAACGGCGTTCCAGACCAGCAGCATCGAAAGCACGAAATGGGCGATCACGAACGGAGGGTGCAGTTCGAACAGCACCGTGAGCCCGCCGAGCAGGATCTGTCCGATGACCCCCGCCACGAGGCCCAACGAGAGCCAGGTGAGGTCGCGACGACGGGGCGTGCGCACCAGTGAACCCAGCACGGCGATGATGACCACGACCGAGACCAGTCCGGTGATCGTTCGATTGATGAACTCGATCATGGCGTGATATTCGGCTGGAGCGATGATCCGACTTGATTCGCAGGTGGGCCAGTCGGAGCAGCCGAGCCCGGAACCGGTGAGGCGCACGGCCGCGCCAGTGATGATGATGAACACGAGAGCCAGCAGCGCGAGAAGTGTGATGCGCTGATAGGCCCGAGGGGAGAGGCGAGGCGACCGCACACAGCGATCGTACGGGAGGTCTGTGACGTTCCCAATTCCTTGCCGGTCCGCGATTGTCTGGTGCTGGTGACTCGCCTCTAGCATCGGAACCGATGGAAACCGCCGCGCAACCCTCTCTCATGGCGCGGCTCAAGGGCTATGTAGCGCTCACCAAGCCCCGGATCATCGAGCTT
>WLCQ01000016.1 GCA_009705225.1 Actinomycetota bacterium | reverse complement strand
TGAAGGGTCTGGGCGGTGCCATCACCGTTCCATTCCCAAGCACCGACGAATGCGAACTCGTCGTCGTTGCGCTGGGCCTCGCCGTCATCGGTCTGATGTTCGACACGGAAGTGGCCGCCGCAGGACTCCTCACGCATGAGGGCGTCACGACACATGAGTTCGCCCAGGTCGAAGAAGTCGGCAACACGGCCAACCTTTTCGAGGGACTGGTTGACGCCTTCGGCGCTGCCGAGCACACGCACGTTCTTCTGGAACTCCTCGCGAAGAGCGGGGATCTCCGACAGTGCCTTCTCGAGCCCGTTCTGGTTGCGTTCCATGCCGCAGTAGTCCCAGACGAGCTTGCCGAGTTCGCGGTGGTAGTACTCCGGCGACTTGGTGCCACCGGTGGACAGCCAACGACGAGCTTCGTCACGCACGGTCTGCTCTGCCTCGACGAACACCGGATCGGAGGTCGGGACAACGCCCTGGCCCAGCAGCCCGGCGAGGTAATCGCCCACTGTGTAGGGAGCCACGAAGTAGCCGTCAGCGAGACCCTGCATGAGCGCCGATGCGCCGAGACGGTTGGCACCGTGATCGGAGAAGTTGGCCTCACCGAGGGCGTAGAGGCCCGGCACGGTGGTCATGAGGTTGTAGTCAACCCACAGGCCACCCATCGTGTAATGGCTGGCGGGGTAGATGCGCATCGGGACCTTCATGGGGTCCTCGTCGGTGATGCGCTCGTACATGTCGAAGAGGTTGCCGTAACGCTCGAAGACGGTGTCGTGACCGAGCCGGTCGATCGACTCGCTGAAGTCGAGGAAGACGCCGTTCTTGAGCGGGCCAACGCCACGACCCTCATCACACACAACCTTGGCGGCACGCGAGGCGATGTCACGGGGAGCGAGGTTGCCGTAGGACGGGTACTTACGCTCGAGGTAGTAGTCGCGGTCTTCTTCAGGGATCTGATCGGCCGGACGGTTGTCGTCGAACTTCTTGGGCACCCAGATGCGACCGTCGTTACGCAGCGACTCCGACATGAGCGTGAGCTTGGACTGCGACTCATCACTGGCCGGGATGCAGGTGGGGTGGATCTGCGTGTAGCAGGCGTTGGCGAACAGGGCGCCCTTCTTGTGTGCCCGCCATGCTGCGGTGACGTTGGAGTTCATCGCGTTGGTGGACAGGTAGAAGGCGTTGCCGTAGCCGCCGGTGCACAGCAGGGTGGCGTGACCCGACCAGCTCTTGACCTCGCCGCTGTTGACGTTGCGGGTGACGATGCCGACCGCCACGCCGTCCTTCTTCACGACGTCGAGCAGTTCGGTCTTGGTGTGGAGCTCGACACGACCGAGCGACACCTGCTGCATGAGGGCCTGATAGGCACCGAGCAGGAGCTGCTGACCGGTCTGGCCACGGGCGTAGAACGTGCGGCTCACCTGGGCGCCACCGAAGGAACGGTTGTCGAGCAGGCCGCCGTACTCGCGGGCGAAGGGAACGCCCTGGGCCACGCACTGGTCGATGATGTCGACCGACACCTGGGCAAGGCGGTACACGTTGGACTCACGAGCCCGGAAGTCGCCGCCCTTCACGGTGTCGTAGAAGAGTCGATAGACGCTGTCGCCATCGTTCTTGTAGTTCTTGGCACCGTTGATGCCACCCTGGGCAGCGATGGAATGCGCCCGGCGGGGAGAGTCGTGGAAGGTGAAGCACTTCACCTGGTACCCGAGCTCTGCGAGCGTCGCCGCTGCAGCAGCTCCGGCGAGGCCGGTGCCGACCACCAGAACCGTGAACTTCCGCTTGTTCGCGGGGTTCACGAGCTTCATGTTGAACTTGTGGTTGTCCCAGCGGTCCTGAATCGGACCTTCGGGAACCTTGGAGTCGAGAACAACGTTGCTCATGGATTCCTCTTTCAGCCGATGACGCCGGTCATGGCGGCGATGGGGAAGGTGATGTTGGCGCCGGCGACGACGATGGCGAAACCAGCGGCGATGCCCTTACGCAGGGGGTTGTGACGCGGGTTGAAGCGGGGGCTCAGTGAGCCGAAGGTCTGGAACAGGCTCCATGTTCCGTGGAACAGATGGAAGCCCAATGCCAGGTTGGCGACGATGTAGAGCACACCGACGATCGGGTTATGCAGGCTGGCGGTGATGGTTTCGTAGGGCTCGCCGGCAACGAAATCAGGGTTGGCCCAGCCCCAGGTGATGGTGGCGAGGTGCCACAGGATGAACAGGCCGACGATGATGCCGCTCCAGCGCATGGTGCGGGCCGCCCAGTTGACCGCCACGTAATCACGCGATGACTGGTACTTGATCGGGCGGGCCTTGCGGTTCATCTGCGTGAGGCTGTAGGCGCAGGCGATATGCAGCACGAACGCCCCGAGCAGGCCGGCACGCAGGATCCACAGCACGCCGGTCTCGGGGATGATCGGCACGAGTAACTCGCGCAAGAAGTGCGCGTACTCGTCGAAGTGCGAGGCGCCGAGGTACATCTTGAGGTTGCCGATCATGTGGAAGAGCACGAAGCCCATGAGCATGACGCCGGTGACGCCCATGATCCACTTCTTGCCGACCGATGACTTCCAGAGGTCGATGACCGGGAACGCACTGCGCTGATGGCGCTTCACGATCGGTGGCGACGTGATGTCGGACGTGAGTGCGGGCGGTTCCTTGGTTGCTGTCACGTGCAGACCTTTCCTGCGTGGGGCTGGTGACGGGGGACTGACCGATCCGCAGACAGCGGGGTCTCGTCCTCCATGAACAACGACACGCTAGTCAGCGTTCACGGCCACCGACGAACCCTGTCGGAGGCTTCTTCGCCGGAGTCGAGAGCCCGAGTTCAACGGCGCACGAGACGGTGGTGGACGCGCTCGCGCCGCTCGACGCCCTCACCGGTCAGCACCACCGAGATTGCGAGGGTGTCAGTGGTCGACGCAGGTTGCGGCACTCTCGCTCGCAGAACCCCGACCCGAACGATGTCATCGGGTCCGACTGCGCCCGTCCAGCCCGCCCGGTGCAGCACCCGGTCGGGGTCCGAGAGCCAACTGAGGGTGACGATCACCCGAAGGCCGTCCACCCCGTGATGGAGATCGCTCACGAGATGGACCGGCAGGGCGAGCCGATCGTCGGTGCGCAGTTCGATCGGTGGGGCTTCGAGTACGGCGATGACAGGTGCACACGCGGCGACGAACCCCGCCCAGGCCGGTTTGGGCCGTCGGCGATGGTCGAGGAGTGCGGCAGAGATGGCGGGCGCGGTGTCGGCCAGTGCGAACGCGGCGAACCCGCCGGTGGGCCGGTACTTGAGGCGGCGCAGAGTCTCGACATGGCTGACGACGAGTTCGCGCTGGTGTCCCTGCATCGCGGTGACCCACTCGGCGGCCGTGGCGAAGTCGGCAGGGGGTACTTGTTCGATCAGCGCGGGAAGCTCGAGTGCGCTGCGATCGGCGATCCCTTTCCAGTCCAGTTCGGGCCAGTCCAGTTCGGGCCAGTCCAGTTCGGGCCACTGTGAATCGGGAGCATGTGCGACTGCGTCGATGGTTGGAGTGGCGAGCAGGTGCGCATCAGCGGGCGCTTGGGCGCCGAATTCGGCCACGAATCGACCGAGTCGGGGCCACCACCGAAGCAATCGCGCCAGATCGTGGATCCGACCCCAACGCCAACCGATCCAGAGATGCGAGGCCTCACCGGAGAGGCGGGGAAGCGCGGGCCAGGATCCGCTCTGGGCGAGGACAGGTCTGGTCGGGTCGCTCGCTCGGAGGGTGTCGGCCACCGACCGATCGAGCAGGCTGCGGTTCCAACTCGGCAGCAATTGAGCCGTGATCATCCGCAACCGCATCGCCCTGCGGTCGGCTGGGCCGGTGCTGCGCCATGACGCCGGTTCACCGGCCCACGGCTCATGGTGAGCGTTCCAGACGAGGATCGAGGGGTGGTGGGCCAGTTGGTCGACGACCCAACGAGCCACGCGTCGGGCCGCTGGTTTGGCCTGACGCAGCAGCGCCCACTGGAGGGGGAGGTCCTGCCAGACGAGGATGCCGAGACGATCAGCCTCGGCGTACAGCTCGGGGCGGGCCATGTGTCCGTGTATCCGCACCAGATCGAGTCCGGCATCGGCCACTGTTGCGATGTCAGCGACGACCTCCTCAGGGGAACAGTCGCCGATGGCAAGGCTGGTGGGACCCAGCGAAATCCCCTTGAGGAACATCCGGCGCCCGTTCACCGTGGCGATGAAGTTGTCGAGTCGGACGGTACGCAGACCAGTTCTCCAGCCGCCGGTGTCGCTCGGGACGCCGTCGATCAGGATCTCGATTCCGACGTCGTAGAGGGGCTGATCACCAAGGGCTCGGGGCCACCACAGCGCCGGATCAGGGATTGCGATGTCGAACTCGGTGCGGTTCTCACCGACGGCAAGAGAATGATCGCGCTCAACGATGATCGAAGCAGACTCACCGGGTTCGAGCAACGAGAGTTGGTCCTGCACGCGACGAACCCAGGTGCGGATGGTGACTGGGCCTGCTCGTTCGGCGTCGAGAACGACGCGCAGCGCGAGGGTGGCCTGTTCCTCCGTGGCATCAGTGCAGCGCAGACGGCAATGCTCGATGCGCACGGGTCCGGTGGAGCGCAGTTCAACATCGCGCCAGATGCCGCCGGGATTATGGCCGGTGCCGATCAGCGCCGAGCGGCCGAACGCCCCGGAGAGGTCGCGCACCCGGCCGGTGCCCACAGGCTCGAATCCGGCTTCGATGGCGACGACATGGTCATCGGTTGACGTGGATCCGCTGAGCAGGCCGGTGACCTCGAACGTGTGCGGCACCGCGTAGCCGCGGGTATCGCCCAGATACGTTCCGTCGAACCACACATCTCCTGCTGCCATCACACCGTTGATCACAAGGAACCGGCGTTCCTCTTGCCCCAGCGGCTCGGTTCGAAAGGTGCGTCGGTAGAGGACAGGGCCATCGCTGCTGGCGAATGCTCCGTGCGAACGCCAGTGGCCGGGGACGGGCAGTTCGGGCCAGGAACTGTCGTCGACCGCCGGCGCGGCGAGGCTGTGCGCAGCGTCGGCCTCCGAGCCCAGATCGTTGTCGTCGATCGGGCTTCCGAGATCGAAGGCGCGCCATGTTCCCGACAGGCGCTGCACTCGGGATTCGGTCATCGCTCCACGCTAGCGATCACGGTCGGCTGGGGGTTCGTGGCTGCCGCTCGGGGCGTCATGGCGCAGCGGTGGGCGATAGGTTGAGGCGCACGCCACTGCGAAGGATGATCGATGTCGGACAGCACCACAATCACAGGTTCCTCAACGCCGGCCCCCACAACTCTGGGTGCACTCCGGGCATCGGGCTGGATCAGCCGACCGGTCAAGGAGGAACTGCGCGCCAATGCCATCGAGCGCATCCGGGCGGGCGAGGCACTGTTCGCCAACGTGTTGGGCTATGAGGACACCGTGCTCCCGCAGCTCGAGAACGCGCTTCTCGCCGGCCACGATGTCATCTTCCTCGGCGAACGCGGACAGGCCAAGACCCGCATGATCCGTTCGCTCACCGGTCTGCTCGACGAATGGATGCCCATCGTCGCTGGTTCTGAGATCAACGATGATCCCTACAACCCGGTGTCCAAGCACGCCCGTGATCTCGTTGCCGAGATGGGCGACGATGCCCCGATCACGTGGGTCAACCGTGAGGATCGTTTCGGCGAGAAGCTCGCCACCCCCGATACCTCGATCGCCGATCTCATCGGTGAGGTCGATCCGATCAAGGTGGCCGAGGGTCGCTATCTGTCTGACGAACTCACCCTTCATTACGGCCTGGTGCCGCGCACCAACCGTGGCATCTTCGCCATCAACGAACTTCCCGATCTCGCCGAGCGCATCCAGGTGGGTCTGCTCAACGTGCTCGAGGAACGCGATGTGCAGGTGCGTGGTTACAAGGTGCGTCTTCCCCTCGACGTCATGCTCTTCGGCTCGGCCAATCCCGAGGACTACACCAACCGTGGTCGCATCATCACGCCACTCAAGGATCGCTTCGGTGCCCAGATCCGCACGCATTACCCGCTCGATGTCGAGACCGAGGTCACCATTGCGCTGCAGGAGGCCCGTCCGTTGGTCGCCGAAGGTGTGTCGGTGACGGTGCCGCATTTCATGACCGAGGTCATCGCCGAGTTCTCGCAGCTCGCACGGCGCAGCCCGCACATCAATCAGCGCTCCGGTGTGTCGGTCCGCCTCACCGTCTCCAACCTCGAGACCCTCGTGGCCAACGCCGCCCGACGCGCGCTGCCCCTCGGCGATACCGAGGTTGTCCCGCGGGTCTGCGATCTCGACGCGCTCGCGGCATCAACCACCGGCAAGCTCGAGATCGAAACGATCGAGGACGGCCGTGAGGGTCAGATCGTCGACGTGATCCTCAAGAGCGCCATCCTTTCGATCTTCCGTGAGTACGTGGCGGTCGAGAATCTCCGTGAAGTGGTCGAGGCATTCGATGGCGATCGCATCGTGCAGGCCGGCGAGGACGTCAGCGCCGCGGAATACGTGGCCCTGCTGTCCGAGGTGCCGGCCCTGGAAACCTCTGTTGCCGCACTCATCGGCACCGATCGCTCGCCGGCCATGGTCGCCAGCGCGGTCGAGTTCATCCTCGAGGGCCTGCATCTGTCGAAGCGACTCAACAAGGAAGCATCGGGATCACGGGCGCAATACCGAGGCCGTTCCTGATTCGAAGCCGATGATCCTGATCAGGTCCGATCGGACCTGATCAGCTCCGATCGTTCACCAATTCGTGCACGCCGGCGAGTCCGGCCACCACCACCCGTTCCACCATCGAACCGGGAAAGATCCCGTGTTCAACGATTCCGGGCAGCGTTGCCAGGGCGGTGGCCAGTGCCACCGGATCAGCGATTGAGCCGAACTGCGCGTCCATGATCAGGTTGCCGTTATCGCTGCGGCGCTCCCGGGTGGTGACTGAGGTGGCACCGAGAGCGAGGACCGCGTTGGTGACCACGCCCGGCGCGAAGTCGAGCACCTCGAGCGGTGTGCCGAAGGGTCCGAGAGCGTCGACGATCTTGGTCTCATCGACCACGACGATGAAGCGCGGGGTCATCGAGGCGATGATCTTCTCTCGGGTGTGAGCAGCGCCGCCGCCTTTGGTGAGATTGAACGCAGGGTCAACCTCGTCGGCGCCGTCGATCGCGATGTCGAGCGAGCCGATCTCATCGGGGCTGATCACCCGGAGTCCGAGCGAGGTGGCCAGCTCATGGGTCTGCACCGAAGTGGCGGTGCAGATGATGTCGAGCGCCCGTTCACCGAGTTCGACGATGGTCCAGTGCACGGTGGATCCGGTGCCGAGACCAACCTTCATGCCATCGGTGACATAGCCGGCGGCGTGGCGGCCAGCTTCTTCCTTGGCCCGGTCACGGGCAGTTGCATCGCTCACGGCGAAAGTCTCGCGCTCCCGCCAGCGAGTTCGCGCATGACTGCAGCACTCGGTCGCGGGTTTCGGTCCCTGTCGATGAATCCGGTGGGTGCCGACAGTCCGCACTGAGTTGTCCAGCCGTCGATAGCGGTCTCCCAGAAGGCGTGGGTGAGTTCGACGCCGTCATCGATCGCGCGCCCCAACTCGAGGGCGACGGACTGGAGAGTTTCGATCCGCCGGGCGTCTTCATGGGCAACAAGGCCGGTGCCGAGCAGGGCAAGGGGACGGTGCAGTTCGGCATCGGCGAGCGTGCGCAACGTGAGCCCGAGACCTTCTGCCCATGGGGCGCGACCATCGGCGGCGGGAACCGCATCGGCGGGGTAGAGGCCATCGGTGCCATCGGCGAAGACAGTTCGTGCACTGCGCTGGGTGAATCCGATGATGTCGTAACCACCGGCGAGGCCCGGAAGTTCGCGCTCGGCGAGGCCCGGAATCGACACCACGCCGTCACGCAGCGCGCGGATCCAACTACCGAACCGCATGCGATCGATACGGGCGGCCCGTTCCGACGCGGCGATTCGTTCGTCCGGTTCGCGTGAGTGCACGCCACCGAAGGTGGGCTCGGTGTCGATGCAGCAGGCCACGGGAGCGTCGCCACTGCTCAGGAGGCGGAGCGCTTCGTACGACGCCAGGTGCAGAGCGAGCAGATGATCCACGAACTCCTGCTCCGAGCGGTGCCCCGGGGGGAGTGTGCCGTCGAGGCGACCAGTCGTAGCGATCGTGAAGGGGTCGAGCACCGGCACCCACACATCGACGAGCGCCCCGAAGGTTTCGGCCACACGATCGACATGGCGGGGCCAGATCCGGCGCAGGCCGGAGTCGTCGTCGAATCCATTGCGGTCGTCAGCGAACCAGCCGGGTAGCGCGCCGTCATGGAGCACGGCCCACACCTCGATCCCGCATTCACGGGCTGCCCGCAGCACCTCGGTGATCTGATCGATCGCCTCGCCATCCCACCGGCTCTCCCATGGTTCGAGGCGGGCCCAGTCGAAGGTCCAACGGAACGCTCGCAGTCCCAGTTCGGCCGCTTGGGCGAGATCGGCCCGAAAGTCGACCCCGAATCCGCTGCCCTCTCCTGAGAGAGGCAGGCGGCCATCACCTTCCCAAGGAGCCCAGGTGCTGCGGGGAGCGATGCCGAGCGTGCTCTGGGCGCTCGCTGCGGCTCCCCAGACGAGAGTGGGGGGAGATCCTGCTGCGTCAGCCATCGGAGCAGTATTCCCGTTACGGTGCCCCCATGGGAAAGAACAACCGCGTCAGGTACTCCCGCTGGGACGGCACGCAGGTCGGATTCGATCTGGACGCCACCGACATCTTCAGTGAGATCACTGACGATCTGCTCTATCACGGCGATCTCAATGCTGCGCTGCGGCGCATGATGCAGACCGGCTTCGACACCAAAGACGGCCAGCGCATGCAGGGAATGCGCGAGATGCTCGAAAAGTTGCGCAAGAAGCGGCGTGAGGCGCTCGAGAACCACGACCTCGGTGGTGTCTATGACGACATCGCGCGCGGGTTGCGCGACGTTGTCGATACCGAACGAGACGCACTCGACGCAGCTGCGAACGAAGCACGCGAGTCGGGCGACGCCCGTCGTCAGGAGCTCACCGATCAGACCAACGCCGAGCGACATGCGGCACTCGACCTCCTCTCCCCGGATCTCGCCGGGATGGTGCGCGACCTCCAGAACTACGAATTCACCTCTGCTGAGGCACGGGAGAAGTTCGAGCAACTGATCGATCAACTCCGTGAGCAACTCATGCAGCAGTACGTCGATCAGATGTCTGGCGCGGTCGAGGGCATGACCCCCGAGGACATGGCCCGGATGAAGGACATGTTCGCCGAGCTCAACCAGATGCTCGAGGCGCGCCAACGTGGCGAGGAGCCGGACTTCGACGGGTTCATGGAGCGCTTCGGCGACTTCTTCCCCGAGAACCCGCAGAACCTCGACGAACTGCTCGAGATCATGGCCCGGCGCATGGCCGCGGCCCAGGCGATGCTCAACTCCATGACCCCGGAGCAACGAGCGCAGCTCCAGGCGCTTTCCGATCAGCTCATGGACGATATGGACCTGCGCTGGCAGGTCGACCAGCTCGGTCAGAACCTCCAGCAGATGTTCCCTGACATGAACTGGGGCGAGCAGTACGACTTCTCCGGTCAGGATCCGCTCAACATGGCCGAGGCCAATCAACTGCTGCAGGAGCTCGGCGATCTCGATCAACTCGAGAACATGCTCTCGGGAGCGAGTTCTCCCGGAGCATTGGCTGAGGTTGATATCGATCGGGCTCGTGAGCTTCTCGGCGAGGAGACCGCTCGCAGCCTTGAACAGATGGCCGAACTGGCTCGTCGTCTTGAGGAGTCCGGACTTGTCGAGAACAAGGAAGGTCGACTCGAGCTCACACCCCGCGGCATCCGCCAGATCGGGAAGAACTCTCTCGACGAACTCTTCACCAAGATGGCGATGGACAAGGCGGGACAGCACGAGATCTCACGCATCGGCATCGGCCATGAGCGCGACTACTCGACCAAGCCCTATGAGTTCGGCGACCCCTTCAATCTCGATATCGGGCGCACGGTTCGCAACGCCATCCAGCGCGCCGGCAGTGGTTCGCCTGTGCGCCTGACCCCCGACGATTTCGAGGTGGAGCGCACCGAGCACATGGTTCGGTCCAGCACCGTGCTCATGATCGACCTCTCGCTTTCCATGCCCATGCGCGACAACTTCCTGCCGGCCAAGAAGGTCACGATGGCGCTCCATTCGCTCATCACATCGAAGTTCCCGCGCGACTACATGGGCATCGTGGGATTCAGCGAGAGCGCCCGCGAACTCAAGCCCGAACAGCTGCCCGAGGTCTCCTGGGATTTCGTCTACGGAACCAACATGCAGCATGGCCTGCAGATCGCCCGGCGACTGCTCTCGCGTCAGACCGGCACCAAGCAGATCATCATGATCACCGACGGTGAGCCCACTGCTCACATCACCCAATCAGGTGATGTCTATTTCAACTACCCGCCGGTGCAGGCCACCGTCGATGCCACGCTGAAGGAAGTGATGCTGTGCACCCGCGACAACATCCGGATCAATACCTTCGTGCTCGACGCCACCCCCGACCTGCGGCACTTCATCGAGAAACTCACCGAACTCAACCGGGGTCGGGCATTTTTCACCACGCCTGAGACCCTCGGCGATTACGTATTGGTGGACTTCATCGAGCACAAGCGTCAACTTCTCCGGGGTCGCCGCGCTGGGTGATTCCGGGTGTCGGTCGGCCATGAATGCAATTCCCCCTTGCATTTCCCCGATTTTGGGGGCAAGATCACACCCGTGTAATTACACGGCAGTACTTGATCTCGATCCTGGGGGACCGGCACATGACCGAATCAGCATCAACCTCATCCGTAGCAACCACCGCAGCTGCCCCGGGCAGCGCGACCTTCGCCAACGCAGCCGCCGATTTCGCAGTGGGGTTCGGCGAGGATAAGTCCTGGCAGGATCTCGCCAACTGTCTCGGCGTCGATCCCGACCTCTTCTTCCCCGAGCGTGGCGCATCCACCCGTGAGGCCAAAGAGGTCTGTCGGGGCTGTGTCGTTCGTGACGACTGCCTCGAGTACGCCCTCGCCAACGGCGAAAAATTCGGTATCTGGGGTGGCATGAGCGAGCGTGAGCGTCGTCGCATCCGTCGGCAGCGGGCCCTTGCCCGGTCCGCAGCGGCCGCTGACCGCACCTCCGCCACGGCCTAGTTGCCCCGCAGTAGTCCCGGATCGACGCCTCAGCCTTCGGCGAGGCGTCGTTCGCGTTCTGTGAGCCTCCACTCGATCGTGCGTTCCGTGCCGAGGTCGAGCTGTGCCCAGCGATCGGGCGGGATCCGGCCCAGCACGGAATCCGGAAGCAGCCCGACGAGTTCCGCTCGCTTGATCAGCGCCATCGATTCCACCCGGTCCCAGATCTGATCCGGTCGGGTACTGGTCGGATCGATCAGGTTCATCGAAACCTGCACCTGGTCGCCCACCTCCAGCCCCAACGCTCGCACCGAGCTCGAGCGGATGGTTCGAGCGATCTGCTTCGCGAGGTCAATGTCTGGTTCCGCCAACCACAGGTTGTACGCCACCAGTGCAGCGCGTTGCCCCACGGCGACAGCTCCCGCTGTGGGATGCGGCTCCTGTGGTCCGTGATCGGGCGCAAGCGTGGTGAATGCTCCCCGACGAACTTCAGGGAGAGTGCGCTCGGGGCCATAGAGAAAGCAGGGGAGTGCGAGCGCTTCGGCGGCCCAGCGGGCGAATGCGTTACGGGCATCGATCGCGTCACGCTCACTCGATCCTTCGAGGGAGATGAACGGAACCACGTCGAGCACCCCGATGCGGGGATGAGCTCCATCGTGCATTGCGATGTCGAGCACGTCGAGCGTGCGTCGGGCGATGGCTTTTGGTGCCGACTCGCCGACCACCGTGAGCACCGAGCGGTTGTGATGCACACAGCTGTGCACATCGAGCAGATCAGCCCCGGCTGCGGCGCCGATCTCGTCGATCAGGTCGGTCCGGCGGCCCTCGCTGATGTTGATGACAGATTCGATCATTGGATGATCCTGCCCCACCGACGGGTGCGTCGTCAGTGGGGCAGGATCAGATTGTGGGGGGAGATCAGTTGAGGGTCACTCGCTGAAGGCAGGGATGCGGATCCCGCGAGCCTTCAGGATGCGTCGACGCTGACGTTCCGAGGTCCCACCCCAGACGCCGTGGTCGATGTGATTCTCCAGGGCGTATTCGAGGCAGGTGTCGACGACCGGGCAGGTGACGCAGATGCGTTTGGCCACCTCGACGCCGACTCCATCGCTCGGGAAGAACGTGGCGGGAGGGTGATCCCGGCAGATTCCGTTGTCCATCCAGTCCGTTGTGGTTTCCATGCGGCGCAACATACGGACGGGGGTGAAAAGGTCCCCTAAGTCGTTGGCAAAGTCGAGGCAAAGTTCCCCCTTGGATGTTCCGTCCCGGTCGGCCACTAGGATGAGTTCCCTGCGGAGTCCCGCAAGTTCAGGCACGCGTGTGCGCCGAGGAAAGAGCAGTCCGCTGATGTCGATGACCGAAACCCCAACTGATCAGCCGCCCCGTGGCCATGTCCGAGTCATCTATCTCGGCCCGGTCGCTCCCCACTGGGATGTCCAGGGCGACTCCGAGGTGCGCGGCCTCGTCGACGATTTCCGCTCGCGAGTGATGGCTCGTCTTCTTCTGCTTCCTCCGCACGATCCGCAGTTCCGCCGCAACCGCGAACGAGTGGTTCGCGATGCCGAGCGCGAGAATCTCGTGCTCACCTGGGATCTCGGAATGCCTGAAGAGGGCTGACACACAGTTGTCGACTCTTCACCGATGACACGCGATGTCTGGGTGTCATCGGACTTCACGGAGCAGGCCAATGGCTTGCCCGGACCCGGATGTAGGCTCGCCTGATGTCCGAGGGTTCCCCCACCCACCAACCCGAGCGCGACATCACCACATGTGCGGCTGTGGGTACGTCGAGGCCGGTGCTTTCCGGCGGACCGGATGATCCAGGGGCTTCTCCGGAGCGATTTCTCAATCGCGAACTCTCGTGGCTCGACTTCGACGCACGGGTGTTGGCATTGGCGTCGAACCCGGCGATGCCGTTGCTCGAGCGCCTGAAGTTCGTGGCGATCTTCTCCCAGAATCTCGATGAGTTCTTTCAGGTCCGCGTGGCGGGTCTGAAAGATCAGGTAGCTGCCGGCCTTGGGAATCGCACCGCCGATGGTCGATCCGCCCGAACCCAGTTGCGCGAGATCCGTGAACGACTTCAGATCGAACGCCGTCGGGCCGAATCGGTCTTCCTCGACGAGTTGGTTCCCGAACTCGCTCGCTCCGGTGTGGTCTTCGCCTCATTCGCCGATCTCGACGCGGCTGACCGAGCGCATCTCGGCACGTACTTCGACGAACGCATCTTCCCGGTACTCACACCACTCGCAGTCGATCCCGGTCACCCGTTCCCGTATATCTCTGACCTTTCCTTGAATCTGGCGGTCGTGGTGAACGATCCAGTGACCGGGGATCATCGTTTTGCCCGGGTCAAGGTTCCGAACCTGCTGCCGCGGTTCGTCGTGATGCCCGATGGGGTGCGGTTCGTATCGCTCGAAGAGGTCATTGCCGAGCATCTCGCCGTGCTGTTCCCCGGCATGGTTCTCGGGCAGCATCACGCGTTCCGGGTCACCCGCAACGCGGATCTCACACTCGAAGAAGAGGACGCCGACGATCTCCTCGAAGCGGTTGAACTCGAATTGCGACGTCGACGGTTCGGTCGGGCAGTTCGACTCGAGGTCGACCAGGACGTCTCCGGCGAGATCCTCGATCTCCTCGTGCGCGAACTCGATCTCGATCCTGAAGATGTCTACCTGTGCTCCGGCCCGCTCGATCTCGGTGGTCTCTGGACGGTGCATGGCATCGATCGACCGGACCTCAAGGACGAACCTTGGGTTCCAATCACGCAAGCGCGCTTGGTGGGCGACACCCCGGATGAACCCGTTGACATGTTCTCGGTGATCCGTGACGGCGATGTGCTGCTCCACCACCCGTATGAGTCGTTCTCGTCCTCGGTCGAGGAGTTCATTCGTCAGGCATCTCGTGATCCGCAGGTGCTGGCCATCAAACTCACGCTCTATCGCACCAGTTCCGATACCTCGATCATCAAGTCGCTTGTGCGCGCTGCCGAGCGGGGCAAGCAGGTGGCGGCGCTTGTCGAGTTGAAGGCCCGGTTCGATGAGAAGAAGAACATCGGATGGGCCCGCGAACTCGAAAACGCAGGCGTGCATGTGGTCTACGGACTCAAGGGTCTCAAGATCCACACGAAGACAACGTTGGTCGTGCGCGACGAGCCCGACGGCATTCGTCGGTACAGCCATGTCGGTACCGGCAACTACAACCCGAAGACTGCCCGCCTCTACGACGATCTCGGTCTGCTGACCTGTGATCCCCAGGTCGGTTCCGATCTCACGCAGCTGTTCAATCTGCTCACGGGATTCGCTCGCGATCCTCAGTTCGCCAAGTTGCTCGTCGCACCGCGGTCAGTGCGCCCGGGCATCGCTGAACTGATCGCCGGCGAAGCAGCGCACGGTCCTGAGGGCCGCATCGTGCTCAAGATGAACAGCCTCGTCGACCCGGTGCTCATCGACGCGCTCTATGCGGCGTCACAGGCCGGTAACCGCATCGATCTCATCGTGCGCGGCATATGTTGCCTGCGTCCGGGCGTGCCCGGGCTCTCCGAGAACATCCGGGTGCGTTCGATCGTCGGGCGCTACCTCGAGCATTCACGTATCTACCATTTTGATCACGGACACGATGGTGGGCCGATCTCCTACATCGGCTCGGCTGACCTCATGCCCCGCAATCTCGATCGACGCGTCGAGGCGCTGGTCCCCATTGAGGATGAATCGCTCCAGCGCCGCCTGCAGCAGATCATCGAGGTCCAATTGGCCGATGATCAGCTCGCGTGGCGCCTCGAGGCCGACTCGACCTGGTCGAAGGTGCCCGGCGGTTCCGGGATCGATACTCACCGTGTGCTCGAAGAACTTGCTCTTGAACGGCGCGACGTTTCATGACTGGTTCGGTGGAACGGGAGGTCAAATTCGGAGGTCCCCCCGGCTTCGAGATGCCTGAACTTTCAGGTGTCCTCCCGGGCGTCTCAGCGGTGCCTCTGCCGCGCCTCGATCTGGATGCCACCTATTACGACACCGCCGACCTCCGCCTCGTGCGCAGTGGGGTTTCACTGCGTCGGCGTACCGGCGACGGACCTCCAACATGGACCCTCAAACTGCCGGCAGGTGCATCCACCACTGTCCTCCAGCGCCGAGAGTTCGACATCGAGAGCGACTCACTCGAGGTTCCGGAACTGTTCATCGGCCTCGTCGCTGGGTGGGCGCGTCTTGAGCCGCTGGTTGCAGTTATCGACATCCTCAGCCGCCGCGAGCGTCTCGCTCTCATCGACGGAGCTGGTGTGGATCTCGCCGAGGTCGATGATGACCGGGTCACGGTGGTCGAGGGCGGCGTGACTGCGGCGACGTTCCGCGAGATCGAACTCGAGCTCACGGATTCCGGAACCGATGAACTGCTCGACGCGGTGTCAGCCAGATTGCTCGCGGTCGGCGCAGGTGCTCCTGACCCGATGTCGAAGGTGGCTCGGGCACTCGGCCCGCGGGCTCTGGCGCCAAGTGTTTTCGAGGGTCCTGTGCCACGTCGTGATGCGTCCATCGCCGAGGTGATGTCAGCGGGACTTCGTAGCGCGGTGTCCGACATCGTCGTCAACGATCATGTGATCCGGCTCGACGATGACCCGATGGGACTTCATCGAGCCCGTTGGGCGCTGCGTCGCATTCGAGCCGATCTCAAGACGTTCACCAGACACTTCGACGATGCGTACCTCGATCATCTGCGCACCGAGATGCGGTGGCTCTCCGAGGAGTTCGGAACCCTGCGTCGGGCCGACGTTCTCGTCGAGAGCGTTGAGCGAGCCATTGCTTCGGCCCGAGATAATGACGTCGCTGCCGTTCAGGGGCTGATCGACAGAGCGCGCAGAGAGCGTCAGCGAGCGCATGCCAGTGTCATCGAGGTGCTCGGATCCACCAGATATGTCGCATTACTCGATGCCCTCGTTGCGATAACCAGACCCACTGCGCTGTTCTCGGGAACCTCGGCGGCCGCCGTCGAGGTCATCCCGTCGGCCATGATGCGGGTCTGGAAGCGAGTCCGGGCAGCTGTTCGCGACCTGTCCGATGAGCCATCGGAGAGCGAGATCCGGCAGGTACGCGGTCAGATCATCCGAATTCGAAGTGCAACCGAACTGGCTGTACCGGTGTTCGGAGCAGCGGCGAGCGACTTTGCGGCGCTCACCGCACAGGCCCAGCACGATCTCGGGCGCCATCTCGACGCTCTGGCCTGCGAGCGCTGGCTCCGCAGCCGGGTGGTATCACTCGAAGGTCTCGAACCATTCGTGGCCGGACAGCTCGTGGCCGCACAATCGGTCGTCTCTGATCAGGCCCTACGGGCCTGGCTCGATTCCTGGCGCGCATGTTCCAATCGCTCCGCCGTCGCCTGGTTCCGCTCATGAGGCGGCGTCGATCCACCCGACCGGATCCCGCCCCCGGCAAGGAGATTCTTGATCCAGCTGTTGAGCCGCAGGTGCGCGCCGCCGGAGGGGTGATCTGGCGCCCCGGTGAACGCGGGATCGAGGTGGCACTTGTGCATCGTCCGAAGTACCGGGATTGGACCTTCCCGAAGGGAAAGCTCGAACCGGGCGAATCCGATGAAGCTGCTGCGCACCGCGAGGTGCTCGAGGAGACCGGATTCCAGTGCGTGGTCGGTCGTGAGCTCCCGTCGGTTCGGTATCGCGATGCAAGGTCCCGCGTGAAGCAGGTTCGTTATTGGGAAATGACCGTGGCCTCTGGCGAGTTCGGGGTCAACGAAGAGGTGGATGAACTGGACTGGCTCCTCATTGAAGGAGCCCGAGAACGGCTCACCCATTCCCATGATGTCGAGGTGCTTGACGCATTCTCCCGTCTCGCCACGCCCTGAGAGCTCATGCAGCGATGCTGCACTCGGAGTTTTGGACAACACGTCGTTCAAAGTCTTCGATTGGTACAGGTCTGAATGAGGACTTGCACCGTTGTTCACCTTGTAGACACCTAGTGCTCGCTCAGATGTCATCTGGAGCCCGTAACTTGCCAACAGATCCGGACTCTCCGTTGATCCTGTAACCATCTGTTAAGGGAGTAGCACCTTGCGTTCATCCAAGAAGTCCGTTGCATTGCTCGTCGCCGTGCTCGCCGTGTTCGGCGTCGTGGCCTCAGCGTGTGGGGGGAGCACGTCCGATTCGGACGCCAAGCCTGATGCCTCCTCCTATGACTACGTTTCGCTCTCAGGGACACTTAATGGCTCAGGCGCCACATTCCCCAAGGCCTTCTACGAGGAGACCATCGCCGGTTTCGCCGGTGTCGCCAAGGGTGTGACCGTGAACTACAACGGCGTCGGTTCCGGCCAGGGTAAGAAGGATCTCGCCGCTGGTACCTCCGATTGGGCGGGCACCGACAGCCTCGTCGCCGATGCTGACAAGGCCACGTTCAAGGGACCGTTCCTCTACTTCCCCACGGTGGCAGCTCCGATCACGGTGTCGTTCAACCTCTCGGGCATCAAGAGCCTCAACCTCTCCCCGTCAACCCTCGCCAAGATCTTCGCTGGTTCGGTCACGACCTGGAATGATTCGGCGATCGCTGCCGACAACGCCGGGGCAACGCTCCCGAGTACCAAGATCACCGTTGCGGTTCGCTCGGATGGTTCCGGTACGACCTCGAACTTCTCGAAGTTCCTCGCTGCGGCTGCTCCCGAGTCTTTCCCCCTCACTGCTGGTGACACGGTGGCATGGCCCAGCGCCCAGTCCGCCAAGGGCAACGCTGGCGTCGCCCAGATCGTGAAGACCACCCAGGGCGCAATCGGGTATGTGGATCTCTCTGATGCCATTGCGTCGGGACTCAGCTTCGCTTCGATCGGCAACAAGGACGGCAAGTTTGTCCAGCCCACCCTCGAGGGAGCGTCCGCTGCTCTCGCTGGTGCCACGATCAATGCTGATCTCACCTACTCGGCACTCAACGCCGCTGGCGCCGACTCGTATCCGATCACGGCTGGCACCTACATCATCGTGTACTCCACGATCTCCAACCCGACCCAGGCCAGCGCAATCCGCGGTTGGCTCAACTACGTGCTCACCGAGGGCCAGACCCTTGCTCCCGAGGTCGATTTCGCACCGCTGCCCACCAGCCTGCGTGACAAGGCGATCGCCCAGATCGCGTTGATCCAGGGCTAGGCACTGCGCCGAATGGCGATAGGACACACGGAACTCGGCGTCACCCCCGGAGCCCGCTCCGGGGGTGACGCCGCGTCTCTCCTTGAGGCGACTTCCGGTCGGCGCGCCGATCGGGTGTTCCGGTCGGTGGCCCTTCTTGCCGGCCTGTTCGTACTCGCCATTCTCGGGCTGATTGCGACCTCCACCACCCGGGAGGCCTGGCCGGCATTCCGATCCGAGGGGCTCTCGTTTCTCACCTCGAGCACCTGGATCCCCGCAGAGGGCAAGTTCGGTGCGCTCGCATTCATCTATGGCACTGTTCTCTCTTCGGTGCTTGCGTTGTTGCTCGCGGTTCCGGTGAGTCTTGGCATCGCGCTCTACGCCAATGAAGCAGCTCCCTCGCGGATCCGCCGCCCGATCATCTACGTCATGGATCTCCTGGCCGCGATCCCATCGGTGGTTTACGGGCTGTGGGGCTTCATCGTGCTCGCACCATTCCTCGGCCCGAGCGTGTACGCCCCGATCAACGACGCCGTCGGCGGCTGGCCTGTGATCGGCTGGTTCCTCAACGGGTCGAGCGGGCGGAGCTTCATGACCGCTGGCATCATCCTCGCCATCATGATCACCCCAATCGTCACCTCCTTGAGCCGCGAGGTCATCGCCACCGTGCCGCAGGCGCAGCGGGAGGCGGCTTACGGGATGGGGGCCACTCGTTGGGAGATGATTCGCCTCGCCGTATTGCCCTGGGGCCGCGGCGGCATCGTTGGCGCAGTCATGCTCGGGCTCGGTCGGGCAATGGGCGAAACGATCGCCGTTGCACTCGTCATCGGCTCCCAGCCGGGGCAGATCACAACGCACCTGTTCGAGGCAGGCGACTCCATGGCCGCCGTCATTGTCAATCAGTTCGGTGAGGCATCCGGTAACCACCGGGCGGCACTGGTCGGACTCGGGGTCGTGTTGTTTCTTGTCACGATCATCGTGAACGTGTCGGCCCGAGCCATCGTGGCGCGCTTCGACCGAAGGGCGCAGGGGATCTGAGATGAACGAACTCCTCGTCCACTTCGATGCCGGCGAAGCCCTGCTGCGCGGAACCACCAAACGTTCGCGGCGAGTTCGCAATCGGCTCGCCTCGATCTGGATGGCCGGTTCAGTACTGGTGGCTATCGTCCCGCTGGCGCTCGTCATCGGCTACGTCGTTGTCAAGGGCATCGGACAGCTCACCCCTGACTGGTTCACCAAAGATCTACCCGCAGTCACTCGCAAGGCCAGTGGTGGCATGGGGCCGGCAATTGTGGGCACGCTGCTTATCACCGGCGTTGCTGCGGCGATGGCGGTGCCGCTCGGCGTCCTTGGTGCCATTTACCTCCACGAATACGGAGGGCGGGGTCGTCTGGCGCGCCTCATCCGATTCATGGCCGACGTGATGACCGGCGTTCCCTCCATCGTGATGGGGCTGTTCGTCTACACCGTCTGGACGATTTCACACGGTCTGTCCGCATTCGGCGGTGCGCTGGCCCTTGCCTGTCTGATGCTTCCGATCATCATCCGCACCACCGAGGAGATGCTCCGCCTCGTGCCCGATGAACTCCGACAGGCCAGCTATGCGCTCGGCAATCGCAAGTGGCGCACAATCATCACGGTGGTGCTGCCGGCCGCATTCGGCGGGATCACGTCGGGTGTGATGCTCGCTGTTGCCCGAGCTGCAGGGGAGACCGCTCCGCTGGTGTTCACCATCGGTGCAGCCCGGAATCTCAATCTGAGCATCTTCAACGGCCCGACCACCGCGCTGTCCGTCCAGATCTTCGGTAATGCCCAGACACCGTTCGAAGCTGCACAAGCCCGTGCCTGGGGAGCTGCGCTCACGCTCGTCGCCCTTGTCTTCATCCTCACGATCCTCGCCCGTGTCGTTTCGGCGAGGGTGGCTCGCCGCCACAACGCATAGATCATCAGGAGTTCACCGTGACTGAAGGAATTACTCGTGAGGAAACATCCGAACTGATGACCGGGAGCGCGCCTGAAAGCACCGAGGCCGCGATCCCCGCTGTCGACCCGGCCACAGTCTTCGACGTTCGTGACCTCGACGTGTTCTACGGGAATTTCCGTGCGGTGCGTGATGTGAACCTCGAGATCCGTCAGCGCGAGATCACAGCATTCATCGGTCCATCCGGCTGCGGGAAGTCAACCGTGTTGCGCTGTTTCGATCGCATGAACGATTTGATCGAGGGGGCGAGGGTCGAGGGTCAGGTGCTCTATCACGGGGTGGATCTCTACGATCCCCGCATCGATCCGGTCGAGGTGCGTAAGCGCATCGGTATGGTCTTCCAGAAGCCGAACCCATTCCCGAAGTCGATCTACGACAACATCGCGTTCGGTCCGCGAATCGCAGGCACCCGCGCGAATCTCGATGACATCGTCGAGCATGCCCTTCGGCGATCGGCGCTCTGGGATGAGGTCAAGGATCGACTCAAGAAGTCCGCGATGGGTCTCTCTGGTGGTCAGCAGCAACGGTTGTGCATCGCCCGCGCTATCGCGGTCGAACCTGAGGTGATCCTCATGGACGAACCGTGCTCGGCGCTCGACCCGATTGCCACTGCACGGATCGAGGATCTCATGCAGGAACTCAAGTCCGAGTACACGATCATCATCGTGACACACAACATGCAGCAGGCGGCCAGGGTCAGCGATCGAACCGCGTTTTTCACCACCGAGGTCAATCCCGACAGCGACACACGAACAGGCCGACTGGTCGAGTTCGCCACGACGCAGAAGATCTTCTCGGCTCCCGATGATGAACGAACCGAGAACTACATCACTGGCCGATTCGGCTGATGTGGCGATGACGAATACGCCACAGATCCACGTCCACCACACCGGAGACGACGATGCCTGAACAACGAAAATCCTTCCATCAGGAACTTGACGAGATTCGCGATGAGATCGTCCGACTCGGAGCGATGGTCAGCGAATTCATCCCGCGCGGAACCGAAGTCCTTCTCACCGGCGACCTGGGCGGAGCGCTCGAACTCATCGATGCTGACGACGAACTCGACGCCCAGACACTGCGCATCGAAGAGCAGTGCTACAGCGTGTTGGCGCGTCAGCAGCCAATGGCTTCGGACTTGCGTGGCATCGTCGCCGCGGTTTGGCTCACCGGCGAACTCGAACGCTCCGGCGATCTGATGGTGAATGTGGCCAAGGCCGCTCGTCGCATCTATGGAGCAACGCTTGATCCCCGGTTGCGTGGTCTCATCGAACGCATGAGCGAGGAAGCCTCACGCCTCATCTCGCTTTCGCTCGACGCCTACGTAGAACGGGATGCAAACCTCGGCGCCGCCCTCGACGATATCGACGATGCGCTCGATGCATTGCATGGCGACTACATCGAAGCCATCTTTGACGCTCACTCGGCCCACGACCTCGGGCTTCAGCCGGCAGTGCAACTCGCGCTGGTGGGGCGTTATTACGAGCGCATTGGTGACCATGCCGTCAACATTGGTCAGCGCGTGCAGTACATGGTCACGGGATGGCTTCCTGAACAAGCTGGGGCTGCACGTCTTCATGCTCGTAACTCATTGGCCCCGGACACGGAAGCGGATGCATCCGCAGAGACCGAACGGAATCACGAGTAGTGACTCCGCTCCTCGCAGCTCTCACGGTCTCCGACATAGCGCTCGCCGCTGCGCTGGTGATCGCAGTTGCGTCAGCGGGGATTGCCGTGCGCGGAATCCTCACCACCCGTCGTCTGCGCGCCCGCATGGTCGATGCTGTCAATCGTCTGGGTCTCGTAAGTGGTTCGGTGATTGCAGGTGACGGCATTGACGACGTGCTCTCGATTGTCGAATCGGCAGTTCGCGATCAACGTCAGAACGCCGAGCAGCGACGGGCAGACGTTGGAAGACTGCAGGAGGCTCTCGACGCGCTTCCGCTTGCAGTGATGGTGGTTGATTCCAGCGGCACTGTGCTCGACCGGAACATCGCCGCTGGTGTATTCATCGAAGCCCGTCATTCCGATGCTCTTATCGGAGGGGTGGTGAACGAGCTTGTGACCGAGGCGTTGGCCGGGCGCCCGGCGCAACGCACTCTCGAACTCTTCGGGCCGCCCCGGCGCGCGGTTGTCGTCACCGCCCGACCACTAGGCGTCGCTGGTGTTGCCTGCGCGGTCGCTGTCATCGAAGACATCACCGAGCGTCGTCGCCTCGAAGCAGTTCGCACCGATTTCGTGGCGAACATCAGCCACGAGTTGAAGACTCCCATCGGAGCGATCGGTCTACTGGCCGAGACGCTTCAGGCTGAAGACGATCCAGAGGTGGCAGATCGTCTTGCCCGCCGGATCCAGATGGAGTCGTACCGTGTCGGGCGCTCGATCGAGGATCTCCTCGAACTTTCCCGGATCGAGATCGACGAGACCAGGGTCGCTGATGTCGTGGAGATCGGTTCGATCCTCGATGAGGCCGCCGATCGCCTCCGACCCGCAGCGGAACAGGCAAAGGTGACGATCGAGGTCTTTGGTGCTGAGCTCGACGACGCGCTCCGCTGTGATCGTCGACAGATGGTGTCTGCTCTCACGAACCTCCTCGACAACGCCATCAAGTATTCAGATCCCCAAGGGCGTATCGAGATCCGTGGTGCGGTGAGTGCCGAAGATGTGGTGTTCTCGGTCACTGACCATGGCATCGGCATTCCTGCCCGAGACCTCGACCGTGTGTTCGAGCGTTTCTATCGAGTGGATCAGGCCCGGAGTCGACAGACCGGCGGCACTGGTCTCGGTCTCGCCATCGTGCGCCATGTCGCGGTGAACCATGCCGGAACTGTCGAGGTCGAGTCGCGCCTAGGTGAGGGGTCCACATTCAAACTGCGGTTGCCGCTGTCGCTCCTTGGTGCTCACGAACACACGGTCTCCGATGGTGCATCACCATCGAACGATCAATCCGCCGGGTCCGATTCCTCGTCTCGCCCTGATCCCAGCTCAGATCCCGCCTCACTCCCGAACGGACCGCAATGACCACCATTTCAGTACTCATCGTCGAGGACGAGGAATCATTCATCGAAGCGCTCCATAGCGGACTCACTCGTGAGGGATTCACGGTCACGGTCGCCCGTGATGGAGCGGAAGCTCTCGATATCTTTGATGCACTCGCTCCCGATCTCATCCTTCTCGATGTGATGTTGCCTCGGGTCTCCGGTATCGACGTATGCCGCGAGATCCGATCGAAGTCGAATGTCCCGATCATCATGGTCACCGCGAAAGGGGCAGAGATCGACACCGTGGTCGGCCTCGAGGTCGGCGCCGATGATTACATCACCAAGCCCTACCGACTTCGGGAACTCGTGGCTCGTATGCGAGCGGTGCTGCGCCGTCGAACGGTTGGCGAGCCTGACTCCGGCACGACCGCATCGGGAACTGCTGTTGCGGTCGCCGGCGATGCCGTCGAGATCGGCGATGTCCGACTCGACCAACTCCGCCATGAGGTCACCATTCGTGGCGAGGACGTCAAGCTGCCGCTCAAGGAATTTGAGCTCCTCGCACTGCTGCTCGAGAACGCCGGCCGTGTCCTCACCCGCGATGTCCTCATCGATCGGGTCTGGGGATCGGATTATGTGGGCGACACCAAGACGCTCGATGTGCACGTCAAGCGGTTGCGTTCCAAGGTAGAGCCCGACCCCGCGAATCCAGCATTGATCGTCACGATCCGTGGACTTGGGTATAAGTACGAGGTTCCCCGTTCGTAGGCATCGGCCCGCTGCGCTCAGCGGGAGAGTCACAGGCCGCTCCTACGATGGGTGACGTGGACTCCGAGCTCCCCCTCTCCGATCAGGCCGCAGACCGCGACCCGCGTCGGCCCTGGGCGAGTACCCCGTTCTCGCTCCTCGCCCGTGCACATGCCGCGTCGGTCGCCGGCGATGCCCTGTTCGCCATCGGCCTCGCCGGTTCAGTGTTCTTCTCGTTGGATTTCAACTCTGCTCGTTGGCGGGTAGCGCTGTATCTCGTGCTCACCATCGCCCCGTTCGCCGTAGCAGCCCCCCTCATTGGCCCCGCCATCGACCGCATCAAGGGTGGCCGACGTTGGATCATCGTCGGCTCATTGTTGCTCCGGGCCGTGCTCGCATTTCTCATCACCCAGCACATGCAGAGCCTGTTCTTCTACCCCGAAGCCTTCGGCATGCTGGTGCTCCAGAAGATCTATTCCATCTCGAAGAGCGCGGTGGTTCCGGGTACCGTCCACAATGACGACGAACTCGTTGAGGCCAACTCCAAGCTCACGGTGCTCTCGGCGCTTGCTGTCGTCGTCGCCGCTGTTCCCGGAGGCATCTTGCTCAAGCTGGGCGGTGGTGCATGGAGCGTCGGGCTCAGCGGCATCGTGTTCGTGGTCGGAACCGTGTTGGCGCTCAGGCTCCGGCCCACGGTCGTCGCGGTGGAACCTGTCGACGAGGCCGAACGTGAGGAACTCCGCTCGGCGGGCATCGTGCTTGCCTCCTCAGCGATGGGTCTCCTTCGAGGCATCGTCGGGTTCCTGTCGTTCATGCTCGCATTCGGATTCAAGGACCGCGATGCACCTCTGTGGCAGCTCGGACTCGTGGCCTCCTCGGCGCAGTTCGGATTCTTTGTCGGCGCCTTGCTGGCACCGCGTATTCGTCGACTGCTCTCCGAGGAGCGCATCCTCATCGCGTCGCTCATCCTCACGGTGATCGCTGGCGCGCTGTGCGCGTTCATTGGCGGTCTTGCCGGATCAGCGGTGCTCTCGATGTTTGTAGGTGCAACCGGAAGCACAGCCAAACAGGCTTTCGATTCCATCGTGCAGCGCGACGCTCCCGACGCGAACCGTGGTCGTTCGTTCGCCCGGTTCGAAACCCGTTTCCAGTTGGTGTGGGTCATCGGGGCCCTGATCCCCATCGTCATTCCTCTTCCGATCGTTGCCGGATTCGCGTGCATAGCGATCGTGGCTGCTCTGGCTCTCGTCCGTTATCTGATCGGCCTGCGGCAGATCCGTAGCGGTCGCATTCCTTCGCAGCCACGCGGCTTCCGCCGTCGAGCAGCAGTCGACCCCGAGGTGCTCGCCCGCGAAGGGTTCGCTCCGGATTCCGAGGACTTCAGTTCTGCACGGGGCGGTGCCGCTCCGGTTGGAAGCCCATTCGAGATCGAGCAGTCGGAAGCGGTCAGTGTGCACTCGCCATCAGACGATCCTGATCCTCCGTTCGATCCAGCCCGTCGATGGATGCGTCGCTCGGCCCCGCTCCCGCCAAGGAATCCTGTGCTAGCGCGAAACCCGCTGCCATCGAGCGAGCGTTCGGACGGGCTGTTGTTCAGCGCCGATGCATGGGACGACCCGGCGCTCCCGCAGCCCGACAGGGACGAGCCATGAAGCGTGTGCAGACCTCACGGCTGGCGCTCAATTCCCAGATGTCTCGCTACTCCGGCTGAATCGCAGGCCGTTGCTTGTTAGAGGAGACTCTGGGTATGAAAGTGATCTCCTCGGTTCAGCGCTCTTCGGGTTGGACCACAATCACGTTGCTGGCTCGGATGGCTGCTCGACTGCTTGAAGCAGAGCTTGTTGAACTTCCGGAACCCGTGTCGCGGCCGTCCTTGTCGCATCGGCTCGCGCTTCGTGCACCACGACGACGGGGAGATGAATCCTGTCTCGTGATCGCTCCGGATCCGAAAGATCTCTCGGCGCTTATGTCGAGCGGGCACCTCCGCAGTGGCTATGGCCAGGTCGTCGGATTAGTGATCGATTCCTTCTGGGAGGACCGAATCCCAATGATCGCTCATCGGCGTTCAGACTTCGATCGAATATTCGTGACGGATGCTGATTCAGTCGACCCATGGACGCAGATAACGGGAACCACCGTAAATTGGTTGCCCATCGGCGCCGACATACTCGATGGTGGCTCGGCATCGCCGGATCGCGACGTCGACGTGCGACGTTTCGGTCGCCAACCCAGCGAATGGGATGACGACAAACTCTCCTTTGACGCGTGTGCGAGCCTCGGTCTCCGCTTCAAAGGTCGTCCGGAAATCCTCGCCGAGGCTCACGTCGATCAGACGAACTATTTGGCTGAATTGGCACGGAGCAAATTCGTTCTGGCGTTCAACAATCTTGAGGCTCCAGCCTCGTATACGCATCCGACTCGCGACTATCTGACTCCACGGTGGGCCGAGAGTCTCGGGGCTGGTGCTGTGGTCGCTGGTCGAGCTCCGCGCTGCGCAACGAGTCGAGAGTTTCTCTGGCCCGGGGCGACTCTCGATCTGGGAACCATCGAGCGTGACCCCGCACTGCCGATCCTCCGGGAAGCGGTGAATGCGTGGAACCCATCGATGGCTGCGTACAACAACTGGATGGCGCTTCAGCGCTTCGATTGGCGATGGAGGATCAGCGCCATCGCTGAGGCTATGGATATCTCGACACCCACACTTGATGCGGAAATGGCGCGTCTCAGAGCTGCAATCGAGGACCGGCGCCCTGCGGGAAGTTGAGGACCGAACTGAGCCGAGCTCGGCTGGTTCGATCTTCGAGTGCTCAGTCTTCGGGGAACTCGATCCTGGCCAGCCACAAGCCGGGAGCATCAAGTTCGTTGGGGGTCGGCAGCGTTCGCTCGGATTCCCAAAGACGGGCGAGACCCTCGTCTCCGGAGCGTTCCACGACGCCATTGACGAATGCGGCACCGCGCTCGTAGGTGCGCTGGCTGAGCTCGAGTCCGAAGAGTCGTTCGACGAATCGGTCACTTGGGTCGGCCTCGACACGCCGGCGTCGCAGCGCCTCCGAAAGCATCGAATAGTTCGTGAGCAGGTTGGTTCCCACGGAGTCCATGATGTGATCGACATACCCGACGATTGTGGCGATGAGCGTTTCGAAGCCGGGGAGCAGTTCGCGTTGGGTCGGTGATTGCATCGCGCCGAGCAACATCTGCGGATCAGTGAAGCTCACCTCGATGTTGGTGATCGCTGCAGGGTCGGTGATGTCGAGTTCACCGAGGTGTTCTTCCAATGCCCCCGCATCTGGTTCGAAACTCGAGACGTAACGAAGCAGATAGTCATCGAGTCGGGCTCGCACATGGGGCACGAGCAGCACGGAGTGCACGGCAATTTCCTGCAAGCAGATCCAGAGCCGCAGATCGTCGGACGGCAGGCTCCACTCCTCACCGAACGCGTCGAGGTTGCTCGGGAGCACCAGCAGCTCATCGCTCCCCGTGCGTGGAATCGGCAGGTCGTACTGACCGAAGCATCGCCGGGCGAGATGTCCGACCATCGACCCGGCAGTCATGCCGAGCATCATCGGGCCCACCATCTTCATGAGCGGGGCGAGGAATCCGAGCGGGTTGCCGGGATCGGGGGTTTCATCGGTGCTGCTGTTCTGAAGCGAACCGGCAAGGGCATCGAACAGTGGGCGCCAGGCGTCGAGTGCACTGGTGACCCATTGCCCACGGGTGACCGGCGTGATGGTGATACCGAGACCACTTCGTGAGACGGGCAGGCCGGTGGCGGTTGCTATCTGGAGTTCGGCCACGCGGGCCAGAGCCTCGAACCGGATGCGTTCGAGCGGGTCGACGTTGGGTTCCTGACCGCCATCCGTGGCAACGGAGAGTGCCAGTTGTCGGGCGGCATCCCAGCCCATATTTCCCTGTTGTGCGAAAAGCCGGGAGAGGTCGCCGAACAGTGGCATGCCCTTGAACGGATCGGAGCCGTCGTCGCCGAAGGGGGCGCCGGACGGGAAGTTGGGAGGAAGGTCGGGGGGATCGGAACTCACGGGGTGAAGGCTAGGGCGGCGGGACTCCATGTGCATCCGGGCTCATTGGGCGGGACTCGGGATCATGGAGAGACCCTGGAACGAGAGGTCCATCACCCCACGGGGCATGATGGAGAGGTGGACACGGTCGATGAGAAACCCGAGGTGCCGCTGATCGTTCCGACGGAGATCGTCGTGGTCACCGGGGCTGACGGTCCGATCGGGCACCGAGTGGTCTCTTCGCTGCTGTTGGCCCCTGATGTTGCCGAGGTCGTGGCGGTGGGCCGACGCCTTCGAGACGGTGCTTGGGAGCCGATTACCCGGGTGGTTGATGCCCGACTCACCATGGCGCGCATGGGACTCGACGACCCCGCCCTCGTGCCGCGCATCGAGTCCGCGACCACGGTGATGCTTCTCGGGCCCCGCGGTGGACTCGACATCGACGGAACGGGGGGCGCCGAACTCGACCTCGCAGGCACCCGCACCCTGCTTGGTGCGCTCGGAGCAGCCACACATCTGCGCTCACTGCTCGTGCTGTCCTCGTCGTTGGTCTACGGCGCTCGTCGCGATAATCCTGTCCCGCTCACCGAAGATGCCAGGGTTCGTCCCAACGCTTCCATTCCGGCGTCGATGGAACGAGCCTCGCTCGAACGTCTGTGTTCGGAGTGGGCCGGTGAACGGGGGATCAGTTGCACCCTCATGCGGCCGAGCGTGGTCGTCGGACCGGACAACGGTCAGTGGCTGGCTCGATCGCCATGGTCCACCGCCGGACTCCAGGTGAGCGATCGAACCGGGCCGGTTCAATTTCTGCACGTGGACGATCTGGTGAGTGCCATCGAACTTCTGCGCACCAACGGTCCGGATGGAGCGATCAACCTCGCTCCGGACGGTTGGCTCACGGCAAGTCAGGTCAGCGCTCTGAAGGGGCCCGCCCCCCGTGTGCGCCTGAGTCGGTCGTTGGCAGTGCTGGTTGCTGGCGTTGGTGCCCGACTCGGCCTTGCTCCGGGGGACCCATCGATGCTCGTGGCCAGTTCCGCCCCATGGGTGGTGGCCAACGATCGTCTACGGGCGCTCGGCTGGGAACCTGCCTTCACGAACGAAGAGGCGTATGTGGACTCCGATCGCGGGGGTCTGTGGGCCCGCCTGACCCCTCGTCATCGTCAGGAGTTGGCCCTGGGCGGAGCAGCATTCGGCGCGGTCGCTGTCGTTGGTGCCGTGGTTGCGGTGATCCGCCGTCGGTTCAGGGACGATTCCCGAGGATCGTCGTCGTGACCCGTTGCGCCCCATCACGGATGTAACTGATCGTCACGGAATCACCCACCTCGCGGCTGCGCAACGCGACTACCAGTGATGTCGCCGACGAGATCGGCGAGTCGTCGATGCTCACGACCACATCCCCCACCTCTAGTCCGGCAACGTCGGCGGGACCGTCGGCGCTGATCTCGCTGAGGATGGTCCCCGAGCGTCCCAGTCGTGCGGTCGTGATGGAATCGAGATCGTCGCTCATGACTCCCAGCCACGGGATACGGGCCACTCCGCTGCGAACGATGGAGTCTGCGACCTTGACGGCATAGTCGATCGATG
>WLCQ01000159.1 GCA_009705225.1 Actinomycetota bacterium | reverse complement strand
GATATCGAAATCAGCGGCGACTTCCTTGACCGGGATCTCTCCCCGACGGGCCACAGCAACGACATCACGCTTGAACTCTGGTGGGAACTTCTTCGGCATGGGTACATCTTTCCCGCAAGACACGATCTCGCGTAAAAAGTGACCTGCCCTATCTCTTGGTTTCCAGGTTCGGTGGTGAGTCTTCAGGCGGGGATGGCGTTGAGGATCTCGAATTCGATAGGAGTGCGGTAGCCGAGGGCGGAGTGTCGCCGTTGGCGGTTGTGGAAGATCTCGATGTAGTCAAAGATCGCGTTGGCGAGTTCGACTCTGGTCTTCCAGCGTTTTCGGTTGAGGAGTTCGATCTGCATCGAGGACCAGAAGCTTTCCATCATCGCGTTGTCGAGCCCGTCGCCGATGCTGCCGAAGGACGGCATCAGCCCGGCGGAACGGATCTTGTCACCGAAGGCCCACGAGGTGAACTGGACTCCGTGGTCGGCGTGGACGATCCCGCCTGGCTCAGGGCGGCGGTTCCGGATGGCCATGTCGAGCGCGTTCACGACCAGGGCGCTGTCCTGGCGACTGTCGATCGACCAGCCGACGATGCGCCGACTGAACGCGTCCATGACAGCCGCGCAGTAGAGCTTCCCTTCTCGGGTGGGGTGCTCTGTGATGTCGGTCATCCAGAGTTCGTCAGGGTGGAGACGATGGAACTTCCGGTTGACGAGATCATCGGAGGTCACGATCCCGCGCAGCCGCTTGACTCGAGCGGGACCGGGAAGCCCATAGATCCCGGCCTGAGTCATCAGGACCGACACCAGCCGGGAGCTGACTCGGATGTTCATCGCCATCGTCAGCTCTGCGTGGATCCGCCGATACCCGTAGGTGCCACGCGACGCGACATGGACCTCACGAATCAGTCCAGTGAGCCACTGTCGACGCATCTGCGTCGCCGAGATCGGTCGGCGCTTGTAGCGGTAGTAGCCCTGCCGGGAGACTCCGAGAACCTGGCAGCATCGGTCAACCGGGATCCCGGTGTCGGCCAATCGGTCGATCACCGGGTGGATCCTTTTGGGTGGGGTCGATCCGGGCCGAGGAACTTCCCGGCCTGCCGGACGATCGCGAGCTCAGTTTCAAGCTCACGGATCTTCCTGTGGGCGGCGCGCAGTTCGACAGATTCGACGGAGGTCCTCCCCGGGACCTCTCCACGGTCGATCAGGTCCTGTTTGAGCCATCCGTGCAGACACCCGGCACTGATGCCGAGCTCATAGGCGGTCTGTTTCACTTGCTTGCCCGACCGGACTAGCGCGATCGCGCGAGCTCGGAACTCGGAAGGATAGGGACGAGGCACAGTCAGAGCCTTTCATTCAGGCCCTCGACTCATCACGGAACATGGAACCCAAACCATGGGGCAGGTCACACCGTCAACTAAAGCTGCAGCAGACCCAAATGGTCACCGGCATGAGTTTCGAAGCAGCATTCGAGCAGCGGATTGGTGGTCCGGTCGGTATGGCCTCAACGCGCTTTGATGAGGCTGGTGGAACGCGGACGCGCAATCCGGTTCCGGCGGCATCGGTTGTGTCTTCGCTGCACGATTACGGGCGCTATGTGCAGATGATCGCGACTGATGGCGAGATCGATGGGATCCGGGTTCTCTCTGCCAATTCAGTGCGGGAGATGGAACGTGATCAGGTCGGGCCGCTGCGCAATGAGAACGATTTCGCCGTGCGAACTACAGGGATCGACACCTATGGCTTGGGGTTATGGCGCGATGTCACGTCGACGACTGACGCCGGAGTGGTGTCGAGCGGCAACGGGGCGTACGGCTTCTACCCATGGATCGATCGCGCCAGAAGCTCGTTTGGTGTTCTGCTGGTGTTCGACTCCGAACATAGCTCGGAGTACGCGGTTCCCTACTCACCACGGATCGTGCACCAAGTGTGGGCTGCCCTCGATGCCGAGAGCGGGCCGGGGACCTTGCCCACACCGACGGTGATCAACGGCCGCTGATCGCGGCCGGATGAGGGATCAGTCGGGGAGATTCCACTCGGGACGCGGTTCGATCGGAGGAGTTCGTCGGCCGACCTCGCCGGCGAGGAACTGACGCACGAACTCCATCACGGGTGTTCCGTCAACCGTGGCATCGATGATGCGCTGGTTGGCGTCGAGAGCAACCCACACGGTGTGCACGCTGTCGTCGGGAAGGGTCACCGCGACCTTGATCGAACCATCGTCACCGAAGGAGGGAACACCGACCTCGATGCCCACCGAGCGGGCAAGCGAGAAGAGCGAGTCAAGATTGATGTTGTTGATGTCGAACGGAAGACCGGGGCCGTCGTAGGGGCCATGGTCGGTGTAGTCGGGGTTGTCGACTCCCGAGTCGTCGAACCCCTCCCAACCTGACGGCATGGTTGACATGGCGCCGAATGGGTCTCTCGGTCCGGCGAGCCTGGCGGAGCTACCGGCTTCGTCATCGTCGGAGGTTTCGTTTTCGGTAGAGGCCGATGCCGAAGGGGTCGACGCCGTGGCTTCCTCGGGTGCGGGTGCATCGGGGGACTCAATCGACTGGGCAGTCTCCGTGTCGATGACAGCTTCAGCCTCGCCAACGGCGGTGTCGATGCTGCGGGTCTCCGGCGCCGAAGCAGCCGTTTCCAGACCGGGGCGCGCCGGGGAATCGCTGGTGGCGGCGAGAGCCGTTGCCCCGCCGCCGATAAGGATGGCTACTCCGACTGCGAGTGCTGCGGTTCGCTTGGTCGACATCGACTGACCTCATTCTCCGAAAAGTGCGCGAGCGCACGAAGTGGCTGACATCCTCGCAGATCATCGGGCGGAACCCAAGGGCAGAGAGTTATGACAGTATATCTGTCGAAAGTTTCCCGCCTGACAACCAGCGAAGCGGGCTCACCGGAATGAGGTCCAGGAATGGAATTCGAGCGCACCCCCGACGAGCAGTTCGAGAACATCGGCTGGGACTTCGAACCCCACTATCTCGTGCATCCCGACGGGCTGCGTCAGCACTACGTCGATGAGCGCCCGGTCGGTGAGCAGCGCGGCACGTTCCTGCTCATGCACGGCGAACCGTCATGGTCCTATCTCTACCGCGACATGATCCGTCCGCTCGTCGAACTCGGATACCGCGTAGTTGCGCCCGATCATTTCGGATTCGGACGCTCCGACAAACCCACGGATGAGGAATGGTTCACGATCGCGCGCCATCGCGCTGCGCTTGAGCACCTCATCGCCACGCTGGATCTGCGTGACATCACCCTTGTTGTCCAGGACTGGGGCGGACCCATCGGACTGATCACGGCGATGCGCGATATCGATCGCTACAACCGGATCTTCATTCTCAACACCTGGCTGCACTCGGAGGACTTCGAGTACACCGATGGCGTTCAGATGTGGCGGCAGATGGCGATCGATCCCGCTGCGCTCGGTGGCGATATGCCCACGGGGGCGATTCTCGGCATGACGCTGCAACGGCCACACGATGACAAGGAGCAGATCATCGCCGCGTTCGATGCTCCCTACACGGGGTACGCCTCGAAAGCCGGCGCCCGACGCTTCCCCTTTTGCATTCCGTTTGGAGAGCCCGAACTCGGCGATGCGGTCGAGCAGGAGGAGGCCCGTATCGCGTTGCGGTCGATCACCATCCCGGTGCATCTGGCGTTCGGCGACGCTGATCCGATCTTCACCTGGGAATGGGCCCAGCAGTGGGCCGCGGAGATCCCGGGCGCCACGCTCGACCGGATCGAACAAGCCGGTCACTTCCTGCAGATCGATGCCGGCGCCGATGTGGTTGCGGTGATCAGATCGCGGATTGCGGACTGATCTCGCTCAGGAACCACTCACGTACTGCGGCGCCGATCTCGCCGGCGCTGTCCTCCTGGATGAAGTGGAGCCCGGCGACGGTGACCTCTCGCTGATTGGGCCAACTCCGGCAGAACTCGCGCTGTGGGCCGAGCAGGATCGAGCCGGGCTCGGCATTGACGAACAACTTCGGGAAGGTGGCTGTGCGCATCCATTGCCCGTAGTCCTCGACAATCGCGACTACCTCAACTGGTGATCCCTCCACCGGGATCTGACGCGGCCAGGTGAGCGTGGGGCGACGATCCTCGCCGGGGTTCGCGAACGGTCGGCGGTATTCGTCCATCTCGGCCGGTTCGAGCGGTCGCAGGATCGAGGCCGGGAGGATGGCTTCGACGAACAGATTCTTGGTGAGCACGATCTCTTCGCCTGCTTCGGAGCGCATGCCCTGGAAGATGCCGCGCGCGGATTCCGGCCAGTCCGCCCAGGTGACGGGAGCGACGATGCCCTCCATGTACGCGATGCCAGCGATGCGGTCGGGGTGGCGACGGGCCCAGTCGAAGCCGAGCGCGGAGCCCCAGTCGTGGATGACGAGGGTGATGCGGTCGCCGAGATCGAGGGCATCGAGCAGGGCATCGAGGTGTTGACTGTGCTCGTCGAAGGTGTAGCGGTCGGGGCCGGAATCGGGGAGCTTGTCGGAATCGCCGTGACCGATCAGGTCGGGGGCGACCACCCGCCCGAGATCGGCAACATGGGGCAGCACATTTCGCCAGAGATATGACGAGGTGGGATTGCCGTGCAGGAAGACGAAGGTGTCGGTGCCAGTTCCAGTGGCACCGGCGTCGTCTGGTCGGGAATCGTGGACCGCCATTTCGCGACCGAGAACTGTGACGCGGATCTTCTTGAGAGGTTCAGTGCTCATGTCGAGGGTTTAGTAGCAAGTGTTACTATTCGTCAACCGATGAGCCAGGAGGTGACGCATGGGCCGCCCCGCCAAGATGACCGACACCGACGTGCTCGATGTCACCTATGAACTGATCTGGCAGCGCGGTTGCGACGACGTCACCATTCGTGACCTCGAAGCCGCCCTCGATCTGCGGGCTCCGTCGATCTATCGCCGGTTCGGCTCCCGGGACGAACTGTTCGCTGCCGCTATCGATCGCTATGTCGAGCGCGTTGTGCAGGGTCGCATCACGAAGTTCCTCGACGGTTCCGACGACCCGCTGCAGGGCATCCGCGAGTTCTTTCTCAGTGTCCTGACGATCCCGGCCGGTGCCGCGAGGGCACCCGGTTGTCTGCTCACGACCACCAGTCAGCAGTCGGCTGGGAATGTGCCTGCCATCGGTGCCGCCCTCGGGCGCGGATTCGAACTCATCGAGCTTGCGTTTCGTCGCACGCTTGATCGCGCTGTCGGGCAGGGCCGCACGCTGGCGTCGCCCTCGCCGGAGGTTGCCCGCACCCTGTTGCAGTCGTTCCAGGGGGTGTTGGTGCTGGCCCGCTGCGGGTTCGATCAACTTGACGTCACCGTGAACCGCACTCTCGACGCTCTCCTCATGTCTCATCGGCGCTCGCCGAACCTCACCCAAGGAGCTTCATCCCCATGACCGAAACCCAGCCGGCGAATGCCGGACCTGTGCATTTCCTCGCCCACCTCAGCATCAACGATCGCGGGCTCT
>WLCQ01000158.1 GCA_009705225.1 Actinomycetota bacterium | reverse complement strand
GATGAGATCGAAGCGATGCGGCCGGAGGCTCGTGCCGTCGTTGCTGCAGGTATGGAGGTCGTTGCCGCGATGTTCGCTGGTCAGGGGCAACCCCCGAGAGACCTCGAAGGATTGGTCGCCTTCCAACGAGCTGGTTTCGCTGCGACCTATGCACCGGTGCCTGAGGCAGTCGTCACCGAATTCGCCGGCGTGCCGTGCCGATTGTTCGAACCGGATGGTCCCGCACGCGGCATCTATGTGCATTTCCACGGAGGCGGCATGGTCATCGGCGCTCCGGAGATGAACGACAGCGCGAATCTCGCGCTGGCCCGCCGACATGGGATCGCCGTGGTTTCGGTGAAATACCGGTTGGCACCCGAGCACCCTTTCCCCGCAGGCCCTGATGATGGGTTGGCCGTCGTGACATGGATGCTCAAGAACGGTGTCGAGCGGTTCGGTACGGATCGCGTCATCCTCGGCGGCGAAAGTGCTGGCGGATACATGGCCGCTGCTGTGCTGCTGCGAATCCGCGATGAACTCGACTCGATCGATCGCATTCTCGGAGCCAACCTGGTGTTCGGAGTGATGGACTGGGGCCTCTCGCCGAGCCAGCGCGGACTGCGGGCGGCGGGTGGGCCCGACATGCTCACTCCGGAGGGCATGGCGATGTTCGGTGAGTGCTATCTCCCGGGGCGCAGCGCCGATGAGCGACGCCACGGATCCATCTCGCCGGCATTCGCTGATCTTCACGGACTTCCGCCGGCACTCGTGTCGGTCGGCACCGCCGATCATCTCCTTGATGATTCGTTGCTGTTCGCGACGCGGTTCGCGGCTGCCGAGAACGAACTCGAACTCTTCGTGGCCCCTGATATGCCCCACGGGTTCCAGGCCTTTCC
Organism: Actinomycetota bacterium; assembly: GCA_009705225.1. GTDB lineage: Bacteria > Actinomycetota > Acidimicrobiia > Acidimicrobiales > Acidimicrobilacustridaceae > Acidimicrobilacustris. The sequence continues at coordinate 4,612 of WLCQ01000158.1, read as the reverse complement.
CTGTGGCATCACCGCCGCGTGGGAACGCACGATGAATGACTGGTTCGCTGCCCGACTGATGTGAGCATGTGTCCCCTCGAATCCGTTCCCGGGTCGACGACTCGTGGCGATGTGGCAGAGTCAGTGCGCTGATCGACGCAGATCAGCTATCGCTCTCGGGGGAGTCCATGACAGGTCCGTTGGAAGGTGTGAAGGTCGTCGAACTCGGCATGTGGGTGGCTGGTCCCGCGTGCGCGGGGATCCTTGCCGACTGGGGTGCCGATGTCATCAAGCTCGAGCCACCCGGCGGCGGTGATCCGGCCCGCAGCTTCCAAGCGCTGTTCGGCCAGATGATGCCGGACAATCCGGTCTTCGAACTCGACAACCGCTCCAAGCGCGGCATTGCGATCGACCTACGGGTGGCCGAGGGCCAGCAGATCGCTCGCCAACTGATCGCCGACGCCGACGTCTTCGTCACGAACCTGCGGCGCAGTGCGCTCGAGGAATGGGGACTCGGCCCCGATGAACTCCTCGAAGCGAATCCACGCCTCGTCTATCAACTCATCACCGGCTACGGGATGGAGGGTGAGGACGCCGATCGTCCGGGCTTCGATATCGCGGCGTTCTGGGCGCGTTCCGGAATCGCGTCGCTGTTGCAGGCTCCCGACTGCCCGCTGCCGTTCCAACGCGGTGGCATGGGCGATCACCCAACCGGCAGCTCGGCCTCCGCTGCCGTATGTGCTGCGCTGTTCAACCGCGAACGAACAGGCAAAGGGCAACTCGTTTCCACATCACTGTTGCGACAGGGCGTCTACACGATCAGTTTCGATCTGGCCATCACGCTCGGTTGGGGTGATCACATCGGCATCGGTCGACGCGAGGAGATGGGCAACCCCGCGATGAACAACTACACGGCCTCCGACGGGCGCAGTTTCTGGCTCGTGGGTCAGGAGATCTCACGGCATTGGCCGCCGTTGTGCCGGGCCGTGGGCCATCCCGAATGGATCGATGACGAACGGTTCTCATCTCCGATGGGTCGACGTGCGAATGCCGCGGAACTCATCGGACTTCTCGATGCGATCTTTGCCACGAAGACGCTCGATGAATGGGTGGTCATTCTCGATGGTGAGCCAGAACTCTTCTGGGCGCCGGTGAACACCATCGACGATGTGCTGATCGATGCACAGGCCCATGCAGCGGGGGCGTTCATTGAGGTACCCGAGCGCGATGGAGGCGTCATGCGTGTTGCGAGCCCGTCCGACTTCTACGGCACCCCATGGAGTGCACGTGGCCCTGCGCCTGAACTCGGCGAGCACACCCGTGAGGTGCTCGAGGGTCTCGGTCTCTCCTCTGAGCAGATCGACGCAATGTTCGCGAGCGGGGTCGTGGCGTGAGCGTTGGCGGATACGACCTCAGACTCCGCCCTGCACAACCGGCCACTCCGGCGCCCGATGCGTTCACGATCCATAGTGCCGAGGTCGCCGATGGACTGTCGCTCGCCTATGTGCACGAGGGAATCGGTGGTCGTCCGCTGCTGCTGATCCATGGGTATCCCGAGACCAAACGCATCTGGTGGCGCAATATCGACGCACTGGTTGCCGCCGGCTATGAGGTGATCGTCCCTGACCTACGCGGTCATGGCGATTCCGATCTCTCGGCTGATGACACCTATGACATCGTCACCTACAGCCGCGACCTCTACTCACTGGTGCACGATGTGCTCGGTCATGATCGCTGCGGCGTAGTGGGCGGTGATGTCGGGGGAGTCGTAGCCGTCGACATGGTGCACCGATTCCCGGGTTTCGTGGAGGGGCTCTGCTTCTTCGACACCGTGCCGCCGATCCTGCTTGATGAGTACACCGCCGCGGGTATCGATCTCGGATCCATCCGGGCGATCGGCGACGGCCCCTCCGGCGACTATCGACGTCGGCAGGGCGGCGAGCCCGATGTTCTCGCTGCCGAACTGAACTCGCCGGCACTGCGGCGTAACTGGGTGGGTGCCATGTATGGGCCCCGCCTCTGGGCCTCGCCGGGCACATTCACCGATGCCGATATTGACTTCATGACCGAGCCATGGGCCGATGAGGTCCGACTTCGTGCCGGCTGGGCCGTGTACCAACTCGGGTTCGGACGCGTTGCCTCTGAGAACCCGATCATGGACCGCCCAGTCGCGGTGCCCACGCTCGTGTTCTACGGCGCCGATGATCAGGTCGTCGGTCCGGACTTCATCCACTGTTGTGAGGTTGCGTTTCCGAACCGGGTCGGGCCGCTCGTACTTCCGGGTGCGGGTCATTTCCTGCAATGGGAACGAGCCGACATCTTCAACCCGACAGTTGCGGTGTTCTTCGCCGGACTGGCTGCTCTCACCACTTCCAGGGACCCGGAGCTCGCATCACATGACTGACTGGCTGTCGATCCCTGATTCCACGCCGATCGTGGTCGGTGCTGCCGAGGTCGTGCACCGCCCTGGCCCGAACTTCCAACCCTGTTCGGCCACTGAGTTGCTCATCGAAACTGCACGGCTCGCACTTGATCAGTCCGGTGCGGCCGCCGCCCTCGGCGCGCGTGTCGGTGAGGTACTCGTGCCGCATGGCACCTGGTCGGAGTCCGATCCGGCACGCGCCATCGCGGATGCAGTCGGCGCCCTCGATGCTCGGACTGTTCGGTCCGAGCTGGGCGTGTTGCAACACACGCTTCTCGTGCGAGCGATCCTTTCCGTCGCTGATGGTCGGGTCGATGCAGCCATCGTCGCAGGAGGCGAGAACCGATGGTCGGGTGTGCATGCCGCGAAGTCGGGAAGCGCAGTGCCGGATCCACCGTCGGCTTCACTTGGTGAACCCGATGAGGTCATCTCGCCTGCGGAGATGGTCATCTCGACGATCGAGATCGAACGGAACCTCACCACTGCTGCACATCAGTACGCCATCATCGAATCTGCGCTGCGGCATCGTCTGGGTCGCAGTGTTGAAGCACATCAGGCAGCGCTCGGTTCGCTGTGGGAGGGTTTTGCTGCAGTTGCGGCGCAGGCCCCCGGGGCGTGGAACCAGCAAGCAATGCGTGCTGAGGACATCGCCGTCGCGTCGGAGGCCAATCGGGTCATCGCGGCTCCATATACCAAGTGGCTCATCTCCCAGTGGAACGTCGATCAGGCCGCTGCGCTCGTCGTGACCACGGTGGGTGTCGCCCGCGAACTTGGCATCGACAGGGAGCAGTGGGTGTTCCCGCTCGCCACGGGACTTTCAAATCTGGTGATCCCGATGCCCGAGCGCGACGAGATCCATCGTTGGCCGGCCAGCGGCATTGCCGGGCGCGCGGCCCTCGAAGCTGCCGGGGTTGCCCTCGATGAGATCGACCTCGTTGATCTCTACAGCTGCTTCCCAGCGGCGGTCGAGGTACAGGCCGCCGAGCTTGGCTTCGACCTCGCCCGTCCGCTCACCGTCACGGGCGGCATGACCTTCTCGGGCGGTCCCTACAACAACTACTCGTTGCAGGGAGCAGCGGCCATGGTTACCGCGCTCACGAACGGACCTGCGGACACCATCGGGCTCACCAGCGCCGTGAGCGGTCTGCTCACCAAACCTTCGGTGACGTTGTGGTCCAACGCTGCACCTCGAACCGCATACACATGTGTCGATGTCACCGATCACGCCCGTTCGGCCACGGCAGTTCGAACCGTCGATCCCGATCTCGTGGGGGCGGCCACGATTATTGGAGCCACGGTCATCCCGGGCCGCTCGGCAGACCTCACCACCGTGGCTGTGGTCGAGTCCGGCGAAGGCGTGCGCTCGGTTGTGCAGAGCTTCGAACACTCGGTGGGGGAGCGGTTTCTCATCGAGGACCCAGTCGGAACTGCCGTTGTCATCGGCCAGGCGGGAGAGTTCTCGCTCGGCTGACACCGCGACCCATGATCGTGCCAAACTGACGGTTCGTCAGATTCTCAGCATCCCCGAAGCCCAGCACCCCCGACACCCAGCAGCCCAGATCAAGGGCGCATCCCAGGAGCCAGCCATGGACATCCCCCGCATCATCTCGGTCGACGACCACGTTGTGGAACCGCCCGATCTGTGGTCGGCCCGCCTGCCCAAGAAGTTCGTCGATCGGGGACCGCGCATCGAACGCCACAAGGTGTCGATGAACATCACTGGTGGCTACTCCTTCACCGTCGATGACCCGGCCGGGGCCGACTGCGATGTCTGGTATTACGACGACCTCGTCTACCCGTTCACCCGCCTGTCGGCCGCCGTGGGCGCCGAGGTCGTGCAGAACGAGCCATGCACCTTCGACGACATCCTCGTCGGTTGCTACGACCAGACCCAGCGCCTTGCCGACATGGATGCCAATCATGTCGAGGCTTCGTTGTGTTTCCCGAACATCCTTCCCCGCTTCTGCGGTCAGGCCTTCCTCGAGCGCGAGGACAAAGAACTCGCCCTGCTGTGCATTCAGGTCTACAACGACTGGATGATCGACGAATGGTGCGCCGGCGCCGGTTACGGCCGCCTCATCCCGCTCACCATGGTGCCGCTGTGGGATCCCCAACTCGCCGCCGCCGAGGTCCGTCGTTGTGCCGCCAAGGGCAGCCACAGCATCACCTTCAGCGAGAACCCGTCGCCGCTCGGTCTTCCGTCGGTTCATT
>WLCQ01000157.1 GCA_009705225.1 Actinomycetota bacterium | reverse complement strand
ATTCAACCTTCGTGCTCGACGAGATGCCCACATTCCGACGCGTGCTCACCCTGCCAACGGTTGAGCGAGCCGTCGAACTTCGTGATGAGTCCAACCGGATCGCCATGCGGGCCGAGTTCGCCGACACCGCCGGCCGTTCGTTCGTGTTCGGTTGGGAGGCGGTGAGTGTGGCTTCGGTGGCCGATGAGTCCCTGGGCAGCACGGTCGGTCGCACGATCGCCGAGCTCGCGGATGAGGCTGGAGTGACTGGGGTCGATGCCATGATCGACCTCGCGCTGGCCGACGAACTCGAGACTGTCTTCGTCTGGCGGCGTCCCGCGGATCCCGCACTGGCCGCCGCCACCGAGGAGATTGTCACGCATCCACTCACGTTGGCCGGCTCCAGCGATGGTGGTGCGCATCTGCTCACGTTCTGCGGAGCCGACTACACAACGCGCACCCTCACCGAGACCGTTCCCACGATGATGACAATCGAACAAGCAGTGGCCCGCCTCACCTCCGAACCGGCCCGGCTGCATGGCCTGACCGATCGCGGTGTACTCGCAACCGGACTCGCCGCTGATGTTCTCGTGATTGATCGCGATGCTCTCGGCGTCGATCCCATCACGTTGCTACGCGACTTCCCCGCCGGAGCCGGACGACTTGTGTTCGGCGCCAGCGGTTATCGCGCAGTGATCGTGAACGGCGAACCGCTGTTCGTCAACGGCGAGCACACCGGCCGGTTGCCGGGTCGTGTTCTGCGCCCATGAGCAGATCGTATCTGCCGAGGTTTCCGAGTCAGCGAGCAGGGCTGCGATGGAGATGACCCGAATTTGTGACAAATCTGCCAAGGTTTCGCCGTGAACCTTCGTCGCACGACAATCTCGGTCCGAATCTCGGGTGGTTTGGGCAATCAACTCTTCGGGCTCGCTGCAGCAATTCATCTACGAGATGTCGTTGGAGTGCCGGTCGCTCTGGATCACCAGTCCTACCGTCATCAGTCCTCCGACACGGATACACGCCATTTCGAGCTCGACGAGCTTCCTCATGGTTTCAAGACCTTCCGCGGACGCGGAAATTCAAGCCGGATTCGCGCGCTTCCTCGAGCTCTGAAGCGTCGGATCATCACTCGAGGAGCACGAGTGATCCTGTTCAACGACGCCGTTGCCGAGGCTCGGGCAACCGACGACTCAACTCCGACCGCTCGGGCCCTCATCGAACTCACACAGCACGAACCGCCCTACTGGCGGTCACCGAACCCCCCCCTTTCCAATCAGGAGACACTGCGGTCTGTGCTCAAGTCTCGTATCCCTCTCGCGTTCCAGCCGGAGACCGATGCGCCCTATTTCGGGGTGCATTCGAGGCTTGGTGATTACCTCAACGACAGCTGGCGGGACTTCCTCGGACCGACCGATCCGTCGTTGTTGCTCGAACTCGGACGCCAGCTCTCACAGAAGCACGGTGGTCTACCCATACGCGTTTTCACCGACTCACCGGCAGTCTTCCAAGAGCTCTGTCCAGAGCTGACCACGGGGCAATACGAGATCAGCGACGCGGTCTCGAGCTGGGACGCACTGACTGGCATGGCCCGGTCGCACGCGTTCGTCATGTCGAACATCACACTTTCGTGGTGGGCAGCATTCATTGCCACGACCTACCGATCCGATCCGGTCGATGTGTTGATGCCCTTCCCTTGGCATGTGACTCCCGACCGAGCTGACGATTTGCTGCCGTTACCCGAGTGGACCCGGTACGAACGCAGGTTGCTCCCGGCATCTGCTGCATCCAATCCATCGGAAGAATGATCAGCGGTCGCGCAGATCCGGTAGGCGGGAAGCCGGAACCCGCGTGGCTATTCACACCCACCAATTCGGGGGTGAATCCTGTGTCATGATCGGTGTTGTGACCGGGTTTGTTGAAGGACACGAGCCAATGCAGTGGTCAGCAGGCACCACCTCCTACAGCTCATCTGTACATCCCAAGCTGAGGATCCGACACGTCATCAACACCGTCGGTCCCGACGCTCCGGACCGCCTCCTTGTCCCCCAGCGACTCACGCTCGATTCGATCGCCCGTGCGATCTCCATCACCGACTCGAAATTCGCTGTCGAGGTTGTCGCCGTTTCCATCCCTGAGGATCCAACCCCGCTGCAGTGGATGACCCGAGGCCCGGAGTTGCATCGATCGCTGCTCGATCTCGGTGATTTCCCCGGCGCTCCTCAACTCCCATTACTCGCGGATCTCCTGAAGGGGTTCGATGCGGACGGAGCATGGGACTTGGGGATCTTCACCAATCTCGATATCGCAGTCCAGCCGCTTTTCTACGACCTTGTCGGCGGGATCGCCGATCGTGGCTTCGACGCGTTCACGATCAACCGACGGGTCGTCGATTCCGGACCCCACGGGCCGGAACTGGTCTGGGTCAGTGCGCAGGTCGGGAAGCCACATCCCGGATTCGACTGTTTCGCATTCACTCCTTCCGTTCTCGCCAAGGTCGACGTCGGCGATGTCGTTGTCGGCGCGCCGTTCGTCGGGCGTGCCTTCGTTGCCAACCTCTATCTCGCCGCCGAGCGCTACCACTCGTTCACCGACCTCCACGCCACGTTCCATCTGGGCGCTGACGAACACTGGCTGGATGGAACGAACGCGATCATCGGACACAATTTCTCGGCGATGAGCACGATCGTGAAGCGCCTCGCCAGTGAGTACGGCGAGGAGCGGGTCATGTCTGCACCACCGATCCGTCGGTTCGTTGAGAGGAACTCGTCGGAGCTCCCTCTCTCTCGGAAGCGGCAGCACCGAACGACAGGGGCCACCAACACTCGAGACGCGAAACACCGCCCCGTGTCATCTGCTCTCTGGCGGCGGGAACCTCAGCGGATCGTTCTGATCGCCGACCCCAGCCAGAACAGCGCTGGGCCTCTCGCCGAGATCCTCGGTACCGCCGCCGAGGCGTGGGTCGTACGCGAACCCGTTCCGGCGAACACCGGGACACTGACGCGCAGGGTCGGGTCAGAAGATCTTGCGTCGTCCTACAACGATCGTCGCGTCCGTGCCGATGCCATTCGGCGCGCACTCACTACGATTCCCGCTGGCTGTACCTGCATTGATCCGAGTCCGACGTTCCTCACCACATATGCCGATGTGACTTTCGACTCGTTCGAAAACCTTCAGATCACTGTGCTGGTGAGTCGCCGTCGGCTGGTGGATCTCGTGACCGAGGCCCTATCGAGCGATTGGTTCGTCGAACCCAATGGGTCATGGGCCGACATTGCGTTCCCGCCGACGGCGCGTATGTCGATGTTCCCGGTACACCCCGAAGAGATCGAGAGCCCTGCCGATCTTGCTATCGGATATCACCTGGACCAACTCCTCCGAATCAGACGCCTCCAGGCTCAGCACACGCGATCTCGTTGGCTCGAGCTCGATCCAGAGAGGCTCACTGGATCACGTACCGTGCGATCGCTGTTCTCCTCGCTGAACTTGCGAACTACTCCCGAAACATGGCGGCAGGTCGCATCATTTTCGCTGAAGCAGGAGCGACGTGCCCAGCAGGCTGGGCGGCGCTCGGATGAGCAAATCGATGTTTCGGAAGCGCTGCGCTCGTTCGAGCACCGATTCAGTGGTCGAATCGCCTCCGCGTCCCTTGCTGATGAGTTCACCGTGGACGGTCAACGTTGAAGAACGTGCACATGTTGCTCTCACAGTGGATAGCTCCGCGCCTCGGTCGCCTCGTGACGCGTGCGTCACTGAGTATTCGGATGGCGATGCACCGGCGGAGTGCCCGACTCGAACCTCAATCGTCGAATAGATATCTGCTGGACCGACTTCCTCCAATCGTCGCAGCGCTGCTGCTGACACGGGCCGACGAGCTACAGATCTGGATCGCCCAACTCGAACTCCGAATCCTTATCACGCTGCGCCAATCTGGACTCGAGGAATCCTCACTCGGGGACTGACCCGGCCATCACTCTCCGTTGGTCCGTATGGCAAAGGTTTCGAAAATCTGGTGGAAGGAGTCCCACCTTCGGCCGAACACGTGAATAGCTCAGGGGATGCCGGGCCCAGCTGCGTCGAAGCAACCCTGTGCGATCTCAGTGAGCACCAGCGCCTGTTGCCAGCGGTCTCCGAGTTCGTCGAGCACGCCTTCGGCGTTCGGCGCCTTGATGGCGTAGCCGAACTCATTCGGCAGCAACTCAGGGGCGAAGCCCAGTTCGAGGTTCGGCGGCGGCACAGCATCGTTCGCTGCGCCGGCGATGAAACCGGCACAGGCACGGATCCACATCGCCCGGAAGTGATCGACATGGGGCGCTTCTTGCGAGTTCCCGTCGCCGATATCAACCTGGATGCATCCCGAAGTGCCGATGCGTCCGTGCATATATCGCACGCGTTCGAAGACCGGCGCCATGAGATCGAGCTTCGCCGCGAAGTCACCGATCGGCAGATCATGCGCGGTGTACCAGTGCGAGAAATCGCCGTTGAATCGCAGCTCGGGCAGCCGCTCGACAAGGCGCAGTGTGCGCCAGATGTCCTGGGTGGCAGTGGCCCGATGAGTTTCGACATAGAGCGGAATCCGAGCGCCGGCGCTGGCGGCGACGATCTCCTCCATCAACCGCGTTGCATCGTCATCGCTTTCAAGACCGGTGCCGACCATGAGGGTGGCGCAGGCGAATCCCTGATCGACGAAACGCTTGGCCTGCTCGAGCATGCCACCGACCTCGATGCGGATATCGAAGGTGGTGGGTACGAGCCCGAGTTCTCGACACAACTCGGGGTTGGCGCCCTGTATGCCCTGATATCCCGCGGCCCTGGCCCCTTCGAGTACAGCGGGCTCGTCACCCACCGGCGCCGTGCTCCATGCAGGCAGCAACCAGGTGCTGCCCATATTGAGATCACGGCGCAATGTCGGGGTTGTGCTCATAGGAACCTCAGGCCTTCTCGACAACGACCGGAAGGGTTGCGTGACGACGGATGAAAATGCTCGGACGCCGGGTGGGAGCGGAGTCGGGGTCCAGCTCGATCGACGAAGTGGCAGCCAGGAGCCGTTCGAGGGCAAGACGGGTCTCCATCCGGGCCACCGGCGCACCGATGCAGAAATGCAGACCACGCCCGAATGCGAAGTGCGGGGCCGGGCGAGCTTCGAGATCAAAAGGTTCGGGGGAGTTCTCGGTGTTCGGCATCGGACAATTCGCGGCGGCCCACATGAGCAGCACTCGACTGTGCGCCGGGATGGAGACGCCACCAAGCTCGGTGTCGGCCGGTGTGTACCGATAATGGAACTGGAACGGGCCTTCATCACGCAGGATGCGTTCGATGGCATTCGGGATCAGCTCGGGCTTGGCGCGCAGCTGGCTCTGCAGGTGCGGATCCCGCGCCAGGGTTTCGATACAGGTCGCCATCAGGCTCGCCGTGGTTTCCGAACCGGCGGTGACGAACACGGTGAGCATTGCGCTCACCTCGTCGCGATTCACCTCCCCGGCATCGAGTTGATCAGCGAAGACTCCGATCATGCCCCGTCGATCCTGCGGGGCGCGGGCCAACATCTCATCCATACGTTCATGCATGTGCACGGCAAGTTCGATCGCCGATGTGGCGGCCGCACCCATGCCATCGATCGT
>WLCQ01000156.1 GCA_009705225.1 Actinomycetota bacterium | reverse complement strand
CTCTGTGGTGTGCTGCTGAACTACACCTCCGACGACATGATCGCCCTGCTCAAGGGCGCCATGGGCTGGAACGTCGCCCCGACCTCTCTCGGCGAGCGCGCCATGCGCGAGATCCTCGACGCGGTGCGCAGCGGTGCCGCGCATCCCGTCGTCGGCGCCACGCCATCATTCGCGGAACTGCCGCAAGCGATCACCGATATGGCCGATCGGGCCACGGTGGGCCGCGTGATCGTCACCGTCAGATAATCCAGAGGATCAACTGAACGTCACTGCCCAGCGGTGCGAGTTCCCCGCTGCGGAACTACTCAGGCGGCAGTTCGAAATGCTCGATGTACTCGCGGAAATCAGCGCGTACCCGCGCTGGATCGATGGAGTACTCCTCAGGGGTGTAGCGATGCACGCCGTGCACACCCGGGGGATTGGCATCGATGAACGCCTGCATCGCCGACGCACCCTCAGATGACATCGGCATATCCAGCGCGTCGTAGATCTGCTCGACCACACCGAACTGATCAGTGATGAAGTCCCTGAACATCATGTCGTGGAAGACCGCGTCGGGATACTCGCGCTCAGCGCGGATGCGAATGCTGCGGGTGAGCACACGCTGCAGACGCGGGATCCAGTCAGATGCAACCTCGGCCGGATCCACGTGATCGCTGCCAACTGCCCGAACCTTCGAGGTGAGACTCGCATACGAGGTCATGGACTTCACCGGATCGCGATGGGTGAACACGATGCGCGCATCGGGATACGTGGACAGCAGATGCTCGAGCCCCCAGAGATGAGCGCCGGTCTTGAGCACCCAACGATCGCCTTCGTAGCCCGACTGCAGATGCTGCAACTGCATGTGGTGGAAGTCGTACACATGCGACCAGTCGGCCTCGAGATCCACCCAGTCCTCAAAGGTGGGAACCCGGAACTGATTATGGAACAACGGGGTGCACATGGCCTCGCCCATCATCACCACACATTCCTGGGTGAGTTCGGGGCCAGTGGGATGGATGGCCTCGAAGCCCGGGTTCTGCTCCTGCTGCGCCGGGAACAGCGCCGCGCACTGCGCGATGCGGGGATCGGTGCGGAAGGTGGCTCGCTGCGGCGGCGGCGACGGGAACATGGTCTCCCAGGTCATCGGCGCACGATTGGCCGGGTCTTTGGCGAGGATGTCATGCAGGATCGTCGTTCCGGTTCGGGGCATACCGATGATGAACACCGGCTTCACGATCCGCTGTTGGGCGATATTCGGGAAGCGCTTGCGGTCTTCGATGTAGTTCAGACGGTTGACCGTGTGCATGAGCGCCCGCTCACTGGCGATGAGCGCACCGAGATCGTTCAGCTGTGCATCGCGATGCAGCGACTCCATGAACAGGCCGAGCGGTTCGACGAACGGACCGTCGCCGAGATCGGTGAGCCCCCCGGTGCGGCGCGAACTCTCGGCGAGCACTTCATCGACATCGAGCTTCGAGAGATCGGTCATGCGAGGAACTCCCGCAACGCGTCAGCATCGGCGGCGGCCTGTCGACGGGCCATGGCGATGGCCTCGGGCACCGCCTTCGGATCCATGAGGCGGGCAACGTCCATGGTCTCGGGGCTGCGCAGGAACAGTTCACTGCCCGATGCCCGCAGTTCTTCGAGTTCCGCATGGAACGCACCCGGGGCCTGGGTCATCCCTCCGACTTCGGTGGCCGAGCCATCGATCAGGCTCAGCACAACGACTCGCTCGGCACCCGCCACCAGATCGAGATGCGTGCCCGAACCGCTCACCCCGCCGTCCATGCATCGACGATCTCCGATGGGCTGCGGGGAGAACACGCCCGGGATGGCACTGCTGGCTGCCACTGCTCGGGCGACGGGGATATCGGAATCACGTGTGATGACGCAGCGCTCACCGGTATAGGTATCGACACAGGTGATATGCAGAGCCGGCGATTTCCACTTCCGCGACAGGATGACCAACCCGGAATTGCGCTCCATCACCGAAGGCGGAGGTGTCGCGGCAGCCAGCGCAGCACCCCCGATCCGGCGGAGAGTCTCGGCGCTCGCGTCGGTTGCACCACCGAACAGCTCGAGCGCCCGCAACTGACTCGGGCTGAAATCGCTGGCCGGGGCGAGTTTCGCCACCAGGGCCGGGATTCTCGCCATAACGCCGAGCTGCTTGTCGAACCTTCCGATGGCCTCGTTCTGGAGCACCGCTGCGGTCATCGAACCGGCCGACGTGCCCACAATGCGCTGCGCCCCACTCAGATCGATACCGCGAGTCGCCATCTCATGGAGATAGGTGACCTGCCAGGCCACGAAGAACAGGCCTCCTCCCCCGAGGGAAAGGGCGAAGTGAAGGCCCTCACCATGGCGGGCACCGAAATCGCGGGGAACGGCCAGCCCGTCGGTCGAGGTCGAGACCCCGGTGAGTGGAGCGAGAAACCCAGTATTTGTTGAGGCCATCGACATGGCCAAGACACTACTGATGACATCTCGTCGAGATCGGCTGGAACGCCGAGGGCTTCTTTCGAACCGCCTAGCGCCGGCCTCGGGCAGAACCTACTGTTGGGTAACAACGAGGGGCCGACGGAGGCTCCCGGTTCCTTAGGGAGAGCACCATGGCCCGCACCGACGCAGAGATCCTCGGCCGCGAAGACGTCAATGACCTCGACGCCATCCTCGAGATCACCAACACCGACATGGATGAAGCCATCCACGTCGTGAAGAACAACGCTGATTCCATCTTCACCTGGGATTACGAGCGCAGCCGCGTGCCGCTCATGAAGCTCTACGAAAAAGCCAAGACCTCCATGTGGAACGGTGAGACCGACCTCGACTGGTCGATCGAGGTCGACAACGAGAAACTCGCCCGTGAGAACCCCCTCACCCCCACCGTCGAACTCATCGCCGAAATCGGTGTCGATCTCAGCGGCACTGTGCTCGCCAAGTGGACCAACGACGATTGGGTGAAGTTCGAGATCGAGCGCATCAACTGGAGCCTCAGCCAATTCATGCACGGTGAGCAGGGTGCACTGGTCTGCACCGCCAAGATCGTCGAAACCGTTCCGTGGATCGACGCCAAGTACTACGCAGCTACTCAGGTCATGGATGAAGCCCGCCATGTCGAGGTGTTCGCCAAGTACCTCGACACCAAGCTCGACGGCCACTACGCCATCAACCATCACCTCAAGATGCTGCTCGACGACATCGTCGAGGACAGCCGCTGGGATATGACCTACCTCGGCATGCAGATCATGGTCGAGGGTCTCGCTCTCGCTGCGTTCGGCATGGCCCATCAGACCACCGGCGATCCCCTCCTCAAGCAACTCCTTCGCTACGTCATGAGCGACGAAGCCCGACATGTGGCCTTCGGCGTGCTGACGCTCAAGGAGTACTACGAGGGTCTCACCTCGGCCGAGCTGCTCGACCGTCAGGAGTTCGCGTTCGAGGCCGCGGTGCGCATGCGTGATCGCTTCCTGCAGCAGGAAGTCTGGGAGCGTCTCGGCGTTCCGGTCCGCGACGCCATCCGGGTGTTCAAGCAGGACGACCCCGAGATCAAGAACCAGGATCCCTTCCAGCAGCTGCTGTTCTCGAAGATCGTGCCGAACTGCAAGAAGCTCGGCCTGCTCGATGCCAACGACGGATGGCTGCGCAAGCGCTTCGACACCCTCGGCGTCACCCAGTTCGAGGACTGGGCCGACACCAGCGAGGAATACGAACTGCTCGACGCAGTCGCCGAGGACCGCGCCAGCTGAACCTCCTGGACAACCGGCACGCGTTACTGACCGGTCACAACCAACGGGTGCGGGCGACCCCTGCGGTGTTTACCGCAGGAACGCCAGCAATCCGCTGACGACAAGCACGCCCAACAGCACCCCGCCCATGGCCGCGAACCTACGGTCGCCGGTGCGCGCCCACTCAACAGTGAGCCAGCCAACACGGACCACAGGAGCGGAGATCAGCAGCACCACGCAGGCCACGCCACTGACGTGTCCGATCGTGCCGGGTACGAACGCACCACCCAGCGCGAGCACGAATGCGGTGATGAGCGCGAGCTGCATCAGACCGGCAAGACGCTCCATGCCCGGGATCACAGATTCCTCGCAATGAGGAGCACGCCGATGATCACCAGTACGGCCGACAGGGCTCCACGCACCTTCGGAGGCGGGAGAACTGCCTGCATGCGCGCTCCGATTGTTCCGCCGATCAATGCGGCACCTGCCACGAGCGCAGCATCGGAGACAACGATCCGTCCCTGTGCCTCGTAGACCAGCAGCGCAACCGCAGAGGTGATGCCGACTGTGAATGTCGTGGTGGCTGCTGCCACCTTGACCGGCACATGCATGACCTCGGAGGTGGTGGGGGTCTTGATGAATCCACCGCTCACCCCGGAGAGGCCGGCGATAAGGCCGGCTGTCGCCATACCGACCAGCCCGACGGGCACCCGGTTCGCTTGATACCGAACGAACTCATCTTCGTCGAGTTGGTAGACCCCGGAGAGAGACCCGGCGTGCTCCCCGATGTCATCGATGGTGAGCGACGGGTCAGGAAGATTCCGGATGCCCTTGCGCCTCCCTCCGAAATATGCAGCAACGAGCGCGACGACGCCAAGCATGAGGGCAAGTGTCGACTGACCGATGATGCCGGAGGCGAGCGCACCGATGAGCGCCGCCGCCGACCCGATGATCTCGGTCGAGACCCCGAGACGGTGATTGACCAGATGGGCACGTAACTGATGGGGAGCGGCCGCCAGTGAGCCAGCCGCCACCGAGATGAGTCCCAGCGGCGCAGCCTCACGCGCCGAGAGCCCCGAGAGCACCAGAAACGGCACGAGAAGAATGGCGCCGCCGAGTCCGCCCAGAGCTCCGACCGCCGCCGTGATGAGTGCAGCGAAGGCAAGCTCGACGGGATTCACCCGACGAACCTACCTCCAAACATCGCGTGCGCTGGACCTGACCAAGCGCAGAAAACCCCTTGGTTTACTGGAGTTTCGCCTGCACGGTGATGTCGGTCTGTGATTTCGGCCAGGTGGTCCAGTAGTAGTCGTAACCCGTCTTGCCAGCCACGTACTGCAGAAGGAACGCCGTGGTCATCGTGTTGGTGACTTCGATGTCGCGGGCGAACGGCATGAACTCGTCACCGCAACCTTCGGTTGCCTGCTTGCGGATGACGTCGACGACAGCCTTCGGTGCATCGGGAAGCTTTTCGATCTCACCGAGGTAGGCACACACGTCAGTGAATGACTGGTGAGCGGCGTCGGTCATCTCCACGAGCACCGACGGGCGACCGCTGATCGACTCATAGGCAACCTCGGCGTTGGTGTTCGCCGGAGTGGTGATGTCCTTGGTGCCGACAAGCATCATCGTGGGCACGTCGACTGCAGCGAGCTCAGCCGGGGTCAGACGAGTCGTGTACGGAGCAAGACCGACGACGGCCTTGATCCGCTTGTCAGCCACCGTGGTCCCGAGCGGGGTGGAGTGACCGCCAACAGTGGCAAGCGCCGTGTACCCGCCGTAGCTATGGCCGAAGAGCCCGATGCGATCAGCGTCGATCTTGTTATGGAAGGGATCGTTCGCGTCGGCATTACGAGCGAGCATGCCGTCGATCTCGGCGGAGATGTCGGCCGGACGGTTCATGTCGTTCTGATCCTGCGACACCATGGCGTTGACGAAATTGTCGATCGCAGTGTTGCCGGTGTGGTTGGCGGCGATCACGATGAACCCCTCACTGGCGAGGTGCTCAGTGATGAACGAGGAGATGAAGTTCAGACCGCCACTGCCATGGGAGTAGATGGCCAGCGGCAACTTGTCCTCGGCCACGATCGGCGCATCGGCGATGGCGACCTTGGAG
>WLCQ01000155.1 GCA_009705225.1 Actinomycetota bacterium | reverse complement strand
GTTCTCACCACGGTGCTGGTTGTTGCCGTTCTCCTCGCCACACCATGGCTCTCCAAAGAGATTTATCACGGTGACAACCTGTTCGCACTCAGCCTCTCGCTCTCTTTGGTTTCGTTCTGCATGCTCCACCTGACCCGCGGCGTGCTGGCTGGCGAAGGTCGGTTCCGGTCCTACGGTGAACTGATCGCTATCGACAGTTCAGTCCGGGTGGTACTCGCTATCGGCCTCGCACTTGCAGGTGTTGAGAGCGCTGGGCTCTTTGCGTTGTGCCTCGGACTCTCCCCACTCATCGCGCTCCCGATCGTGCTGTTACGGGCCCGTCCGGAACTTCGTCCCGGTCCCGATGCAGCGTTCTCAGAGCTCTCGACCAATCTCGGTTGGCTCCTCGCTGCTTCGGTACTGGTCCAGCTGGTCTCCTATGCGCCGCTCCTCGGTGTCAACCTGCTCTCCACCGAAGCAGACAGAGACATCGTCACCGGTTTCGCATCGGCGTTCTTCATCGCTCGTGTTCCGATCCTCGCGTTCCAAGCAGTGCAGGGGACCTTGTTGCCGAAATTGGCCGGGCTGGCGGGTGCAGGTGAGCACGATGAGTTCCGACGGGGATTCAACAGACTGATGGTTGTGGTCGTCGCTATTGCGGTACTGGGAACCGTCGGTGCCTACGTTGCCGGGCCTTTCGTGGGCGGGATCCTCTTCAAGGACTTCACCATGTCGGCGTCATCTCTCGCGCTTCTGGCGGCGGGGAGCGGAGTCTTCATCATCGCCCTCACGATGGCGCAGGCCCTGGTTGCGCTCGGCGATCACCGGATCACGGCAATCGCGTGGGCATTCGGGCTCGTGGCCTCAATGATCGTCATGGCATTGATCGACGGGCTCGAACTTCGGGTCGACCTCGGCTTCCTCGTCGGCTCAGCAGTTTCTGGGGTTGTCATGGGCATTGCCCTCCTCAGCGAGCAGAACAAGATGGCCACCACGAGTATCTCTGCATTGGTCGACGTCATCGAGCACGAACCGATCGAACTCTGAACCCATTCATCTCCTGACGCACTTGCGATCGCGACCCACCAAGGAGTTCGCTCGCCGGTACCGTTGGTGGTCATGCGCAGGTCAGCGATGGTCCTCTTCGCCGCCTTCCTTCTTCTGGTAGTCCCTGCTGTTCCAGTTGGAGCGCTTCTCACCGGTGTGGATGTGGCGAGTTACCAGCATCCCGGAGGAATGCCCATCGACTGGGTCAAGGTGAAGGGGGCAGGTCATAGCTACGCCTTGGTAAAGGCAACCGAGGGCACGACCTACACCAATCCGTACTTCGTAGACGATTGGCGCGGAGCAGCTGCTGCGGGTCTCTATCGCGGCGCGTATCACTATGCGCAGCCAGCACTTCCGTATTCAACGGCACTCGATCAGGCCCGGTATTTCGTGTCCAAAGCGGGTTCGATGACCGGGCGCCTCGACATCGGCGGTGTCCTCGACCTTGAGGAGAAGGGGCGCCTCACCAAGTCGCAGCTCGCCACATGGACGCGGACATGGCTCGCCGAGGTGACCCGACTCACCGGCCGACCACCGATGATCTACACCGGCTACTACTTCTGGAAGGACGCGGTCGGGAACCCCACCGACATCGGAAGCACCTATCGGTTGTGGTTGGCCAGCTATCCAGATGATCCCAACAGCACGACGTATCGGCCCCTCGTGCCGGCTGGCTGGTCGAACTGGACCTTCTGGCAATACCGCTCCGACGGTCGAGTGCCCGGCATCGGTTGGCAGGTCGACATGAATCGCTTCTGCTGTGACCTCGCGGCGCTCGCGGCATTGGCCGCAGGAGGCGCCGGCGCTGGCGCGCCATTCGGCTCTCTCGACGCTGTTTCCACGAGCAGTGGCACCGTCTCGCTGAGCGGCTGGGCAGTCGATCCCGACACCGTCGATCCCATCGATGTGCATGTGTACGTCGATGGTACGTGGGGGCAGGCGGCCACAGCAGATGTCCCACGCCCTGACGTCGATGCAGCGCTCAGCGGCTTTTTCGGTCCCGATCATGGTTTCGAGGTGAGCGTCGCTGTCGATTCGGGTCTTCACGAGGTCTGCGCATACGCGATTGACGCAACCTCGGGAACGAACCCATTGCTCGGGTGTCGCGCCGTGGTGGTTTCCTCGGAGAACCCCTTCGGCAACCTTGAAGTCGCATTGTCGGTCTACGGCTACAACTATTTGAAGGGTTGGGCACTTGATCCGAGCACAGATGCGTCAATAACCGTCACCGCGTACATCTACTCGTTCTCACTCGGAACCTGGGCCACAGTGCCGATGACCGCGAGTCTCGATCGCCCTGATGTGGGCGCAGCCCACGGCCACGGCTCAGCGCACGGGTACGTCTATCAGGATCTGCGTCGCGGAGTGGGTGCACAGTTTGCTTGTCTGGTCGGAACCAATCAGGGTGATGGTGCGAACGCGTTCGTCGGATGTTCGATGTTCTGAATCAGGATCAGATCCGCGCGATCCTGCGCAGGATCCGCCAGTAGATCGCTAACCCGCGTTCGACGAATGCAGGCGGTCGGGCACCGGGGAGATTTCCGGGACTCAGATGTGTGGTCAGCAGATCACCGAAACGCCGCGGCGACGCGGTTCGAGCCTGCATCACCGAGTTTCGGCGCCGGCGTAGTACGTGCCGATTCCCGATCACCGATCGGTACGCCCGGAATTTCTGCGGCAGCCAGTGGTCCTTCGCTGCGAGACCGATGAGGGCGAGTTCCATGAACAGCAGCAGTGGAGCGATACCGATCAGATGGCGGGTGTCGAAACACGTGAGTGTGGTGACCAAACGGTTTCGTTCGAGCAAGAAGAACTTCTCCACGTTGCGGGAGAACTCGTAACGATGGACGACGACTGCATCGGGCACGAACACCACTCGGAGGCCTGATTGCCAACAGCGGATACTGAACTCCGTGTCCTCGAAATAGGCGAAGAAGGATTCCTCGAGTCCGCCGAGACTGTTCCAGAGTTCCCGGGTGCAGGCCATGGCGGCGCCGCTTGCCGAGGCGATGTCGAATTCGTCCGGGAACGACGATGCTGGTTCGTTGAAACGACCCGCCCAACTGAGGCCGAGGAAACTGATGTCGTTACCCGCGGAATTCATGCGGTCGGGGGCGCTTGCGAGTCGAAGAGAGCCGGAAGCGATCCCCACATCCGGGCGCCGCGCCACCTCGGCGAGCGCGGCGAGAGCCTGTGGTTCGGCGATTGCGTCTGGATTGATGAGCGCGATGATCGGGGTGGTGCTGGCTGCTACGCCCAGATTGCACCCCTCGGCGAAACCGGTGTTGCGATAGGGGCGGACCACGCTGACCCGATCAAGCAGTTCAAGTTCCGCAATGGTGGGTTCGGAGCCTCCGTTCTCGACGAGCACCACCTGGACCGAGACCCCAGTGGAGGCGAGGACCGCCCTGACGGCACGTTCAAGCCAGGGCTCCTCGCCGAAGACGACGATCACTGCGCAGACGTCGAATGGTGGACCATCATGTCCTGCGTCCCATGGTGTTCGGGCCGGGGAGGGTGGCTGTTCCACGAACCGAACGCTACCAGTCGGTCTCGGAGCACTACCCTCTGCCATCGTCGAACCGAGGCTCAATGATGGAACAGTCCGACACATCAGGCTCGTGGTACACCGAGCGACTTCGCTCCCGCCCGCAGGCGGCATGGAAACGGATCATCCCGAATCCATATCGTTGGAACCTGCGACGACTCAGGCTCGGCCGAGTGCTCGACGTCGGGTGTGGCGTCGGTCGGTGTCTCGACTTCCTCGACGGCAATGGCGTGGGTGTGGATCACAATCCGACTTCGGTGGACGAGACCCGGATGCGGGGGTTCGAGGCCTACACGCCTGAACAGTTGGCGGCGCGAAACGTCGGACTGTTCGACTCCCTACTTCTTTCACATGTGATCGAGCATCTTGACGCTGCGGCTGGCGAGGGTCTCGTGCGCTCGTATCTTCCCTACCTGCGCGCAGGGGGGCGTGTCGTGGTAATCACCCCGCAGGAGGCCGGGCAACGTTCGGATCCCACCCATGTGCAGTTCGTCGATGCGGAAGCGGCTCGTTCCCTTCTGGGGAAACTCGGGTTCTCCGATGTTCGGGTTCGGTCATTCCCGTTCCCGCGGCGAGTCGGTCGGTTCTTCGTGCATAACGAGACCATCGCTACAGGCACCCTCGCGGGTGTTGCGCGCCTCGCCGACTAACCTCACCTCGTTCCGTTCCACCGTGGGAGAGACATGGCAGAAGTGACCCAATCCGACACGATCGCCGGCGTCTACGTGGTTGATCCAACGATCCATGGCGACGAGCGTGGGATCTTCGTCGAGACCTATCGGCGCGAATGGTTCCCGCAGGGTCGCGAGATGATCCAGGGAAATCGCGGGGATCGCCAAGCAGGGGCGGTGGTGGGGTTGCACTACCACCTTCATCAGGCTGACTACTGGTACGTCCCCTATGGCACGGCCAGGGTTGTGCTCCATGATCTGCGAGTTGGATCACCCACCGACGGCGCAACACAGTTCTTCGATCTCGGTCTTCAGAGCGATGGCTCGCACTCTCACCGAGGCATCTTCATTCCACCCGGGGTGGCGCACGGCTTCGGAGCCCTTACCGATATGACCATCACCTACCTCGTTGATGGGTATTACAACGCCACCGATGAGTGCGGCGTGGCTTGGGACGATCCTGAGATCGCTGCCGACTGGGGAATCGCAGACCCGATCCTCTCCGAGCGCGATCGAACCAACCCTCGACGCGCCGACATCGAGGCGCAATGGCGACCCCATCGCGGTCTCCGTTCATGAACATCCGCACAACACGGCGAGGCTCGCAACAATCATGAAACTCTTCATCACCGGCGCTGCCGGTTTCATCGGTTCGAACTATGTGCGCCATGTTCTCGACACCACCGACGACCAGGTCACGGTATTCGACGCGCTCACCTACGCCGGGAATCTCTCAAGTCTGGCTGATGTGGCCGATGATCCCCGATACCGATTCGTCCAAGGTGATATCTGCGATCGGGAAGCGGTAACCGCAGCAATGCAGGGGCACGATGCCGTTGTGCATTTCGCTGCAGAGAGTCACGTCGATCGGTCAATCGTCGACCCTGACACGTTCGTGCGCACCAACTGTCTCGGCACGAATGTCATGTGTGATGTCGCCCGCAACGTCGGCGTCGACCGTTTCCTGCACATCTCCACCGACGAGGTGTACGGATCCATCGAGGAGGGTTCGTTCGTCGAGACCGATCGTCTTGGCCCGAGGTCGCCGTACTCGTCCTCGAAGGCCGGCTCTGATCTCATCGCGCTGTCCTATGAGGAGACCTACGGACTGCCGGTGATCGTCACCCGATCATCGAACAATTTCGGTCCGTATCAGTTTCCCGAGAAGGTCATTCCACTGTTCGTCACGAATCTCCTCGACGGTCACAAGGTCCCCCTCTACGGCGATGGCCTCAATATCCGCGACTGGATCTATGTGCTCGACAACTGTGCGGGTGTCGATCTCGTTCTGCGGAAGGGCACCGTCGGTGAGGTCTACAACATCGGCGGAGGCAACGAGACCACGAACCGTGACCTCACTGACAGGGTGCTCGCGCTACTCGGTGTCGGTGATGAGATGATCGAGTACGTCCAGGATCGTCTCGGTCATGATCGCCGGTATTCGATCGACTGTTCCAAGGCGGCAGCGCTCGGTTGGACCCCCCAGCGTTCGCTGGATGAGGCCCTTGCCGAGACCGTCGAGTGGTACCGCGCCAACCGGGCGTGGTGGGAACCGTTGAGGGGCTGATCACATGCGCGTCCTGATCACCGGCGCAGGCGGTCAGGTCGGCCGCGAACTCGTCGAACTCCTCGGCTCTCGGGCT
>WLCQ01000154.1 GCA_009705225.1 Actinomycetota bacterium | reverse complement strand
CGGGCACAGTTCGGCGTGCACGCACCCACCGACCCCGATGATGGTCACCATCACTGGTGAGTTCCGATGGAGCCGGTGCCCGAAGACTGCAGAGGCAGGATCTCTGTGCGCCTCGGCAGTGGAGCGCTGATTCGGGACGAGAGAACCCTCGGCGGTAGTCTTCCGGCCGACTTCTGGAGGTTGACCCGATGGCGAATACGTGGTTCGAGACTGTTGCCGTTGCGCAACGACGCGCCGAGAAGCGCCTACCCGGCTCCGTGTACGGCGCCATCATCGGTGGTGCCGAGAAGGGTCTGAGCCTCAACGACAACCTCACCGCCTTCGACCAGTTGGGTCTCGCCCCGCATGTGGCGGGGCTGCATTCCGAGCGCGGCATGGAGGTCGAGGTCATGGGCCAGCACCTCTCGATGCCGATCATCATTTCGCCTACTGGCGTGCAGGCCGTGCACCCCGACGGCGAAGTTGCAGTCGGTCGGGCGGCGGCCAACCGCGGTATCCCCATGGGTCTCAGCTCGTTCGGTTCCAAGTCGATCGAAGAGGTCTGCGCCGTCAATAACCAGGTCTTCCACCAGATGTATTGGTCCGGTGGCCGCGATGTCATGGTGCAGCGTCTGCAGCGCGCCGAGGCCGCCGGGGCCAAGGGCATCATTCTCACCCTCGACTGGTCGTTCTCCAACGGTCGCGATTGGGGCAGCCCCTGGATCCCCGAGAAGCTCGATCTCAAGACCATGATCAAACTTTCGCCGCAGGCGCTTTCGCGCCCCAAGTGGCTGATGACATACCTGAAGACCTTCACGCTGCCCGATCTCTCAGCGCCCAACATGGCCGCACCCGGGCAGAAGCCGCCGGCGTTCTTCGGTGCCTATTACGAGTGGATGCAGAGCACGCCGCCGAGCTGGGACGACATCGCTTGGCTGCGTTCACAGTGGAACGGACCTTTCATGGTCAAGGGTGTGTGCCGGGTTGATGACGCCAAGCGCGTCCGTGATCTCGGCGCCAGTGCACTGTCGGTTTCGAACCACGGCGGCAACAACCTCGACGGCACACCGGCGCCCATCCGGGTGCTGCCCTCCATCGCCCAAGCTGTGGGCAATGACATCGACGTCGTGCTCGACGGTGGCATCCGTCGCGGTAGCGATGTCGTGAAGGCCGTGGCCCTGGGCGCCAAGGCTGTCATGATCGGTCGCGCGTATCTGTGGGGCCTGTCGGTCAACGGTCAGGCGGGTGTGGAGAACGTGCTCGACGTGCTGCGCGGTGGCATCGACGCCTGCCTGCTCGGGCTGGGCAAGTCGCATGTCAACGAACTCACCCCCGATGACGTGACTGCCCCCGACGGCTTCTTCCGCACACTCGGCGCCTGAGAGCCAACTGAGTGCTCCGGGTCGCATCCGACCCGGAGCAGTGATTCAGCTGTTGACCCGCACCCGTGATGTCGCTGATTCGATGCTCGCTCGGACCTTCGTTTCACCAGCAAAGGTGAAGTACGCCTGCACTCGGATGTCGTACTCCGTACCCGAAGTCAGTGAAGGGATATAACACGAGCGACCGTTCGGGAGGGTCTGACACGAGGACACCACCGTGGTCGTGCCCTTCGCATACGCACGAACCGTGAACCCGACAAGTGTCGAACCAGCCGGACGGTCGAACGCGAACCCGACGAACGCACCTTGCTTACCCGACGAATAGGCCACACCGATTGTGGGTCCACCCGATTTCGGACGGGTGAGAATCCAACCGACTGACGAACCGGCGCCGGCTGCATTCACCGCGCGCAATCTGACCGTATAGGTCGTGAAGTTCGTCAACCCCGAGATTCTGATCGGCGAGGTCGTACCGACCGCGTCAACCCACGCTCCACCATCGAGCTGGTACTGATACTTCGTGATTGCCGAACCACCATCGGAACCAGGTGTGAAAACGATCGAGGCCGAAGTGTCACCGTCAATGGCCTCCAACAACAGCGGAGACCACGGGACTGAGCGCGGCGTGACCGGCACATCGGTCGAGGAAGCTCCGCCGCCAACAAGGTTGATGGCTTTGAGACGAATCGAGTAACTCGTGCCGTTCGTGAGGCCGGTAATGGTTTGCGGTGAGCCGTCGCCCAACCCGAGGTAGTCCCAGTTCGATCCTCCGTCGGTGGAATAGGCGTAGCGCAGGATCGATGATCCGCCGTCGAAACCGGGAGTGAAGGAAATAGTGGCCGAGCCATTGCCCGGAGTCGCGAAGAGCGCGGTTGGTGCCGATGGCGTGGTTCGAGGCGTGACCGACACGGCCGACGCCGATGCCGACCCACCGCCCGCACTGTTGTAGGCCCGGATCTTGATGTTGTAGGTGGTGCCGTTGGTCAGCCCGGTGATGGAGAGCGGGGAGGTGGTTCCCGCGGCAGCGTCGGTCCAGGAACCACCATCGTTCGTCGTGTACTGATACTTGGTGATCTCCCCACCCCCGTTGAAACCAGCGGTGAAGGTGATGGATGCCGATCCGGCACCGGGAGTGGCGCCGAGCGAGGTCGGAGCCGAGGGTGCAGACACCGCGGCCGTGGGCGTGACAGAGACCGCTGACGAAGCGGCACCGCCCCCGGCACTGTTGTAGGCCCGGATCTTGATGTTGTAGGTGGTGCCGTTGGTGAGGCCAGTGATGGAGAGCGGGGAGGTGGTTCCCGCGGCAGCGTCGGTCCAGGAACCACCATCGTTCGTCGTGTACTGATATTTGGTGATCGCGCCACCGCCGTCGGAACTGGCGGTGAAACTGACCGAAGCGGTGGTGTCACCCGGGGTGGCACTGAGCGCGGTGGGCGCCGCCGGAGCGCTCACCGATGAGACGAGTTTCTCAATCTTGCTGTTCCCGGTGTCAGCGACGTAGACGATGCCATTCGAATCGACGGCGATCCCAGAGGGATTCCATAGCTTGGAACTCGCGCCATCTCCGACGGTTGGGGCGCCGCTGGTTCCGGTACCGGCGATGATCGACAGAATGCCACCGGGGGTCACCTTCTCGATGCGGTTATTCAAGGTATCGGCGATGAACACGTTTCCGGAGGCATCGACGGCCACACCCCGCGGATAATTCAGGTTCGAACTCGTGGCGGCTCCCGCGGTGGGGGCGCCACTGGTTCCGGTGCCAGCGATGATCGAGAGCACGCCCTCGGGGGTCACCTTCTCGATGCGATGATTACCGGAGTCAGCGATGTAGACGTTTCCGCTGGAGTCGACGGCAACGCCGCTGGGGCTGCGAAGAGCCGAACTGGTGGCAGTTCCTTCGGTTGGAGCACCCGCGGTCCCAGTGCCAGCGATGGTCGTGATCGTGCCGCCCGGGGTCATCTTCTTGACCTTGTGGTTGCCGGTGTCAGCGATGTAGAGGTTGCCGCTGGAATCGAAGATAATGCCCCTTGGCGACGAGAAGCCTGAACCGATGAATGAGAGCGTGCCACCGGAGGTGACTTTGACGATCTGACCCGCACTCATTTCTGTGAGGTAGAAGTTTCCGTTCGAGTCGGCGGCGACACCTTGGAGCTGGCCGAACAGCGAGTCGAGTGCCGGACCGGCTGTCGACTGTCCGCTGTCCCCCATACCAGCCACTTGCGTGGTGGTGCCGTTCGCCGTGACCTTCAAGGCGTTGTACTGACTCGTATTGGCGATGTACAGAGTGCCGTTGGCATCAACGGCAACACCCTCGGGACCACTCACATTATTGGGCGAGATGCTCACGAACGTGAGGGCGTACCCGGAAGGGGCCTGAATGGCGGTTGCGGCTGGCGAAGCGACCAGGGTCGCGCCGAGGAGCATGGCCGCGCCCACCAACATCGCGGTCGTGCGGTGAAAGAGCTTTGGTTGCATCTGGTCTGACCTCGTTGTCCGAAGAAGGAGCGCATCGTCGGGTTACGAGCACAGATTCGTTGCACAGTCTCAGGGTTCAGACGTCGTCTGTCAATGATCCCGACTATTTCGGTCAACACGGAGCCGGCGCTGGGAGATCAGCCTCGGACCCGCACCCACACCTTTCACAAACCGAAACTTGAAAGACACCGGTTGAACCGGTTACTCCTTCAGCGACATGGTTGATTCCACAACGCGGATGATGCCCGCCCCGAGAGAAATCTCACTGGCGAGATCCTCGGGAAAGCTCACGAGGACGACTCCGGTGAAGAACGCGAGCGGCCCGATATCGGCATAGGCCCTCGGATCAAAGCTCTCCGGAAGTTCGAGTTGATGAATGAAGACTTTGGCAACCGTTTCGTAGTACTCCCGACGGCGACGTTGGGAATCGTCATCGGATTCGACACGCCGCCCGCTCACCAGAGCGGTCAGTCCAACCTTGAAGGCCTCAGGAGTGTCGAATCTGAGGGAACGGTACGCCGCGTCAACGGCATGAACCATACGATCGCGGCGCGGACCGTCAATGACGCTGACTACCGGTTCGAGCGCAGTTGTCAGAGATTCCCGCACCGACCGCGCGTTCATCCGTTTAAGTCGAACCGCGGCATATTCAACGAGGGCTTCACGGTTCCCGAAATGCTTGTAGATCAGCGTGGTGGAAACCTGGGCCGCGTCCATGACCGCCCGGATACGGAACTCCAGAGCACCTCGTTCAGCCAATTCCTCGGCTGCAGCCTCAAGGATTCGCTCCCGGACCATGTCACCGGCGATCTCGTGGCGGGCCAGCTGATCTTCCACGCGTGAACGCTCATCACCCGGGACGAGACCGGACCACTGGACCTCAGTGTCGTGCTGAACGAGCAAGGCGTTCAACGTCACGAGGAGAAGAGATTCCTCTCTGCCATCAGGAGGTACCTCCTGCGAGCCGAGGCGCACCCGCGCGAGCGACGAAGCCATCAAGAAGACTGCCGCCGAAACCGGTCCAACGTCTGGATGCAACCAACCCCGATCGTCGAGAGTCGTTGTCAGTCGCTCGTAGGCGCCGACCAGTCGCTTTTTCGCTTTTGCCAGTTCTCCAGCGACCTCAACGTCATGGATCGACCAGACCAACACCTCGAAGAACTGCCAGACCTCCTCACGTTCAAGTACGTGGTCTCCCTGGCCACGAGCAGTCTCGATCGTGCTGATGAACGCGTCAGCCGAGTCCAGCTCAACCGCCAACCTCGTCAACAGATCAATGGAGCGCTCCACACGCTTGGAGAAACGATCGCCGATCGCGAACGCGATCAACGCGGAGCGCGAGGGATACACCGACAGGATCCACGTCTTGGAGACACCTGCCCGCCCCGCAACATCGCGCAACCTGACGTCACCTGTTCCCCTGGAATCCACGCACTCGAGCGTCGATGTGACCAGAGCAGCCAATTTCTCAGACGGCGAGCGGGGCACGCTCAGAGCGTACCGGTACGAGGCCCGCAGGATTCAGCGCGTGTGCCGAGCCACCCACTCTCAACCGAGGGCGCAGGAGTTAGCTGCTGACCCAGACCCGCGATGCCGCAGATTCGCGGCTCGCGCGAACCACATCTCGGGCGGGGCCGGCCCGCACAGAACGCGAGAGGGCCCGGGCAGTTGCCCGGGCCCAAACATGGTGCCGATCAAGAACTGGTTCACCGATCACCGCGCCAACACACCGCCGACACGATGACCGGTCCAGACCGTCCGGTGTCTACGGGGCGGTGGTGACCCTCACCGGATCGGTGTAGAGCGACCAGAACACCTGACGAGGCGCGATCTGCACACGAGCCCGCACCCGAACGTCGTAATCAGTCGACGCACTGAGCTTCCCGCCACCACCCTTGACCACACAACCAATGTCGGAAGCAGAACCCTTACAACTCGCCACCCTGGTGTTCGTACCAGCCACATACACATAGGCCCGATACCGGTTCGTCTTGCCCTGCACCGGAACCAACGGATTCCAACACGTCTGGATCGAGTACTTCCCCAACGCCCACATCGAACACGTCGTCGGACCAGTCGCAGCCGGAGT
>WLCQ01000153.1 GCA_009705225.1 Actinomycetota bacterium | reverse complement strand
GGGGTTTGAGCCCGCCCTGTATGCCAGTTCCAGCACCGCCGCAGATGAGGTGCGTCGCTCACGCTACCAATCGAGCGGCACTGGCCCGGACTACCGGTGGGTAACTGGCGGCGGCGCCTCGTTTGCAGCCATGAGCAGGGCTGGGCTGTGCCCGTACACTCGTGCTGTGAACCGGAACCTGCTCGAACGCCGTCTGCGCGAACTCAGCGTGCAACTGCGTGAGCTCCGACAGGAACTCTTGGTCACTGATGAGCAGTTGGAGAGTCTCGCCGGTGTCGCTGACGACGCCCGGATCCGCTCACTCGTTTCAGAGACCCCTCTGGCTGAGCGCGAGCACCGCGAAGCATCGCGCCATGCCGAGGCGATGAGCCGACATCGTGGTGAAGTCATTGCTGACATCGCCCGACTCGAGCAGCAGCAGGATGAACTTCTCGATCGGCTCACCGCAGCTTCCGACTGACCGAGAAGCCCCGGCCGGTACGATCACTGCGGTGATCAGGCGAACGACCGGGTTGCGCGGAAGGGAAGTCGGTGTCGATCCGAGTCATGCTCGCGGAGGATGAGGCGATCATCCGCCTTGATCTCAAGGAGACCCTCGAAGAGGAGGGCTATGAGGTCGTCGGCGAAACCGGACGCGGAGATGAAGCGGTGGCCCTTGCCCGTGAAATCAAACCCGACCTCGCGATCCTCGACATCAAGATGCCGGGCCTCGATGGCCTCGAAGTGGCCCGTGAGCTCACCCGCGACCGGGTCTGTGCGGTGCTCATCCTCTCGGCCTTCAGTCAACGAGATCTCATCGAGCGGGCCCGCGACGCCGGAGCTCTGGCCTATCTCGTCAAACCGTTTCAGCGAAGTGAGCTGGTGCCCGCAGTCGAGGTGGCGATCGGCCGGTTCCGTGAGCTGCGGGCTCTAACCGAACTCACCGAATCACTTGAGGAGCAGCTTGCTACTCGCAAGGTCATTGACCGAGCCAAGGGTCTGCTCATCGACACCTACGGACTTTCGGAATCCGACGCGTTCTCGTTCATCCAACACACGGCCATGAGCGAACGTGCGACCATGCAGTCCGTGGCTGAGCGTGTGCTCGCCGGCGAACTCCGACCAGAAGGACTCTGATGTCCACGCTCATGCTCATCGACGGGAACTCGCTCACCTATCGGGCGTTCTTCGCGCTACCCACCGATATGGCCACGGCCTCGGGTCAGGTCACCAACGCGGTCTACGGGTTCACATCGATGCTGGTGAACCTGCTGCGCGACCAGCGTCCTGATCACCTCGCCGTGGTGTTCGACCGACCAGAACCGACATTCCGACATCTCGCACTGGAGAGCTACAAGGCGAACCGTGAGGCATCGCCGGACATCCTGCGCCAGCAGATGGGTCTGGTCCGCCAGGTCGTCGAGGTTCTGCGTGTTCCCGTGCTCGATCTCGTCGGCTTCGAAGCCGACGACATCATCGCAACCCTTGCCACCGAGGCCGAGGCCCGAGGCGACGACGTCATCATCGTCACCGGCGACCGTGACAGCTACCAGCTGGTTCACGATCCCCATATTCGGGTGCTTTACAACAAGCGTGGGGTTTCCGACTACGCGCTCTATGACGAAGCGGGCATCTTCGAGCGAACCGGAGTCACGCCCACCACGTATGTGGAGTACGCCGCGCTTCGTGGCGACCCCTCCGACAACCTTCCCGGCGTGCCGGGGGTGGGTGAGAAGACCGCGGCGAAACTGATCACCACGTATGGCGGCATCGACGGCATTTACGCGCACCTCGATGAACTCACGCCCAAGCTCCGGCAGAACCTCGCCGAGAACGAGGATCGCGCCCGGGTCAACGTCGATCTCATGCGTCTGCGTCGGGATGCTCCCATCACGGCGCATCCCGACGATCTACGCATCGGCGATTACGACCTCGACGAGGTCCGACAGGTATTCGACTTCTTCGAGTTCCGTGCTCTCTACGAACGACTTCTTGAGGTGCTTGGTGCCACTGACACCTCCACCGGAGCTGCTTCGGCGCAAGGTCGGGTGCTGGAGGCCGAGCGAAGCGATATCACAAGGGTGATCGATGCAGTTGGTGTGCTGCGCGCCCTGGCCGATTCCGATGAACCTCTCGCTATGGCCGGAGCGTGGGTGGGAGCCGAAGGTCGATCCGCGCTCGAAGGGCTCGCTGTCGTCACTGACGCATCGACCGGCGATGTTGCATGGCTCCCTGCCGATCTGCTTGCCGTTGACGAGGTGCGCGATGCACTTTCCGCGCTGGTGGCACACGGCGGTCGACCGATCGCCGCCCATGACGCCAAAGCGATCATTCGCACCCTGCAGTTGCTCGACATCGACATGCGATCACTCGCGCTGGACACCATGATCGCTGCGTATCTGGTCGATCCGTCCGAGTCGCGGTACGAGTTGGATCAACTGGTCGTTCGATTCGCCGATGCGTCTCTGCCCATTGATGACTCTGCTCCGAGCGGGCAGCTCGATCTCGACGGTGCCGGCGATTCCGGTGCCGATGCACAGACCGCCGCCCGTCGTGCGCTCGGCGTCGATGCACTCGTCGCTCCGATGTTTGAGGCGCTCGAGTCGCGCGGTCTGGCCCAGCTCAATCGTGAGATCGAGGTGCCGCTCATCCGGGTGTTGGCGCGTATGGAAATCCTTGGCGTGGGCGTCGACGTCGACGAGCTCCGTCGTCTGAACACCGAGCTCACTGCACGCTGCGATGAGCTGCGGATCCTTATCTGTGCCGACGCGGGCGAAGAGTTCAATGTGAACTCCACGGTCAAGCTCAGGGAGATTCTTTTTGATCGCCTCGGGCTCACTCCGCAGAAGAAGACCAAGACCGGATACTCCACCGATGCCGCATCGCTCGAGAAGCTCCGCGGGCAGCACCCGATTGTCGAGCATCTGCTTGCGTATCGCGAGGTCGAGAAGCTTCGTTCCACCTATGGAGAGGGTCTTCTTGCCGAGGTCGGCCCCGATGGCCGCATCCACGCCACGTTCAACCAGACCGTCGCCCGCACTGGTCGCCTCAGTTCCGATGCCCCCAACCTCCACAACATCCCGGTGCGGTCCGAGTTGGGGCGCAGCTTCCGACGGGCCTTCGTTCCGGCCGAGGGTTACACACTCCTCGTCGCCGACTACAACCAGATCGAACTTCGCTGTATCGCCCACCTCGCCGAGGATCCCGGCCTCATCGGTGCATTCGAATCCGGTCAGGACATCCATAACGCCACCGCAGCGCGGGTGTTCGATGTCGATCCCGCTTCGGTCACTATCGAACAGCGGTCCAAGGCCAAGATGGTCAGCTACGGGTTGGCCTATGGCATGGAGGCCTATGGACTCGCCCAGCGCCTTGGCGTCGGCGTCGGTGAGGCCCAGCAGATCCTCGACTCCTATTTCGAAGCGTTCCCCGCGGTGCACGCGTACATGGACCGCACGGTCGCCGAAGCACGCGAGCGGGGTTACACCGAAACCCTCTTCGGCCGTCGTCGCCAGATTCCCGAACTCGCATCCTCGAACTTCCGGGTCCGCCAGGCTGGGGAGCGTCAGGCGATGAACGCCGGCATCCAGGGACTCGCCGCTGACATCTTCAAGGTTGCGCTGGTCCGCCTCGAAGAGTTGCTCGAACAGTCCGGTGGGGGCAGTCGCCTCATCCTGCAGGTGCATGACGAAGTCATCTGCGAGGTAATGCCGGCCGAACTCGAATCGGTCACCGCCCTCGTGCTCGATGCCATGTCCGGCGCCTTCGATCTTCGAGTACCGCTCGAGGTCAACCTGTCCGTGGGCGACTCCTGGGCCGCGGCGAAGGGCTGATCCCGTGACCGATCCGGGTCGCGTGGATGACCACTGGTTCGAGGAACTCGCCGATCACTTGGGTGAGGCGTATCTGCGTTACTCGTTCACGAAGGGAACGGCGAACGAGGTGGCGTTCCTCATTGAGGTTCTTGGTCTCGAACCCGGGATGCGTGTGCTTGATGTTGGCTGCGGCCCGGGTCGTCATGCGCGGGCGCTCGGCGAGGCTGGCATCACGGTGCATGGCATCGACATCTCCCAGCGGTTCATTGACATCGCCCGGCTCGATGCTCCCGCCGGGGTCACTTTTGAGCGACTCGACGCCCGCAATCTCGTCTTCGATGGGGAATTCGATGCGGTGATCTCTCTGTGCCAAGGGGCATTCGGACTCGCTGGTGGTGGGAGCTCGGTTCCGATGGGCGATCCCGATGCCACCGTGCTCGACGGAATGGCCCGGGCTCTGCGTCCGGGCGGAGCAATCGCAGTTTCCGCGTTCTCGGCGTATTTCCAGGTGCGTTGGTTGGAGGACACCGACAGCTTCGATGCCGGAGCCGGGGTGAACCATGAACGCACCGAACTGCGTTCACCCGAGGGCACCAGGGCCGAGCACGACCTCTGGACAACCTGCTTCACTCCTCGTGAGCTGCGCCTCCTCGCCGCCCGGGCCGGGCTCGGGGTGGAGGCGATCTGGTCGGTATCGCCGGGGGAGTACGACCGTCGACCGCCGGACCTCGATCATCACGAATTCCTGTTGCTGGCGCGCCGCCCGATGGCAGGTTGATGACCTCAAGTGGCCCTTGGGGTCCCGGAGTGCCTACCATTGGAGTTCCTCGTGCGCGCATGCGCACGTTTCATCGCTCCCATTGTGGGGCCCGATTCCCTATCCACCGAAGAGAGATCCACCTTGTCCGACCAACTCACCAACGACGCGGCTGACGCCGCAACCCCTGCCGCCGACGCTGTCGCTCCCGACACCACCGGCTCCGAAACGAACGGCATGGGCAGCTTCGACTCCGAGGGCCGCTACATCCCTCGTCAGATCATCGAGAACGATCTCGGTGCAGAGTCGCTTGACGAGGCGTACACGACCTCGATGGTGCAGGTGGAGGATGGCCAGATCGTCGAAGGCACGGTCGT
This sequence comes from Actinomycetota bacterium, assembly GCA_009705225.1. Lineage (GTDB taxonomy): Bacteria > Actinomycetota > Acidimicrobiia > Acidimicrobiales > Acidimicrobilacustridaceae > Acidimicrobilacustris. The sequence goes on along the minus strand of WLCQ01000153.1, from coordinate 1,043 downwards.
CAAGGTCGACCACGATGAGGTTCTCCTCGACATCGGCTACAAGTCCGAGGGTGTCATTCCGGCCCGCGAACTCTCGATCCGCAACGATGTCGACCCATCCGAGATCGTCTCGCTCGGTGAGCGCATCGAAGCGCTCGTCCTCACCAAGGAGGACAAGGAAGGTCGTCTCGTCCTGTCCAAGAAGCGCGCACAGTACGAGCGGGCCTGGGGCACGATCGAGAAGATCAAGGAAGAAGAGGGTGTCGTCAGCGGCCCGGTCATCGAGGTCGTCAAGGGCGGCCTCATCGTCGACATCGGTCTGCGCGGCTTCCTGCCCGCATCGCTGGTCGAACTGCGCCGTGTGCGTGACCTTGCCCCCTACGTGGGTCGCACCGTCGACGCCAAGATCATCGAACTCGACAAGAACCGCAACAACGTTGTGCTCTCCCGTCGTGCGTGGCTCGAAGAGACCCAGAAGGAACAGCGCGACGACTTCCTCACGAACCTCAAGCCCGGCGAGGTCCGCCGCGGTGTGGTCTCCTCCGTTGTCAACTTCGGTGCCTTCGTCGACCTCGGTGGCATGGACGGCCTCGTGCACGTGTCCGAGCTGTCCTGGAAGCATGTCGATCATCCCGGTTCGGTCGTTGCCGTCGGCGACGAGATCGACGTGCAGGTCCTCGAGGTCGATCTCGACCGCGAGCGCATCAGCCTTTCGCTCAAGGCCACCCAGCAGGATCCGTGGCAGGAATTCGCCACCGCCCATCAGGTTGGCGAACTCGTCTACGGCCGTGTCACCAAGCTCGTTCCGTTCGGTTCCTTCGTGCAGGTTGGCGACGGCATCGAAGGCCTCGTGCACATTTCGGAAATGTCGGCGCACCACGTCGATCTTCCCGAGCAGGTCGTCACGCCAGGCGAAGAACTCTGGGTCAAGATCATCGACCTCGACCTTCAGCGTCGCCGCATCAGCCTCTCCATCAAGCAGGCTGCCGAAGGTGGCGTTGTTGCTGCTGAGTACCAGGAGCACTTCGGTGAGCATGCCTACGACACCGAGGGCAACTACATCG
>WLCQ01000152.1 GCA_009705225.1 Actinomycetota bacterium | reverse complement strand
TGGGTGGCCGGTTCTGTTCTGGTGATGCGTGTGGTTCCGGTTCTGGTATTCAGGTCATTGGGTTGGAAGCGACCCTGAAGGTGTCGGGCCTGAATGTGAGTGTCTTCGGGACGATGGCATTTGTGTCGGCGTCGAACTGGACGCTGAGTGTGACGTCGTCAGGTTCGAAGCAGTCGGCGGGCTACTTCACAACTGGAGGGAACTCCTTCGGGTTCTATGGGCTCGGTTTCACCGTCTGCCAAGGGTCGAGTTGTTCAGATAACACGGCTCCAGCGAGTCCGAAGCTGATCGGCCTGACCGGCTCGCTGTTCTTCGTCGCCTCGCCGCTGTCAGCGATGCCGACCTCGACGCCGACCTGCGCGTCGTCAGCGTCGCCGGCGGTTACGTGCATGGTGCTGACCATGACCAATGGCTCATTCACCGACAGCAGCAATTGGGCGTTCACGATCTCGGGGAGCGCCTACCTCGGTGGCGTGTTCCTCCAGATTTCCGGAGGGTCATTCTGCAAGGGGCAGGGTTGCTCCGGGCCGTCCAGCGATGTCATCAAGATGACTGGGATGACCGCAACGCTTGTGGTGGGTGCGGTGTCCATCACGGTTTCCGGTTCGATGAACTACACGGATTCCTCGAACTGGATCATCACGCTCACATCGCCCACTTCCGTGTCCGTCGGTGGCTCCAAAATTGATTCGGTTACGGGAACAATCTGCAACAACACCGCTTGTCCGGGTGGAACGACGATCTCCGGTGTTCGACTGCTTCAGATCGAGGGGTCGACCACGATCATGGGGGTCGCGCTCACCGGTGCGCTGACGTATATCAACAGCACGTCCTGGTCGATCTCGGGGAGCTCGAGTTCCTTTGCAATCGTTTCTACGGTCAGTCTGAAGAACGCTTCAATTTTGGTGTGCCAAGGAACGGGTTGTTCGGGCGGAAATTCGTCCACGCCGGTCAGGACGATGGCCTCGGGAACATTCGAAATTCTCGGCGCATCCCTGACCGTGAATCTTGTGTACGTCAACAGTTCCTCCTGGTCGATGTCTGGGAGCACAAGCACGATTGAAATCGCCTCGGGAGTGACGTTGAGAAGCGCGGCGGTCACGGTCTGTCAGGGATCGAGCTGCAACGGCGGAACCACATCGACGGCTCTGACCATCTCCGTGTCAGGCGCGTTCACCATGTTCGGCGCCTCGTTCAATGTCGTGGGCGTCTATCAGAATTCGAGCAATTGGAAGTTCGCCACGACCGCCGGTGACATCACGATTGCCTCCGGTTTCACACTGAAGGGCGCTTCAATCACGATCTGCAACGGTTCGCCCTGTCCGACATTGCCTGGCCGTCCCGTCCCCACGTCGGTGGCCATCATCCTGTCGGGAACCTTCAACATCTTCGGTGCCGACTTCCTCGTCACTGGCGTCATTCAGAGCCCCTCGGATTGGCAGCTCACGACAACTCTTCCGACGGTGAAGATTCCGGGTGCCGGGGTCACGTTGAGCAACGCGTGGGTCGGCATTCTGATGAAGCCTGCCAATGGGTCCACCCCGGCCTTCTTCGGTGTGACCCTTGGTGGCTCCCTGAACCTTGCTGGGATCGGCACCATCTCCATGAGTGGCACATTCCAGAGTCAGACGAATTGGAGCCTCACAGGTACCTACAGCGATATCTCACTGATCCCCGGCGCCGTGAAGTTGGTTGCACCGAGCTTCTCCATCGCAGTGAGTGGTTCGAATATTTCCGCCTCGATCGCCGGGAGTGTTGTCATCTCCTCCGGAAGTTCGAAGTACACGCTCTCGGTCGCTGGTCAGTTCTCATCGCCGACGAACTGGAGCCTGGTCTGCACGATGGGCACGATGAATGTCGGGTTCAAGCTCTCGGTTCCGAAGCTCTACATCACCAACACGAATGGCACGATCACGTTCACTCCGCCCGGAATGAATGCTCCAGCGGGATCCATCATGATTTCGGGCACGGTGGACCTGCCGGAATCCATCCAGTCAGTGGTCGGGGTCTCCTCGGCAACGGGGACCTTGATGCTGAACCCGTCGACGCTTGCGTGGTCGATCGACGTTTCGCTCGATACCGGTTGGGTCGTCAATATCGGCGCCGTTCAGCTCAAATTCATCAAGACCTCGATCTCGATTTCGGGTTCGGGTACCAAAGCCGGCGCCATCACGGTTGCAGAGACCGGCCAGATCACTATCCAAGGGACAACAATTCGGGCTGTTCTGGCTGTCTCGGTGTTCCCCGAGGGACTCCTGGTAAGTATCACTGCGCTTCCCACCGACGGTGGTGTTGCGTCAGCAGACAACCCGGTGTGGAGGAACGCATTCGGGAATTCTGGATTCAACATCAATTCAATGGCGCTCCAGATTGGTTTTGAGGGCGGATTGCCGAGCATCGGCATCGCGGCCTCAGCGTCGCTTCCGGCGAACCTCATGAAGGCGATCGGTGGATCCGGAGACGCTGTCGTCACGGTTGGCGCGAACCTCTCCGCCTTGACCCCGTGTTTCCAGTTCAGCTTGAGCTCGGTGGACGGCAAGTCCAATGTCGTTGACATCGCAGATGGTGCGCTGACCGCGACGAATGTGGAGATTGGTCTTGCCCCCATGGGTTGCACCATCGGCACCGGCACGAGTGCTTTCACAATGGCGCCTGGGCTCTCCATGGCGTTCAACGGTGCAGTCATGGGCACGCGAGTCGACGTGAGTCTCACGATTTCGCTCGTGCCGTACATCTCCATCGAGGGCTCGGCGACGATCGGTGCATTCAACATCGGACCGCTGCACATAGGTGAGAGCAAAATCGCTGTTTCGTTGACCACTGACCCCAAGGGTCTCCAAGCTTTCAGTTTCTCCGGATCGGGCCGCATCTTCGGTGTCAGCGTTGAGGTCGGGATGGCTTCGAGCTACAAGATGGGCTCGACACAGATCTCGCTGATGGTGAACGCTGCGGTGAAGAACGCCACCATCAGTGGAGTCGGCATCAAGGACTTCGCGTTCAGTTTCGAGATGAGTACCGTCGGAAGTCCGACGTTCTCGATGGCGCTCACTGCAGTGATCACGGTCGATCCGTCTGGCAACGGAATCGCGGTGAGCGGCTCCATCAACAGTTCGGGTGTGACTCTCACTGGCACCGGCAAGATCAAGATCGGCGGGTTCTCGATGGATTCGTCATTGACGACCTACATAGCCCAGACATCAGCGGGTGTGGAGTACTCAATGTCGGCGAGCAACTCCCTCAGCCTCTGGGGTAGCTACCTCACCTCGACGTCCACCTATGAAGCGTCGATGCTTACCTACGGCGGGGATGTCGTCACCAAGTTCGCAGCGTCCACCACGTTCGACCCAAATATGACGATCGGCGGCATTAACTTCGGCACAGTCAGCGTGACGACAGCGTTCTCCTCTGTGCTGGCTATCTCGGCGAGCACTGGAAAGGTGAATCAGGCGAAAACGAATGTCACGTCTTCAGTGCGTGTGTCGGGCCAGTTGAATCTTGGCGGCGTGATCACTGGCACGCTGGAGGCGGAACTGGTGCTCCTTACCGATGGCGGGAAGCCGGTTATCGGTATCAACGTCATTGTGGACGTGTCGCTGAAGATCCCAGGTTTCACTGGTACTGCACAGTTGCTGGTCCAGACCTGCGATAGCCCGTGTGTCACCTACAAGGCCCCGAACATCAAGTTCAATGCGAAGATGTCGATCGGTGGATCATCGTTCGATACGGGATGGATCCCTCCCGATATCCGAAATTTCTCGGTGTCGGCCTCGGGCTCGACCAATAAGAGCTCCGGTGCCATTTACGGCTGCATCGCATGTCACGATCCCGCCACCAACGGGCTGTTGCGCTGGCAGGTTTCGTTCGTCGGTAGCGCATCGATCACAATCTCGGCGAAGACCGGCGTCACTTTCTACGCTGGATTCAAGGCAGTCGTTCAGCAGTCGGTGTCGACCGGTGCGGGTATCTCAACGCACTGCAGCGGCAACTGGCGACCCAGCAGTTGGAAGTGCACAACGACGATCACCAGAGCCCACTGGGGTGGATGGTCGACCCTGGTCAGCGTTGGAGTCTCGGTATCGAGCAGTGGCGAACTGACAGCCGAATGGGGCGGTCGGAAGTTCAAAGCGCATCTGTAGATGTCGCGTGGGGCGATGTCGCCCGGGCGAGTGCCGGTGACATGAATGTTGAGTGGAGTTGATGGGAATCGAACCCACGACCCCCTGCTTGCAAAGCAGGTGCTCTAGCCAACTGAGCTACAACCCCGTGCACCGGCGAACCGGTGTGGAGTGACCACTCTAGATGATCCGAAGGCCGGTTCCGAAGTGGGCAACCCCGGATGGAAAAACCTCGGGTCGGCCGGCTGCTGACCCAGCGCTTGACCCGAGTGGGAACGAGGAGTCCGAGTCAGTAACTCGTGCTTCAGGGTCTCTGCGCTGAGCGTTCGCGGATTGCGTCTTCGGCAGCGGCCAGGACAGATTGTCCCCAAAGATCCCAGCGCCCTGTCGTGCGGGCCCGATCCGAACACGCCTTACTCATGCGCTCGTAGGACTCGGGTTCGAGAATGGCCTCGATGCTTCGAGCGGCGGATTCTGCGGTGTTGTCGTCCAATGCCACAAGTAGACCTGTTTGCCCGTGGTCGACCATTTCCCTCGCTGCACCGACATCGGTCGCAACAACCGGGATCGCCCAGGCAGTGGCGTCGCTCAGAACGACCGACGCACAGTTTCTCTTTGCCAGGTCCACGACGACATCGTGCTGCTGATAGATCTCGGCCACCTGGTCCGTCTCGAGTGCTCCGATCCAGGTGATCGACCCTTCCTGTGACTCGCGGGGTTCGGACTGACCGACAATCGTCAACTCGACATCGAGTCCCCGTTCGCGCAGGATCCTGAATGCCTCAAGAACCACGCGCCCCTGTTTACGTTCCCAGTCACGGATGACCGCAAGGATGCGTGGGCGGGATCCGGGGGCGCTGCGACCAGACTGCACGGTGGGTGGAACGATCCCGGGTCCGAACGGACTCACGATGCACTTCTCCGATGGGATCCCGTAGTCGTTGATGAGTGATTGCGCGGCCCATTCTGATGTCACGAGGCAGCGAGCGCTTTGGATTCGGGACCGGCGTTCGAGAAACTCTGTCTCTCGACGAAAGAAATCCCTGCGTCGCACTGGAGTTCCTCTGAGTTCCCAGGTTGTGCGAAAGGTGGCATCGGACACGCACAGGAGGGGTACTGGGCTGTCGAGGAACGTGACTAAGCCGCTCCCGAAGAGTTCCACGACAACGTCGACATCCACGCTCGCGAGGCGCTTCGTCAGGGTTCGACCGTGGCTCAGCGAGGTGAGAGCTGGTGCCCAGAGCGGATCGGGCCATCCATTGCGGCTTCCGAATCTGCCACCGATTCGGTCTGGGAATGAGGTCTTGAGATCGTCGGTACGCAGAACGGTGACGTCCATGAGTTCCGAAAGCGTCACGTACGCGCGGTGGATCATCCCGCTGAAGGCTCTGGGCGCGTTGACATCCCATGGGGTTACCAGCGCGGCTCTGAGCACACCCGACATCGTATCGGGGGATCGAACCCGGAATAGTCCCGTCGAACTCAGGTAGAAACTTCGGATGGACGAACTTCGATTCGACGGCAGGGTGGCAGTCATCACGGGAGCAGGTCGCGGCCTCGGGCGGGAGTACGCCCTGCTCTTGGCCTCGAGGGGTGCCCGAGTGGTCGTGAACGACTTCGGGGTGGCAATCAGCGACACCGACGACACCGGTGATGCGCCCCCGACCAATCCCGCCGATGAGGTCGTGGCCGAGATTCGGGCGGCGGGCGGCGAGGCTGTTGCCGATCACAACACCGTGGCCACCACCGAGGGCGGCGAGGCCATCGTGGCTACCGCGCTCGACGCCTTCGGCAAGGTGGATATCTGCGTCAACAATGCTGGTCAGGTGCGGATGCAGCCCTTCGCCACGTTCCCAGATGAACACATTGCCACGGTGATCTCCACCCAACTGCTTGGCACGCTCAACGTGGGCCG
>WLCQ01000151.1 GCA_009705225.1 Actinomycetota bacterium | reverse complement strand
GCAGAACGTGCGGTTGATCGAACCGGTGTCGGGAGCCACGGGGTGAAGCGTAGGGGCCGCCGCCGAGCAACGCCCTACGCTGCCTGACGTGCAGGATCCCGCACCCGACGCCACCAAGCGAGAAGACTCTCGGACAGCTGCCCCGACCGCTGCCATAAGCCTCGCCGCGCAGCGACGAGGCGAAGGCCCTCGAATCGTGATGCTCCACGGATTCACCCAGACCAGCGACTGCTGGGGGCCCATCGTCGTGGATCTCTCTACTGATCACGAACTCGTACTCATCGACGCCCCCGGCCACGGCGGCTCACGCGATGTGCCCGCCGATCTCGATGAGAGCGCACGATTCAGCGGCGAAGCCGGCGGGCGTGGCACCTACCTCGGCTATTCCATGGGCGGACGTACTGCGCTCCACCTCGCGCTGGCGCGACCTGATCTCGTTGAGCGCTTGATCCTGATCGGAGCCACTGCTGGCCTTGAGGACGCGCAAGAGCGCGCCGACCGACGAGCAGCCGACGAGCTTCTCGCCGATCGGATCGAAGCGATCGGCGTTGACGAGTTCGTGGACGAATGGCTGCGCCAACCACTCTTCGCTGCTCTCGATGAGCAGAGTGCTCACCGCGCGGAGCGCTGCACGAACTGTGCCGAGGGTCTGGCCCGAAGCCTGCGAACCTGTGGCACCGGTACCCAGCGACCGCTGTGGTCGGAACTCCACCAACTCGAGATGCCAGTGCTAGTGCTCGCCGGGGCCTCCGACACGAAGTTCACCGACCTCGGCACTCGTCTGTGCACCTCGATCGGCGCCAATTCCACATTCGCCTCGATTCCCAGCAGTGGCCATAGTGCTCACCTCGAGAATCCCACCGGAACGGCGTCGATCATCCGGAGATGGTTCGAACGCTCCTGATCGGGACTGGCGCGGTCAGCCCCCCATGAACACTCCTGCGCTGAGGATCACCCCAAAGACCAACTGCACCCGACCGGTATCCCCCAGCACAGCGATGAGCGCAGGGCCCCGGGCTCCTTCGATCACCCGCTGCACTGGTCGCCGCACGAGAAGGATGGCGAAGAGGCTGAGCGACCCGGCCGGGCGCTGCGAGATTCCGCACAGGAACGGAACCGCGACGAAGGGTGCGACCATCATGACGATGTAGAGCACACGGGTACGCGAGTCACCCATGCGAACCGCCAAGGTGCGCTTGCCCGCCACTGTGTCGCCGGGGATGTCACGAAGGTTGTTCACCACGAGCAGCGCCGTTGCCAGCAGTCCTACCGGAATCGAGATCAGCAATGTGAGCGGAGTGATTCGCTCGATCTGCACGAACGCCGAGCCGGTCGTTGCCACGACTCCGAAGAACACGAACACGAACAGCTCGCCGAGACCGGCATAGCCGTAGGGCCGCGGACCGCCCGTGTAGAACCAGGCGGCGGCAATTGCTGCCACACCGACAGCGATCAACCACCAACTGGTCGCAATCGCCAGACCCAGCCCGCAGACAGCGGCAACGCCGAAGGAGATCATGGCCGCCCGTTTGACTGCTGCGGGAGTCTTTGTGCCCGAGCCGGTGAGGCGCATCGGACCAACGCGCTCGTCGTCGGTGCCACGCACCCCGTCGGAGTAGTCGTTGGCGTAGTTCACTCCCACCTGAAGGGCGAGCGACACCACCAGCGCAGCCACGAAACGCCAGATGACCAAACCCTTGAGCGAACCGATATCGCCGTTCATCCCGGCCGCGGCGGCAGTACCGACCAGAACCGGTACGACCGCGGCCGGGAGGGTACGGGGGCGGGCGCCGGCGATCCATGCGTTCATCTGCGAGACGCTAGGCGCCATGGGACCGGCCCCGTGGATTCGGACCTAACCTCATCGAGATGCCGGACCTCGTCGCCATCGCTCAGACCGGACAGGCCTTCGTCGACTCGATGCGTCGAGCGTGGGACGCCGGCGATGCGGTACTTCCGGTTGATTCCCGACTTCCGGCTGCTGGCATCACCGCGCTCCTCGAAGCGATGCGCCCTCGTCGGATCATCGCCATCGATGGATCGTCGAGTGCACTGCTCGAATCACGGGCCACCGAGCCCGGCGATGCTTTGGTGGTACCCACGAGCGGCAGCACCGGCGTGCCGAAGGGAGTGGTGCACACCCATTCCTCGATCCAGGCCTCTGCCCGATCGACCAGCACCGCCCTCGGCGTCGACCCGTCGCATGATCGCTGGCTGTGTTGCCTCCCGCTCTCCCACATCGCTGGTCTTGCCGTTGTGAGCCGTGCGCTCACCTTCGACATGCCGCTGGAGGTGCATGAACGCTTCGACGCCGATGCAGTGATGCGTGCCGCGGCAGACGGGGCAACCCTCACCGCGCTCGTTCCGACCGCACTCGCCCGCATCGATGCCGCCGCATTCCGGCGCATCATCGTCGGAGGCTCTGCGGCGCCTGCATATGTCCCCGAGAACTGCGTCATGAGTTACGGCATGACCGAGACCGGTAGTGCGGTTGTCTTCGACGGTTACGCGCTGCCCGGGGTCCAGTTGCGCATCGTCGATGATGAGATCCAGGTCAGGGGCGAGATGCTGCTGCGCTGCTATCGCGATGGCACCGATCCACGCACCGCTGATGGCTGGCTGGCTACCAACGATGCAGGGTCGATCGATGGCGATGGGCTGCTCACCGTGCAGGGTCGTCGGGGTGATCTCATCATCACCGGCGGAGAGAACGTGTGGCCGGCTCCGGTCGAGGCGGCACTTGAGCTGCTTGCGTCCATCGCCGAGGTGGCAGTTATCGGTCGACCCGATGATGAATGGGGTCAACTCGTCACCGCTGTGGTGGTTCCATCCGACCCAGCGGCTCCCCCGTCGCTCGATGAACTCCGCGACGCGATTCGTCAGTCGCTTCCTGCGTTCTGTGCGCCGCGAGCACTCGAACTTCGCAAGGAACTCCCGCGAACCGCTCTGGGCAAGGTGGAACGCCGCTCACTCTGAGAGCACTGACTACGCTCGCCGTCATGTCTGATCAGCCAACACTCCTTGTGGAGCAGGACGGCCCCGTCCTCACCCTCACCATGAACCGCCCCGCGCGCCGCAATGCCCTCGTGCCCGACATGCTCGTGCGTTTCGCCGACGCCTGGGATCTTGCCGACAGCGATGAATCCATCCGGGCGGTCATTCTCACCGGCGCTGGCGATGTTGCCTATTGCGCCGGAGGCGATCTCGCCGACGGATGGATGTCCGGCGAGCCCACCGAGGAGACACTGCGGATTCAGGAACGCCTCGCAACCGACCCCACCATTACTGGCAAAGGCCTGCTGCTCACCCACTGGTGCCGCAAACCGATCATCGCCGTTGTGAACGGTCAGTGCATGGGGGGCGGTTGCGAGATGCTGCAGTCCACCGACATCCGCATCGCCGAGGAGCACGCCACCTTCGGAGTTCCCGAGGCCAAACGCGGACTCATCGCCGGTGCCGGTTCCACCATGCGCCTCAAGCGGCAGATCCCTTATGCGGTCGCGATGGACATGCTGCTCACCGGGCGCATCCTCGATGCCGAAGAAGCATTGCGTTGGGGTTTGGTCACCCATCTCGTGCCCAAGGGCGAGGGAATGGCGAAAGCACGCGAGATCGCGTCGATCATCTGTGACAACGGGCCGCTGTCGGTGGCGGCGTCGAAGGCGTCAGTGATCGAAACCGGATGGCTACCCGAGGCCGAAGCACAACCCATCGAGATCAGCCACGTGGTTCCGGTCATGCGTAGTGAGGACGCCAAGGAGGGTATGCGGGCGTTCGCCGAGAAACGCAGGCCCGACTACAAGGGCCGCTGAGCGAATTCAGGCCAGATCGAACTCGTCGGGGTTCGGTCCCATTCGACCCTCGAGCGGGTTATCGAGTGCGTCGATCGAAGTCATCTGCGCGTCGTCGAGTTCGAAATCGAACACGGCGAGGTTCGACACGATGCGTTCGGGGGTGACGGTCTTGGGGATGACCACGATGCCGTGCTGTAGTTCCCATCGCAGCGTGATCTGCGCCGGCGTGCGTCCATGAGCCTCAGCGATGGCCACGATGGTTGGGTCCGCAGCCACCCGGCCGCGAGCAATGGGACTCCACGCCTCGGTGACGATGCCGTGAAGATCATGGAAATCGCGCAGGGTGCGTTGCTGGAAGTAGGGGTGCAGTTCGACCTGGTTGAGTACCGGAATCACACCGGTGGCCTCAATGATCTGATGGATGTGGTCGGGCTGGAAGTTCGACACCCCGATCGAGCGCAAGCGACCCCCGGCCTGCAGTTCAACAAAGGTCTCCCATGTCTCCACGAAACGACCATTGCCCGGGGCCGGCCAATGGATGAGCAGCAGATCAAGTTCCTCGAGCCCGAGCGCATTCATGGATGCATCGAAGGAGTCGAGAGTCTTCTCGCGCCCCTGAAATGAGTTCCAGACCTTCGTGGTGACGAAAATGTCGTCACGAGATAGACCCGACGCGGCGATTGCCTCACCCACGCCCTGCTCGTTCATGTAGCCCCATGCGGTGTCGATATGGCGGTAACCAGCTTCGAAGGCTTCGCCGACCACCCGAGCGGTGTCCTCGGCCGGGATCTGGAAAACACCGAAACCGAGTTGCGGGATGGAACGGCCGTCGTTGAGCGGAAGTGAGGGAACAGTCATGGCCGCATCGTAGGACTCCGCGCGCGAGTCCGGGCCCATGATGCATCTCCGCTGTACATCGAGCGGCGAGACTGGGCGCATGCTCATCCGTGACGAGGACCTCGCTCATCTCTCCCCATATCTCGCCCAGCATCGCGACAACCCGGTCGAATGGTGGAGTTGGAGCCCTGAGGCCTTCGCTGAAGCCCAACGTCGGAACGTACCCGTGCTCATCTCCGTCGGATACTCGGCCTGTCACTGGTGTCACGTGATGGCCCATGAGTCCTTCGAGGATCCCGAGACCGGCGCGCTCATGAACCAGTTATTCGTGAATATCAAGGTGGATCGCGAAGAGCGCCCGGATGTCGATGCGGTCTACATGGCTGCGGTGCAGGCCATGGTGGGCAGGGGCGGTTGGCCAATGACCGTGTTCGCCCTTCCCGATGGTCGTCCGTTCTACGCCGGCACATATTTCCCGAAGGTCTCCCAGGGAAACCACATCAGCTTCACAACGCTGTGCACCACGATCGACGATCTCTGGCGGACCCGCCGTGAGGATCTCATCAGCCAGGCCGACGAGATCATCGAACACATCGCGTCGCAGGATCAGATCCCCCGCGGCCAGGACTCCCCATCGCAGTCGATGATCAACTCCGCTATCGCGTCATTACTCAGCCAACTCGACACCACCGACGGTGGATTCGGACGTGCTCCGAAGTTCCCGCAGACCATGTCGATCGACACTCTTCTGCGCCATGCCCAACGCACCGGCGACTCCGCAACTATCGATGCTGCTGTCCTCAGCCTTGATGCAATGGCCGCCGGCGGCATCTACGACCATCTCGGTGGAGGATTCGCACGATACGCGACCGATCAACGTTGGCTCATCCCCCACTTCGAAAAGATGCTCTACGACCAGGCATTGCTTGCCCGCGTCTATCTCCATGCATGGCAACTCACCGGTGATGCCCGCCATCGTCAGACTCTCGACGAAACCATCGAGTACGTGCTGCGCGATCTACGTCATCCCCTCGGTGGATTCTTCTCGGCCGAAGACGCCGACTCCGAAGGCGTCGAGGGCAAGTTCTACGTCTGGTCGATCGATGGGGTCCGGATCATCGCCGGCCCCGACGCCGAGGCGGCGATCGATTGGTACGGGGTCACCGAAGCCGGAAACTGGGAGGGGACGAACATCCTCGAACGCGTGGTCCGCGGTGATCTCCAACGACCCGACGCCGTGGAACGAGCACGTTCTGCGCTGTTCGAGGCACGTGAACAACGGGTGCGCCCCGGCCTCGACAGCAAGGTGCTTCTGGAATGGAACGGCCTCATGCTGGCCACACTGGCCGAAGCGGCGGCCGCCACCGGCGATCAACGTTGGCTCGACGCCGCTGTCGAGACCGCCGAGTTCCTGTG
>WLCQ01000150.1 GCA_009705225.1 Actinomycetota bacterium | reverse complement strand
GGTGGGACCCTTCGTTGGTACCGGTCTGTCTCGTCGGCGTCGGAGCACGTCTCGGACCGTACCCGCTGGGCGCTACGGTCGGGGGAGTAGGGGGGAGCAAGGTGAGCATCGAAGGTTTCGGGGATCTGCATGATCTGGTTGTCATCGACCTGTCGGTCGGAATTCCCGGCGCGTACTGCGCCAAGTTGTTCGCCGACGCGGGGGCAATAGTCACCCGTGTGGAATCCGGACGTGGAGACCTCATGCGTGGATGGCGTTGGCCAACCGGTGATGGAGCGTCAACAACGGATTCTGCGCAGAGTGGGGACAGTCCGATGTTCCGTTATCTGCGTCATGGCCAGCGCTCAGTGGTTCTCGACGCAGTCAGCGATAGCGACAGACTCGCAACGATGTGTGCCGATGCTGACCTCGTGATCACATCAGGCGTGGCCGTCGAGCAGTCCCCGGGAACGGTGATTGTTTCGATCACGCCCTATGGGGCCACCGGTCCATGCGCCGATCGACCGGCCACCGAGTTCACCATTCAGGCCGAGAGCGGAGCACTTGCGATCCGAGGAACGGTGGAGTTCCCGCCCGTGCAGATGGGTGGTCGCAGCGTGGAGTGGGTTGGCGGCGCCTACGCAGCTGTTGGGGCCATGGCGGCAGTGCGTGGCGCCCGCGCCTCCGGTCATGGCGAGTTCGTCGACGTGTCGCTGCTCGAGGTAGCCAATCTCACTGCCACCACCTTCGCTGATCTCTTCAACTCCCTGCATGGTCGGCCCGAGGCTGATCCCACTGTTCCCAGTCGGTCCGTCGAGATCCCTTCGATCGAACCTTCGCTTGATGGTTGGGTGGGTTTCAACACCAACACCCGCGAGCAGTGGGAGAACTTCTGCATCCTGATCGAGCGGCCCGACCTCCTCGAGTCCGCGGAGTTCGCCCTCTTGGGTGCACGGCTCGCTCGTTCTGCTGAGTGGAACGCACTTGTGCGTGAATGGACCACGAAACACACCACCGCTGAGATCGTGGAGCGAGCGGCGGCGCTGCGCATACCGGTTGCGCCTGTTTCCGACGGAAGATCAGTCATCGAACTCGAACATGCTCGCGAACGTGGGGTGTTCATCGCCGACCCCCTCGGCGAGTTCGTGATGCCGCATCGACCCTTCACGCTCGACGGCGAACCGACCCCGCGGCCGTTACCGGCACCCGCGCTTGGTGCCGATTCGGATCTACCGCATCCTGTTCGACGCACGCGCCCAATACCCGCAGGAGGTCCACAGCTTCCTCTTGCTGGTCTCACCGTCGTCGATCTCACGGCATGGTGGGCCGGTCCCTCTGCAGCAGCAACGTTCGCCGCACTTGGTGCCGATGTCATCCATGTCGAGTCGACCCGGCGTATGGACGCGATGCGCACCGCCGGAGGTCTCTTCTACGGTCGCGACCAGTGGTGGGAATACAGCGCGTTCTTCCTCTCGGCCAACACCAACAAACGCGGGATCACGCTCGATCTCGATCGACCCGAGGGTCGAGCCATGGTGCTCGAACTCATCGAGCGGGCCGACATCGTCATCGAGAACTTCACGCCCCGAGTGCTCGAGAATTTCAATCTCACATGGGATGTCATCCATGCCGCGAATCCGCAAGCGATCATGGTCCGTATGCCGGCTTTCGGGTTGTCCGGCCCTTGGCGCGATCGTCCCGGATTCGCCCAGACCATGGAGCAGATCACCGGGCTTGCGTGGATGACCGGTCATATCGATGATCAACCGCGCATTCAGCGGGGTCCGTGCGATCCGAACGGCGGTCTCCACGCGGTGTTCGCCACGCTGGTGGCGCTGGAACGGCGTGACCACAGCGGTGTCGGAAGCTTCATCGAAGCGCCGATGTTCGACGCCGCACTCGCCATCGCTGCCGAGCCAGTGTTGGAGTGGAGCGCCAACGGCGTCATGGTTGAACGGATGGGTAATCGTGGCCCTACCGCCGCTCCCCAGAACCTCTATGCCGGTCCGATCACCGAACAGTGGGTCGCCATCGCGTGTGAGACCGACGATCACTGGCGCTCGCTGTGTGAGGTCATGGGTCTCGACGACGAGAAGTCTGATCCGGCGTTGGCCACGGTTGATGGCCGACGGCAGCATCAGGACCGCCTCGACGCGGCGATCGGCGACTACGTGGCAACGCACGATGCCGAAGAGCTCGTGAGCCGCCTGAGAAGTGCTGGCGTGCCGGCGGCGTTGTCGGCCGACCATCGTCGGGCCTCCTTCCACGAGCAGATGATCTTCCGGAACTTCTTCGAGACCATCGATCACCCGGTGGTTGGCGCTCACCCCACACCCACGATGCCCTTCCGGTATTCCGGTGTCAGTCGTTGGTTACGCGAACCTGCGCCCACTATCGGCCAGCACAACCGGGAAATCCTCGGCGACCTTCTCGGTCACAGTGACGAGGAACTCGCAGTACTTGAATCCGCCGGAATCATCGGCACCCGCCCACAAGGAGTCTGAACCATGACCGATCTATTCGATCAGCACCGTGTCATCGACGTCGATACCCATCTCACCGAGCCGCCCGACACCTGGACCCGCTCGTTCCCGGCGAGCAAGCACAACATCGTTCCGCATATCGAACGCATCGATGGTGCTGATGTCTGGATGGCCGACGGTGAGCGACTCGGAGCTCCCGGCTACTACTCGATGGCTGGATGGGACGGCATCATGCCGCAGTCCACGCCGCGCACATTCGATGAGATCGCGCCGGCGATGTTCGATCCAGCGGCCCGCCTCGCGTTCATGGACGCCGAGGGAATTGACGCTCAAGTTCTGTATCCGAATGTGGGTGGATTCGGTAACGGGTACTTCCTGCGGCTGGGCGATCGTGAACTCGTGGCACAGTGCGTTCGGGCCTACAACGACTTCCTCACCGACTGGTGCAGCATCGCTCCTGAGCGCCTCCTGGCAATAACGGCTATTCCGTTCTGGGATCTCGATCTCGCCATCGATGAGATCGAGCGTTGTCTCGGCAACGGCCATCGCGCCATCAACTTCTGTAATCAGCCCGCCGACTACGGCCAGCCCCCGCTTGCCCACAAGCACTGGGATCCCATCTGGGCCCGCGTGCAGGAGGCTGGCGTTCCGGTGAATTTCCATGTCGGGGGTGGATCGATGGGCACACAGTTCACCGATACCGCCGAGATGGGTTGGATGACCAACTTCGCCAAGGTCTCGTCGTTGATCTTCCTCGACAACATGCGCAGTGTGGCTGACCTCATCTTCGGGGGCATCTGTCATCGGTTCCCCGACCTGAAGTTCGTGTCGGTCGAATCGGGCGTCGGTTGGATTCCCGGGGCGATGGAGACCTTCGATTGGCAATGGCGAAACGGTGGTGTTCGCGATGAACACCCCGAGTACGAACTGCTGCCCAGCGAATACTTCGAACGCCAGATCTACGGGTGCTTCTGGTTCGAGGAGCAGGTGGCGCGCAACGCCATCGAGCGATTCCCCAACAACATCCTGTTCGAAACCGACTACCCGCATCCCACCTGCCAGCATCCGGGCCCTCGGACAGCAGCGCAGCGTCCCCGCGAGTACGCCAGCCGGGTGCTCGCCGATGTCGATGAGAAGACCATTGAGAACGTGCTGTGGCGCACCGCGGCCTCGCTCTACGGAATCGCATGAGTACACCTTCGATCACGCCACCGGAGCTCGGTACGAGCTTCATTCATGTGGAGGTACGAGATCGGGTGTTGCACCTGCGCATCGACCGGGTGGAGCGACGAAACTCCTTCACCCAGGAGATGTATCGGGCGCTCAAGCGAGCGGCGATCTGGGCGGACGGGCAGTCAGAGCTCGACGCTGTCTGCCTTACCGGAACCGACCGTTGGTTCGCGGCCGGCGGCGATATGGCTGGCAACAGCGAGGATCCAGAGGGCATTCGCACTGAATGGGACCCGACCGACAACTTCCCGTTCCGGCACATCGAGCGTTGCCGCAAGATCTGGGTGGCGAAGATCAATGGGGTGTGTCAGGCCGGTGGCATCGACCTCGCTCTTCATTGCGATGTCGTCGTCGCCTCCGATCAGGCCCGCTTCCGGATCCCCGAATTACTGCGCGGCATTCCGGATCCGTTCATGTCGGCCCGTCTGGCTGAAGCGGTCGGGATCGCCAGGGCGAGGTATTTGTTCTTCACCGCCGCCGAGATCTCGGCCGTAGAGGCAGAGGCTGCAGGGCTGGTCGGCAAGGTAGTTCCCCATGCGGAACTCGAGAGTCATGTCGACTGGGTGCTCGAGCAGATCAGCCTCACAGGCCCGATCGCGAGGGCGGCGGTGAAACGTGATCTCAACGCTCGCCTTCCCCAGACTGATGTGCAGTTGTTCCATCGCTCGATGATGACCCCCGAAATGATGGAGGGCATGCGAGCTTTCGTCGAGAAGCGTCCGGTGGACTGGCCGCGGGAGTGACCAGGTTGCAACCGAGCCGCCATCGATGCTCGGAAGCGCGCCGGTACTGTTGGTATCGGTGAAGAAGATCGGGCAGTTCCTTGTGGCGATTGCCGCCGGTGGGATCACGATCGCAGTCGCGTGTGCGCTTCTGGTGCCGTCGGTACTGGCCGTTGCCACGGCAGGATCGGGGGGCGACGGCCCGCTCGACAGTTCGCAGTTCGAGGACTACGCCGTGCGTTCGCAGGTGTTCGCTGCCGACGGTTCGCTCCTTGCGACCCTGCATGGTGTCGAGAACCGTGATCCCGTTCCGCTCGATCGGATCCCCGACACCGTGGTGAAGTCCGTGCTCTCGGTTGAGGACGCCGAGTTCTATCAGCATGGCGGCATCAACCTCCGGGGCCTGATGCGGGCGTTCGTGCAGAACGTGCAGACCGGTGGTGTGGATCAGGGGGGGTCGACGATCACCCAGCAGTTGGTGAAGAAGGCGCTATTGAGCGACGACCGGGTGCTCTCGCGCAAGACCAAAGAGATAGCGCTCGCGGTGCGGCTCGAGCAGCAGCTATCGAAGGATGAGATTCTCGAGCTGTATCTCAACACCGTGTATTTCGGTTCGGGCGCGTATGGGGTCCAGGCCGCCGCTGAGACCTACTGGGGAAAGAACGTCGAGGCGCTCACGTGGCCGGAGGGCGCCTTGCTGGCGTCGATCATCTCGAATCCCGTTGAGTTCGATCCGATCGTGCACCCTGCGACTTCGCGTGGACGCCGAAACATCGCTCTGGGACGCATGGTGTCGAACAACGTGATCTCCCAGTCCCAAGCCGAGGAGTTCGACGCAGTTCCGCTGCCCACCGGGCGTTGCACCGATCGGTCCGGTCCCCGTCCCGCTGCCTGCGGGACCATCTCCCAGCCACCGCCGGATAGCTATTTCGTCGAACAGGTGAAACAGCAGCTTCTCGCCGATCCCCGAATGGGTGCCACCTACGAAGAGCGCTATGCGCGTGTGTTCGGTGGTGGCCTCAAGATCCGGACCACGCTTGACCCAGTGGCTCAGGACGCCGCCCAGAATGCCCACGACACGACCTTCCCCGACGCGGTGCGCGCTGAAGCCGATGCCAAGGGGATCACCACGGCAATGGTCGCGGTCGAACCGTCGACCGGTGCCGTGCGAGCACTGGTTGGCGGCCCCGGATTTGAATCGTTCAAGTACGACATCGCCACCCATGAACCCGGTCGGCAGACCGGCTCGACATTCAAGACGTTTGTGCTGCTCACTGCACTTGAGCAGGGTGTGTTGCCCGGTGATTTCGTCGCAGGCGGTGGTTCCTGGCCGAACCGGGGTGGGACCCCTGATCCTTATGTGGTCACCGGCACCGGCGGCACTCTCTCGTCGGTCACGCTGGCATCATCCAACGGAGCATTTGTTCGACTGGGGCAGACAGTCGGGGTCGACAACGTCGTCGCCATGGCCCAGCGCCTCGGTGTGACATCCCAGTTCGATTCTCGGAGTAAGTCGACGCCGTTGGGAGTTTTCGACGTCACACCGCTCGAGATGGCATCGGCATACTCGGCGATTCCGAACGGTGGTGTGCATCAGAGCGCGTATTTCGTCGATCGGGTGGAGTCTCGCGACGGGCGGGTGTTCATCGATCACCAGAGCGCACCGACCCGCGCATTCAGTGCCTCCACGTCATGTCTCGCCACGCAGATCCTTACCGACAACGTTCGATTCGGCACTGGAACGAACGCCCAACTGGGTGAGCAAGCGGCG
>WLCQ01000015.1 GCA_009705225.1 Actinomycetota bacterium | reverse complement strand
GGTGCGAACGCGTGCATCGGAGGCTGTGGTCGCCCGGGAGGTGCTGGCTGCGTAGTCATTGGTGGGCCTCGAATCCGCCGATCATGTGGCGACGATCGCGCACGTCCAGAGTCTCGCGAGCGGCTACTGCACCGACATCACCCGTCGGAGGGTGCTGCGTCAATCGCCCGATCAGGCCAGGCGAATACACGCGTGGGGTGATGTGACGGAGCTGAGCCCTGCCGTAGAAACATCTGACCGAACGACTGCGTTCGCTGTGAGGAGAACTGACAATGGCTCGACAGGTGAAGAATCGACCGAGGACGTTCCGGGGCATCGTGGCGGTCGTGGCGCTGATCGCGGCTGTTGCTTCCACGGGTGGGGCCGGTGCGCAGTCAGCTCCGGAGCCTTCCCTGAATCCCGATCTCGTGGTCCGAACCGTGGCTGCTGGGTCCTCGGTGGATGTCGCAAAGACCGCGCAGACCCCGGTGTTGCCTGCGGCGCTCGACGTGTACCTCCTGGCCGACTCCACCGGGAGCATGAGTTCGTATCTCAATGCCGTGCATCTCAGTTCGGAGTCGATGTTCTCCCAGATCACTGCGCAGTCGGCCGACGCGCGGTTCGGTGTTGGTCAGTACCAGGACTTCACCTCTGAGGGTCCATGCAACCTGACGTTCCAGAATCAGTCGGCGATCACCGCCGACACAACGGCGGTCGGCGCGGCCATTGACGCATGGAGCGCCGCTGGTGGGTGTGACACTCCTGAAGCTCAGTTGTTCGCTCTCGATCGGCTGGCCGACCCGACCAATCCTGCTGGTTTCAGAGCCGGTGCTTCGAAGGCGATCGTGATCTTCGGCGACGCCCCGGGGCACGACCCGATCTGTGCGGCGATCTCCGGCCTTGAGTACGACATCACCGAGGAATCAGTGACTGCGAAGCTGCAGGTGGCGGGTATTGAGTTGATCGTTGTCTCCATCGATGGTGGGATGGATGAGAACCCAACCAGTGGGGCGCACGACTACCAGCCCACCTGCCCCACGTCCGGCGGTGCTGCCGGGCAGGGATCACGAATGGCAGCGGCCACTGGGGGCACCTACACCACGATTGCTGAGGCAGCGGCACTCGTGCCGGCGGTTCTTGCTGCGGTGCGGGCGGTCTCCGTCACGGTCTCGCTCAGTTCGGATTGCCCCGAACCACTGACTGTGACGTTCTCTCCTGCATCGCAGTCCGTGCCCTCAGGAAGTGCGGTTGACTTCACCGAGACGTTCGCCGCTGCATCGGACGCAACTGAGATGACGATCCGGTGCAGCACGTATCTCCTGATCAATGGAACTCCTGTGCCGGGTGTGATCGAGACGAACGAGATCACGATCGAGGCCCAGGCTCCGTCGTTCACTGGCTGAGCGGATTCAGCCTCAACGGCTAGGAAACTGGAGGGACAGTCTCCGAGGGGTTCACCTTGGCGAGTCGTGCCAGATTCGCAAACTCCGGATCGCGCTCGACGAGTTCGTCGAAACTTCCGATGTCACGCACGGTGCCGCTCTCGAGGAAGAGGATCCGGTCGCACTTTCGGATGGTCGAGAGTCGATGGGCGACAACGATCATCGTGAGCGATCCATGCAAGGACTCGATCGTCTCAGAGATCCGAAGCTCGGTTTCGTTGTCGAGCGCCGAGGTGGCTTCATCAAGGATGAGCAGATTGGGGCGGGTGTAGAGGGATCGAGCGATTCCGATCCGCTGACGCTGGCCACCTGAGATGCGCATGCCGCGCTCGCCAACCATCGACTCGAGACCGGCTGGTAGGTCGCTCACGAACTGCGAGAGCTGCGCTTGGACCACGACGGTGCGAAGCAGTTCGTGATCGATGAGATCCACGTCCACGCCGAATGCGATATTGGCGGCGAGCGTGTCATCGAGGAGATAGACGTCTTGGGGTACGAGACCGATACAGGACTGCCATCCCGGCAAATTGCCTGAGACATCATGGCCGTCGACGACGATTCGCCCGGAATCAGGTAGATGCAGACCGAGAAGGAGGTCAACGAGTGTACTTTTGCCCGCCCCGGAAGCACCGACTACTCCAAGTGATTCTCCGCGATTGACGGTGAAGGTCACCCGATCGAGCACCGGAATCGCGCTGCTGGCGTAGGAGAAGGAGACAGCGTCGACAAGGAGTTCTCGCGTGATCGGCATCGGCTCCGGATTGAAGTCGACGGATTCGGGGACCCGTGCATCAGGAAACGCCAGAAGGTCATTCACCACAAGTTCGAATCCCCTGCGCCCGGTTCGGATGCTCCCATATGAGGCCAGCATTTTGACCAGAGACGGGAGAAGTCGGAAGCCGGCAGCAACGAAAAGGGCCAACAATGCGAGAACATCCTCAGAGGTGCTTCGCGTCACCACAATGAGGCTGAGCAGGCCGACTCCGGTGATGAAGATGACCTCGAGCACGTATTTCGGGAACTCGTTGAGGAACGAGGAAAGCCGCTTGGCCTTGGCCATCTCGTATCGCGCTGCCTCGTACTGGGCCACGAAATAGGACTGTCGATTACGGATCTTCACCTCCTTGACGCCTGCGAGTGCCTGACTGGAGGCCTTCAGCGAGCGCATTGATTGTTCGCTCAGGATCCTTCCGGCTTCGGTGGATCGTTTGGCGACGAGTCGCATGTAGAGAAAGCCAGCAATCAGGAAATAAAGCCCGGCGGCAATGGCGGCGATCGGTTGAATCGCAATGAGAACGATGACGATCACAGCGGCTACGACAGCTTCGGTCAGGAAACTCACTGCTCCCATCACGTAGACCGAATACGCCTGGGAGATTGAGTCCCCGAGCGTGCGGAGGAATTCCGCCGAATTCCGCTCGAGGTGGATCCAGTAAGGCGCATGCATGTAGCGATCGAGCAGGTCAGTGGTGGTGCGGGCCTCCTGCCCGAAGATGTAGCCATTGGCCCACCATCGGAAGAGAACGACGAACACAGCTTTCGCGATGAATGATCCCATCACGATCAGCGAAAGAATGAGAGCCAGACGGGATCGGCTGGGGTTGCCGAACCAGTCCTCCATCTTGGCCAGTAGACCCGTGCTGTCTCCGGTTGAACTGAGCAACTGCACCAATGGCACGATCGCAAGAAGGCCGATGACCTCCAAGATGGAAACCGAGATTGATCCCATCAGGATCATCACGAGCCGACTCGGCGAACTCGGGCCGAGCAGGACACGCAGACCAGCAAGCGCACGTATCGGGGTTTCAGGATCCTGTGTCGATGAGGTTTTGGCGCTCATCAGCAGGATGGGGGAAAGCACGAAGACATATTTTCATTATAGGCCGAGATCACTTGAGTGCCTTTCGTGCGCGACCAGTTCACGAGCCGTTCATTTCGGCTTGCTTTACAGCTCTGAGAGGAACTTCTCGAGGCGCTGCGAGCCCGCGAACGGGGAGAACAGTTGGGCCCAGCGTTGTTCGCCGCGCACCACCGATTCGTGAACCCGGTCGGAATCACTGATCATCTCTGAGATAGCAGTTGCTATCGCCGCAGGGTTGCGACGTCTGACGATCCATGGGTGGTCAGGTCCGACGATCTCCGGGAGAGCGCCGGCATCGGTAACCAGCAGTGGCGTCCGCCGGGCCATTGCCTCGGCGGCGACGAGTCCGAATGCTTCATCCCGGCTCGAGGGCACGACGAGCAGATCGATTTGAGCGTGGAACTTGTCGCGGTCAGCCCAACCGACGAGTTCAACCTTTTCCGAGATGCGCTCGAGTGCGCTTAGTACGGGGGCAGATTCCTCAGGGGCGACGAACCGATCATCACCGGCCACCATGAGTGTGATTCCAAGGTTGGCGGGGAGTTCCGCCACAGCGTCGGCCAGCACATCAAGCCCCTTCCCAGTGGATATCCGACCGATGAATCCGATGCGCAGCGTTGTCGGATCAGCGGAAGTGCGCGTGAATTCAGTTGCGGGCGCATCGGTCCAGTTGGGGAACGCAGTAGATCCGGCGATCGCCTGGGCCATGTTGTGTGACGGGACAAGTGTCGCCAGAGCGTTGCGGCGAGCCCACCACAGCAGAGCCGCTTGATGTCGGCTGGGATGCTGGTGCAGATGAACGATCCTCGCCGCGCGTGCCTTGGTTGTGGCGATGGAAGGAACCGGACCATTGCACCAGAGAAGGTCCGCTTCGGAGGTTCGGGCGTAGGTTCGATAGCTACGTATCAGTGAGCGTCGTCCGTTCGCAGGGAGTCCGATGCATGGAAGCTCTAGCAACTCGGCTCGCTCGTGCACTTCGGAAGCTTCTGGAGCGATGATCATGCTCGAATGCCCGATCTCTTGGGCAGCAGAGGCAAGTTGGAAAAGCATGACCTCGCCTCCTCCCATGAGTCCATGGTTGCTGAGGAAGTCGATCCTCATTGCGTGAGTACTCTGCGCGGTGTCTCTCGTAGGCCCAATGTGGGTTGGGCCAGTGACCGACCGGTTTCGGGACGAGCGATCCAGTCGATACAGAGGCCGATCGCAACGGCGGCCGGTAGATCGAGAAGCACTTCGCCGAGATGGAACCCAGCGGTTGCGATGACGATCATCGCCATTTCGATCCATGTGTTGCGAACGGGCATGGGAAGTGCGATCAGTCGGAGGAAATGCACGAGCAGTAGTGACGAGATGATGGCGGCGGAGATGATCCCCCCCTCGGAAATCACTGCGAGGTAGCTGTTGTGGAAGAAGAAGTTGTAGCTCCCGTAGACCCTGACTAACCCCGTGCCTGGACCATTGCCGGTCCAGAACCCTCGGACCGCGGCTTTGGTCGATTCGGCCAGGATTGAAGCCCGAAGAACATCGCTCCCGCTACGTGAGCCGAAGATGCCGATGTCCTGGAGGGTGGTCGGAAGCACCGAGATGGCTGCGCTGGTGCCGGTGATGATTGCGAGGCCTGCGGCTGGGCGGAACCTCCGCGCTATGGCCCACCACACAATGGCAAGAGCCAGCCCCACCAGTGCACCGCGAGACTGGGTGAGGAGAAACGGGATCGCGAGCGCCGCAATCACAGAGTTGCGACGCGACCCGGCCGGAACGATGTCGATCGAAAGGAAGCCAAGGGCCAGAATCGCAAGTGCGGCAGGGTTCGGATCGCCGAAAAGTAATCCGGTGAGCCGCCCCGGATATCCAAAGGGTGCCAGTCCTGCCATGAGATAGACGATTCCGAAGAAACTGGCGATTGCGAGCCCGATGAGCATCCCTTTCTGGATAACTCTCCTCGGGAAGAGTCCGACTCCGATGGTAAGGAACACTGCGCAGTAGAGGCAGACGTGGCCGATCCGCTTCGCTGCAAAGATACCGAGCCATGGATTGAGCACTCCACTAATCGTCATCATCGCCACCAGTGCGCAAGCCATAACCTTCGGGAACGCGGGCAGCGGCTCTCGTCGACGTCGATTCTGTGTGACGGCCACCACAACTGCGATCCCCATGAGGAGTTCGCCGATCGGAAGACCGATACCCGGGGTGCTCAGCGCTATCCAGGGAAGAACGGCGAATGCAGTTCCATAAAGGATGTTCACATTGAGGGAGAAAATCGTGATGAGGCACGTACCGCCGGCCACGACGACGACGAGCAGGAGAGCTGCTCTGGAATTGGTGGCACTTGCGTAGGCGGCGCTTAGTCCGACGATGAGCACCATGGCAGCCCAGAGACCTGGCAATGCCCTTCGGCTGACCTTCGATGAGACCAATCGTTCCCTGAGTCTCATCGTTCCACTCTCTCGTAGAACCCTGCGATCGCTGCGGTCATCTGCGCACGGGATGGCCAGTCGGACGGAAGCGTCGGACGGAGGATTGGTTCCCGAGCCTGTGCGAGCAATGCATCGGCAATGATCCGGGGATCATCGGAGGCAACCAGACCACTCGAACCGAGCATCTCAGGATTGCCCCCAACGGGGGTGGCGACGACTCCGACACCAGCGGCCAGAGCATCAAGGAGGGTGTAGGAGCAGTTCTCCCAGGCTGAGAGTTGCACGATCACGTCAGTTCTTCGGAGCAGTTCGCGTGAGTCCACGAAGCCTGAAAACTCTACCGCCTCGTTGATACCAAGGTCAGTGCACACGTCGACAAGCGCTGCACGGTCGGGTCCTTCTCCGGCGACCGTGAGGGTCGCGGTGGGTTCGCGTCGATGCAATTCCGCGAACGCCTCGAGTGTCGATTTGAGTCGCTTCTCGTGCGAGAGCCTCGACAACGTTGCGATACGCAGGCCCGGGCGTAGTTCCGAACTCTCGCGAGGTTCCGGGTTGACACCGTTCGGTATGACCTCGATGGGAAGGCGTCCCGGAGGTCTCCAGCGCTTTCGGATCTGCTCGCTCGTGGAATGCGACACCGCAATGACTCCAGCGAACGACCTGAGGCGAAGGCTGTGCGCCCGTGTCATCAACACGGAATGGAGCCCCGAACGCTGGTAGAGGGAGGGATCTCCGGAGATCCCGTGTTCGGTGGACACCAGTTTGGGTCCGCGCCGGGTAGCGAATGCGATGCCAGCAGCGATGTCGGCATAGGCGAGGTGGGTATGGACCACAGTGGGTCGCAGGCGTGAAGTGGCTCGTCGCAGCGTGGCGACGGAGCGGAGGAGTCCGTGTTCTGGCCCGAACGCTGCTGCGATGGTTGGTACCCCGGCGACGTGGCATGCGTCGATGAAGGCTCCGGGTGGCGCCAACACCACGATCCGCCAACCGGGGATGCCAGTGGTCGCGGCGTCGAGCACGTGACGGGCGACGCCGCCGAAGTCACCCACTGGCACGACCCATAGAGCGATGGGCTCCGAGCCGGTTACGTAGCGATCCGTGGCGATTTTATCCATGATTCATCGTGCGCAGCAGGGTGTCAGCAAGAGTGATGTCGAGTTCGGTATCAATGTCGAGCCCTTCAAGATCATCCATTTCGAACAGTGAGATCCTGCCGCCGAGGCGGTTGTTCAGAGTGTCGTAGATCCGGGTCCGTGTGACGTATAAGGATCCGGTCTCGCGAAACGGGAGGCTGTTCGGGTCCATGTCCTGCCGCCTCGGA
Source organism: Actinomycetota bacterium (assembly GCA_009705225.1). Lineage (GTDB taxonomy): Bacteria > Actinomycetota > Acidimicrobiia > Acidimicrobiales > Acidimicrobilacustridaceae > Acidimicrobilacustris. The sequence continues at coordinate 22,947 of WLCQ01000015.1, read as the reverse complement.
CGGGCGTCGACCGGATAGTGGGCGGTGGGCGGAACCCCGCGCCACCAGAGGAACGGACTTGAGCGAACGACGCCGACAAGTGAATCGGCGTCGTCCTCGATGAACTGCGCGATCGCCCGATCGATGGACTCCGGGAGTCGGACAGGAGAGGTGGCCTGCAAGAGGATGACGGCGTCTGGCTCCCAGCCCTCGCTGCGGACCCATTCGATTGCATGGCGCACGGTGGGCTCGGTCGGCGCCTCATCGGTCGCCAGTTCGGTGGGCCGCATAAATGGAACCTCGGCTCCTGCTTCTGCGGCGACTTCGGCAATCGATGGATCATCGGTTGAAACGATCACGCGCATTGGAGTCCGAGATTCCAGCGCGTGAGCGATCGACCAGGTCACGAGTGGTTGGCCAGCCACGTCGCGCAGATTTTTGCCCGGCACTCCTTTCGAACCGCCCCGGACAGGAATCACGCAGAGGAGATTCATCGCCGCCCCCCGGCCCGCTGGAGAACGATTTCAGCGATCTCTTTTGCCGGCTCATTCACGGTGGGTGGAACCACAGTGGGAGCGGATGACCCGAAACGCTTCATCCCGTAACGCTGCCAGATTTCCTCGAGCCATTGTGGTGGTTCGGGAAAGTCCACCCATGCGGGGATCCCAGCCGCTGCCGCTTCGAGGACTCCAGTGGAGAACACGCTCACGACAGCGGTGTTGAGTTCTGGCAGCGGCATCCCACTTGATTCGAATTCAATACCGCGCAACCGCCAGAGGCGATGTTGCATTCGTGACGCGATGTCGGTCTCCGACGGGTGGGGTCGATAGAGCGCTCCCGTGGTCCGGCAGAACGCTCCTGCCGCCCTGGCCATGGATCGGCGCTGAAGCTCGTGCCCGTGCAATTGGCCGAGGTAGGTGAGGCTGGTGGCTTCACCACCCACCCGTTGCTGGTCTCCGGATCGAAGTGCCTCATGGAGCAGTTGGCCTCCGACCGTATGGGAGGTGACGTCGTTGCGTCCGCCTGCCCAGAATTCGCCGTCCTCCTCCGACCAAGCGAGCAGTTCTGCTCCCTTTGGCAGTGGAGGGGCGTGGGGGGTCACGATGCCGTGCTGGGCGACGAGAAATGCTGCGTTTGCCCCAAGAGCGGTCGCATGGGCAATGGCACCGAGGTGCATGTAGTCACCCACTGCAAGCACGCATCTCAGATGTGGAAGTGCGAGGTCGAGGTCTGAAACCTGCACGATGCTCAGCGGTTTGCTACCAGCCGCAGTGGGCAGTCCGGCGGCCGCAGCGGGTGTGGTGAGTACAGCGACACGCGAGCGTTCGAGGTGCCGCATCGGTGCGAGGATCGCTGCGAGCTGACTCGGGCTCAGAGAATCGAGAACGAGAAGGATGTCAACTTCATCGACGCCGACGCTCTCGTCCGGCTGGAGGTCTGTATCGCCGGTTGTACCAAGCGATGTTCCCGGCATGAGCAGAACCGCTGGCTCTGGCGCGGCAGACCTGAACTGATTCCGGAGCCTGCGCAAGGGGCTGCTGTGCGCGGCGACAGATGCGTGCCACGCATCCAGATCGGTGGTGTGGATCAGTCCCATAGCGGTTGGATCTGCTGCGCCCGATGTACGAAGGTGTGCTCTGCGAAGGTTCGTCGTCGTCCCGCCTCCGCAATCCGATTCCGCCATGGTTTGTCGCGCTGCGCACGATGGCAGAGATCGATGAGTTCATCGGTGCTGGTGAACACGAGAACTTCCTTCTCGGGTTCGTAGATCAATCCGATATCGGTCCGGTCGACGAGCTGGAGTCCGCCGGAGCCAGGGATCTCGTACGTTCGCATTGTGAATCCGGTCTGGTCCTCATGGATGTTGAGGGCGGCGAGCGCTCCACCCATGATCCCGTAGGCCCGACTTCGGCTTACGTCGCGGCTCGCAGGAATGTCGGGTCTCGACCATTGCCACGTCCGCAACCTGTCGACCGGATGATGCGACCAGTCGCGCCCGAATGCATGGACCGGGACATTCCCCGCAACGAGGGCGCTCATCACCCGCTCCCGTGATGGGTATCGGGCACCGACGAAGACGATGGACTCGCTCGGGGCGGCCACGACAGCGGTGAAGGTGTCGAACGCATCTGCGACATGGCTCGCCCGTAGTCCCCGAGAGGAGAGGAGATCAACGTCGGGAGGGGAGTATGAGACAATCGCACGAGGCTGTTGAAGGAGATCCGGCTCGAAGCACATATGACTGAGTTCGTCGTAGAGCCAGAGAACGGTTGGGAGTGAGCGACGTCTGATCTCATCCCAGAACTCTTGCTGCAGCAGATCTCCCCGTATCACCAGCACATGGGTGGCATCGGTGGATCGAATTCTCTCCGTGGCGTGTTTTGTCGCCCAGTCAGCCATCCGTCTGCCCGCAGTGGCCGGGCGCAACCGATCGGTCAGCTCGAACTGCACCTTGTTTCGCACCTTCGCCGGGATCGTGGTCAAACCGTCGTAGTGAAACACCTCGGAGGCAGTACCAAGAGCTTCGAACCCTCGAGCGGCAGCGGTTCCGTAGCCGTGGAAGCTGGGTGCAATGATCAGAAGCCGTTTTCGAGCCATGATGGTTCCTCGTACCTGATCATCTGTCTTGTTCAAACAGAACCTCGAGGGTGACCCTATCCTTCGGCGTCCCCAACCTAGAATATAGAGAGCGACCCGCTCGCCGAGTGGTCCCTCCTCTGGAGTAATGCGTGAGCACCCCTGAAACCCCCCAAGATTTTTCAAGAGCGAACTCGAGTCCGAACCAGCCCGACCTGTTCGGTTCCTCGACCGCGCTTCGGCACTATGCGGCCGTCGTCCGACGTCGGTGGCGATGGATCGCCGCGGGGCTTGTGCTTGGAATGGTCGGCGGCCTGATTTCCACGGTGATCGCGACGAGTACGGCGCCCAAGAGCAGTTACTTCAAGGCGACCAATACCATCGTCGAGGCTGACGGCTCAGGCACTGCGAATCTCTCGCAGGTGGCATTCCTTCTCCAGTCCGCCGAGGTGCAGGGACAGATCGCCACGGCGATGAACCTCCCGGTTGAAACGCTGCGGGGACTCATTGCCGCGCAGGATCAGAGCAATGTGTCGGCCATCGACGTCACAGCGATCTCGACTGATCCGCAATTCGCGGTCACTCTTGCCGACACCAGCGCCAAGATCCTCATGGATTCTTGGTCCACTGACTCGAAGCGCCGGGCAGCGGAGAGTAGTGATGCGGTCATCGCAAGAATCGACGAACTTGCGGCGAAGCGGGATGAACTCGAGAGCCAGATCGCGAGGAATCCATCGCAGGCGACTCTCCTCAGGGCTGAATTGGATTCAGTGATCAACCAGTACCGTTTGGCTCGCGAGCAATTCCAATCAATTGCGGTCTCGGATCAGACGGTCGCTGCGTTCACGGTGTTCCAGCCGGCGATCGCCGTTCAGATCAACGGTCGGGCTTTCGCTATTCGCTACGACGCCAACTTGAACTCCCGAGGGTCTATCTCGGCAACTCAATCCGTTCCGAAACTCACATTCTCCGAAACGGATCTGACCGTTGTCTCCGGGAGCTCACGGGCCGTTCGCATCCTGATTGGTGGCCTCGTCGGACTCATCCTCGGTATCGCCACCGCTTTTGTCCTGGAAGTCTGGGACGACCGAATCCGGCGTCGCGACGGTCTCGAGGCCGTTACTGGACTTCCGGTGATCGTCGAAGTCCCGGTCTTCACCCGTGCTGAGAGGCAGGAGCTTTCGGTCATTGCGCTCGATGCCCCCCGCTCGCGCACTGCGGAGCTCTATCGCACTGTGCGAACCTCGATCCTGTTTGCCATCGAAGCCGAGTCGCTCGCTGCACTGGCGAACAGCGATTCACCTGATTCACCAAGAAACGACCGCACTCCAGTGATCCTCGTGACCTCTCCGAGCCCGGGCGAGGGCAAGACCACCACCACAGCCAATGTCGCCTCGGTGTTCGCCGCCGCAGGAACCCGCACGCTCATCGTTGATTGCGACTATCGCAAACCTTCGATCGGTAAGTACCTCGCTCCGATCCCAGACCTTGAACACCCCACGAATCCGCAGCCAACTCGGGTCGAGAACCTCTGGTTCATCCCAGCGCCTCGCACATCAGCAAGTCCGGCAATCGTCATCGAGGAACTTGGGCGCGTGATCGATTCTTGGCGGGATGACTTCGACATCGTGTTCCTCGATACGCCGCCGATGCTCACAACGAACGATGCCACCGATCTCTTGGCGTCGGCCGATCTCACGATGCTCGTGATTCGCTCCGGACAGACCCGAACCGTGGCGGCCGAGCGTGTTTCGGGCCTGCTCGCTCGTTTCGGCGCACCGGTGATCGGCACCATCTTCAATGGCTGCTCGGCCGCTGATATGGAGGGCTATTACGGCTATTACGGAGCGGGCTATTACGGCTCCGGTTATTACGGTTCGGGCTATTACGGCTCGGGTTATTACGGCTCGGGCTATTACAGCTCCGGTGAAGGTCAGCCAGCGCAAACAGGTCAGCCAGCGCAACTGGGGCAACGCGTCAGGCCGACGCCGGTGGCACCGATGGATGCCCCCCAGACCCCGACGTCGACCAACGGTTCCGCAGAGGGCGACGCTCAGTCGTAACGGCCGTTCAGTCTGGTGGTCCGATGAGGACCCGAAAGTGCCCGCAGATCTGGACCAAGACGTCAACAGAACAGTCGTTCAGAACTACTGCAAGGGTGCTCAGGGCATCAACGATCCCGAGTTCCTGCTCTTCGTTGATTGTCTGCTCAACGATGTAGAGGATCTCTGTTTCGCCTTCACGCGCTGTGGTCAGAAGACGTCGAGGTTTTGCTTTGGTGGCTCCGGGGGCTATGGCTTCGGCCGGAACGGAATGATCGTCGAAGTCAGGGAGCATTGCCCGCGGCAGTGGCGAGACGAGTGGACCGGGTCCCGACCAAAGCGGTTCTTCCTCAAGGGCATCCTCGATCATTCCCAGCAGTCGCAGGGCGCGAATCGTGTCGAGAAGGTTTCGGTCCAACTCTGGTGAGTCTCGAGATATCGAGCGGAGCACATCGGCGATTGGTCGGCCATCGCATTCGAACCAGACCCGCGCAGTCTCAGCATCGAGCAAACATGTCCCACGTGTCAGTGGGTCGAGCAGTACGAAGTCATCGAGAAGTTGGCCGAGTTCGATGTTGCCGCAGCGGGTAAGGCGGGATCGATCGCTGACCGGTTCAGTGAGATTGCGTCTACGGCTTACTTCGCTCATTGTTGTGGGAGACTATGTGAATGTCAGCGTGTTCTTCGGTGGAGTGGATTGCATCAACCTCCGCGTCCGAATCCCAAGCCGTTGCTGACCCACGCCAGACCCGCCCGACCTGCGCTGGGCGGTAGTGATGGAGGCGGCAATCGTCCATGACTACCTCACCCAACGCGGCGGTGCGGAACGGGTGGTGCTGTCGTTGAGCAGGATGCTCCCGGATGCGCCGATTCACACGTCGCTCTACGAGCCTTCGGGCACCTATCCCGAGTTCGGCGACCGGCAGATCCACTGCTCACCGCTGAATCGGTTGCCACAATTGCGGTCCCGACATCGACTCGCACTTCCACTACTCGCTCCCGCGTTCTCCGCAATGCACGTCAACGCAGAGGTCACGGTGTGCAGTTCTTCGGGGTGGGCCCATGGCGTGCGAACCTCCGGGTCGAAGGTGGTGTATTGCCATGCACCGGCACGATGGCTTTACCAGTCCGCCGCCTACACCGCTGAGTCATCAGTTGCCGTGCGCTCGGCGCTCGCGCTGTTGCGCACCCCACTGCTTCGATGGGATCGTCGAGCAGCTCGGTCGGCAGATGTCTACGTGGTCAATTCCACGCGGACCCGCGAGATGGTTCGCGATGCATATGGCATCGATTCGGAGGTGATCCATCCACCGCACGGGATCTGCGAAACGGGGACGGAAATCCCTGTTGAAAACCTTGATCCGGGATTCTTCCTGTGTGTCTCGAGGCTGCTGCCCTACAAGAACCTCGAGGCACTCCTGGGGGCGTTTGCGTATCTTTCGACGGAACGTCTGGTCATCGTGGGTTCCGGGCCGGACCGTGATCGACTCAGGGCGTTGGCAACTGCAAACGTGACTTTCCTTCACGATGTCCCTGACGGCCAACTCCAGTGGCTCTACTCGAAGGCCGAAGCCTTGTTCGCTGTCGGCCTTGAGGATTTCGGCCTCACGCCGATCGAGGCGGCGAGTTTCGGGGTGCCGACGATCGCGAGGCCGTTCGGCGGCTATCTCGACACGGTCATTGAAGGGGTCAACGGGCGGTTCCTCCTCGGCCTCGGACCTGTGGATATCGAGGTGGCAATCCGTGAACTGCGTCTGGACTCCCTCCCACCTGATGGTGTGCGCCGTTCGAGTGAGCGATTCTCGGAGTCGGAATTTGCCAATCGGATGTCCGAAGCGATCCAACGCGCCCGACGGGACGGCTGACGGATGCTTCCTGCCAGAGTCGCGAGTTTCGTGGCTACCGTCGACTGGCGCATGAGCGATCCTGCCCTCCCCGTCGCCGATAGTGTTGTCAATTCGGGCCGTTCCCAGTTGTCCTGGGGCAGGCCACTTCATTTCGGGAGGTACCTCTGATGACAGAACTCCATCGGAGGTTGGTCGACCTTCCGCTAACGGTCTCGGCGATCGTATTTGACTTTGATGGGGTCTTCACGGATAACCGGGTTCTGACCCTCCAGGATGGCACCGAGGCGGTGTTCTGCTCCCGCAGTGACGGCATGGGCATTGAAATGCTCCGCGGTGTCGGTATGCCGATGGTGGTCATCTCCAAGGAACGGAACCCGGTCACCACTGCCCGTTGCAACAAACTTGGCCTTGAGGTCGTGCAGGGAGTCGACGACAAGGTTCCGGCAATGACCGCCTGGTTGGCCGAACGTAACCTCGACCTTGCCAACACTATGTATGTCGGCAACGACGTGAATGATCTCCCCTGCATGCGACTGGTTGGGTGTGCCGTTGCTGTCGCCGATGCACATCACACCGTGCTCGCCGAAGCAGATGTTGTGCTGCCCGAACGGGGTGGCAATGGTGCCCTAAGATTCCTAGCTGACGCGATCCTTGACCGCCTCAATTCGACCAATGAGATATTCCCACCGGAAGGCCCCAGATGAGCGACCACGTGATGATCGGCGACCGACGGGTGGGTGCTGGTGTACCGGCCTATGTCATTGCTGAGATCGGGATCAACCACAACGGCGATCTTGACCTTGCCCAGCAGATGATCGCCGCCGCTTCGGCCGCGGGGTGCGATGCCGTGAAGTTCCAGAAGCGAACGCCCGAATTATGCGTGCCGCCGGAGCAGCGCGACATCCTGCGCGAGACCCCTTGGGGAACGATGACCTATCTCGATTACCGCTATCGGGTCGAGTTCGGTGTGGCCGAGTACGACGCCATCGACGCGCAGTGCCGTGAGCTTGGAATCGATTGGTTCGCCTCTCCGTGGGACGAACCCTCGGTCGAGTTCCTCGAGGCCTACTCCCCGGTGACCTACAAGGTGGCCTCGGCATCCATCACCGATATGGGTCTGCTCGCCGCGCTGCGGGCCACTGGGCGCCCCGTCATCATGTCAACGGGTATGTCCACCGCTGAGGAGATTCGTACTGCTGTCGGCGCTCTGGACCGCGACAACCTTCTGTTGGCGCATGCCACGAGTACCTATCCGTGCGCGGCCGAGGAACTCAACCTCCGGATGATCCACACCCTTGCCGAGGAGTACGGGGTTCCCGTGGGCTATTCGGGCCACGAGACTGGCCTGGCCACCACGGTGGCTGCTGTCGCCATTGGCGCATGTTTCGTCGAACGCCACATCACACTCGACCGAGCGATGTGGGGGACGGACCAATCTGCCTCGGTTGAGGTCGGTGGGCTCAATCGTCTGGTCCGTGACATTCGCGTGGTTGAGACCGCGATGGGTGATGGAGTCAAGAAGGTCTATGACTCCGAACTGCCTTCGCGGAGCAAACTCCGACGGAGTTGAGTTCGATCGCCGGCACCATGCGTGGGGGAGGTCGGTCGGTCTCGGAGCAACAACGCCAGGCGATTCTTGCTACAGCATTCATCATTGGATTGTCCCTGTTTGCTCTGTGCCTCCTGCTGGCTTTGGGCAGTGGTGTCGCTGGGCCTTTGGATCGCAATGTTCTCACCTTCGTGATCACCCATCGAGGGAAACTCGTGACCGACGTTGCTGCATCCTTTGTCGCGCTCGGTGAGATCGTTCCGTTGTTGACCATCTGCGCACTTTGGGGGGCTGTAGTGCTGGTGCCGGATCGTCCGAGCGACTCGTGGGGTCGGAAACTCCGCCTGCTTGATGCCGCGGTGCCGGTTCTTTCCTTGCTCAGCACCGCTCTCGTGGTGTGGCCCACCAAAGTGCTCTTGGATCGGGTGGGGCCAGCGGAAGTGCTTTACGGAAGGGTTCGGCAACCGCTTGCGTTCCCATCAGGCCATGCGGCGATGAGTGCCACGGTGTTGTTCTCGGTTGCTTTCGTGCTAACTGCGGATGAGAAGACATCGCCTAGATTGCGAATGTTCATCATCGGACTGGCGATGAGCCTTTCGCTGTTGGCGTCATACGCCACGGTGGCGTTCGCGATGCACTGGCCGACTGATGCCCTGGGGGGCACCGCCGTTGGTGTAGCTATGGCTGCAGTGGTGCTCTGGAGCGCAGACCAGGTTCGACGGCGGAGCGTTGTGGCCTCGAGCAGTGAGCCCTGAGGGTTCTGGTCCTTCAATCTCGAGAAGACCGAATGATTGCGCTTGCGCCCCGCTGGAAGGTTTGTAGTGGACGCGTTGGGCGTCCGAAAAGGGAACGAACGGAGTTCCAGACGAGATTGATAACCGTGACGCCCAACATCGCAGCCTGGAAACTCCGAGCCCGGAACTTGCCTTCCCACTTCGTGCGATAACGCCACTCGCCCTGCATGAGCCAGAGAAAGCGTCTGGCGTCATCGGAGGATCCGCCCCCGACATGTTCAACAGTCACGTCAGCGAGCACAACGGAGGGAAGGTTGATCTCTCGGGCCCGTCGTTGGAGGTCGACTTCTTCGCTGTTCATGTAGAAGCGTTCATCGAAGCCACCGAGCTGATGGAACGCCTTCGTGGGCATGAGGATCACCGCACCGATGAACCAGTCGCAGATCGTTGCCTCTGTAGGTGGGTCGGGGATCTCGTGTCCGACGGCGCGGTGCCATCGGGCGTCATCACGCCAACGTGCGAGCGGAACGAGCCCGGCGATGACTGACCTGGTGATGGTCGGAAACATTCGGCCGACGTACTGGTTGCTGCCGTTGCCGTCGACCACGGTTGGGCTAACTATCGCTGGAAGCCATTTCTCAGCCGCCCGACAGAGCTCCTCAATGAACGTGACGCCGATCGTGAGATCGCTGTTGAGGATGAGTAGTAAGGGGTGCTGCGCATATGCCGCTCCCGTGTTGACTGTTGACCCGAAGCCACCATTCACATCTCGCCGAACGACCTGGATACCGGGCAGGTTGGGGTCGGGATAGGGCGTGGGGTGATGGTCATCGACGATGATGATCTGAAGTGGGCGTTCAGTGGTCTGCATCCGGAGTGCGTCGATGAGATGCTGACTGAGTGCAGGATCCCCGTAGTGAGGAATCACAACCGAGACTCCAGCGGTTGGAGAGATGTTGCTCATGTCAGACGCCTTTGCCGAAAGAAGCCGGTGGGTTCGGGCCGCAGCGCCGACCAGCCATGCCGGAGGACTCCACGGAAAGGGCGATGAGCTTCCGAGTGATCCCTCGCGGAAAGCGGTGTCCTACCCGATCGATGAAGCGTGCGCCTGCAACTCGAATCGAGTTCGGCGCGAGCGAAGCGATCCGGACTCCGGTGGTCCAGACCGTCCACTGCGCAACTTCGATCGAGGTGGGGTCGTCGACAGGGCCATGCTTTTCGAGAAATCTTGTGGCCGCTGAACCGCTGAGAAAGGCTCGCCGAGACCGGATCTCGGTGGTCACGGCAGGCGTGTGGTGGGGAGTCTCGAGGCCTGGGTCGACGCAGATGGACGCGCCGGCGAGTGCGAGTCGGTATCCCCAGTCGGTGTCCTCCCAGCCGTAGTACCTGAACGCGGTGTCATAGGGGCCGACCCGGTCGTACATCGTCCGTGTCACCGAGCAGTTGCCGGCCCAGTAGCGCCAGAGGTACTGGGCCGGAGTGGCAAGAACGGATCGATTGAATGCCGCGTGCGCCTGTGCTCCGTAGGCGGAGGTATAGGTGGTCTGCGGAATGATGTTGTCATAGAGACCAATGACACCCACCTCGTCGGTGTCGCGATGATGCGCGGTGTGGTCGGAGAGGTACTGCGGTCTGGGAGCGAGGTCGTCATCGCAGCGGATCAGCACCCGCCCGTTCGCTGCGGAGAATCCCGCGTTGAGGGCGGTGGGACGCCCTTGGTTCACGCCGAGGTCGACGGCCCTCACTGGGATGATGGCAGCCCAATCCCGGATCACGTCGAGGCTGTCGTCGGTGCTTCCATCCAGAACAACGATTGCTTCCCATTCGAAATCGGTGACCTGCCTCGAGAGGCACTCGAGCAGTACCTTCAGGCGCTCGCCTCCTTGGAACGATGGGATGACCACACTCGTCATGATCATTTCTCGATCGTCTCCATGCTGGGTGGCCGGCTCATCGTTGACCTTGTATCTCGTGCTGAGATCCTGCTCGATGGTCGGGGAGTTCCCATGCTACGACGAACCACTTTCGCCAGTCGGCTACGAAACGGGGGATTGGTGCCGGGGATCGGTCGCAGGATTGAACGGACCAGCATCCGGCGCTTCTTTGCCGAGTGGAGTTCGACGAAGGTGGCTGGCCACTCGGCAGGACCAATCGGGCTACCGGGTTGGGCGATGCGTAGGTATGTTCGGTCAAGCAGTGAGGGGCGCATGACTCGTGCCCATTCGAGCAGTGGTGTGTGCGCTACTGCCGGGATCATCTTGGTGGTTAGAAGCACCGCTGAGGCGAGCACGATTCGGGCCTTCCACCGTGTTGCCAGTTCGATTGTCCGTTCGATGTCGAGTTCTGGATGCGCAAGGAATTGGGCAACATCGCGGACGCTGAGAGCTCGTTGCTCGCTCAGGATCATCAGGTGGAAGCATGCGTGCAGCAGTGATTCTTCGCGGCCGAGCGCGTGAAGTTCGTGTCCACCGACGCTAAAACTGCGTGAGGTGGACCAGAGATCATCGAGTCTGATGCGCAGGCCGAAGGGTCCGCGTGTCAGAGTTCGGTGAAGGTCGACCTCGAGTTGGTCGGGCATCGTGACTGTCGTGGATTTGCCGATCTGCTGCGCGTATCCGACAACCGGCTCGCGATCAACGATCCGGCCTCCGAAGCGACACAGGGTTGCGACCGCTGCTGGGAGTTCCTCGCTGCGAACTAGGAGGTCGATATCTCCGGTGGGCCGCATGATGCGGTCGGGATAGTCGAGCGAACCGAACGCCGGTCCCTTCAGGACACGCTGGTCGATCCCGGTGTCGCTGAGCATCGCTGTGATCTCCACGAGGCGCATGTCATGCCACACTCGGTTCCTCGTGAGCTCGAGTTCAAGGTGAGCAACATCGGCGCGCTGGTCAGCTGTGCTGAAGAGGTGTTGCGATGCCACGGCATGCACGAGCAGTCCCTGGAGTCGATGCCGCATGATGATCGAGTCGGTGACTGCCCAGTCCATTGGAGCGGGAGCAGTTTCGAGCGCCCCGAGTCCCGATCCCAGAATCCGGCTTGACGCTGGATCAAGAGGGATCTCCCAGTTGACTGGTTTCACTGGTGGTTGGTGCGCGTCTCGACCATGCCAATCATTCTGCCAGTTCGAGTGAGCTGTCCCTTCGCACGAGATCTGCGATTTGGGGTTCGATGCGTGGAGCTGTCCTCAACGCATCAGCTGGGATGAAGGGGACACCAGTTGTCGACGTGGTGTTCGACGTGGCGTTCGAGGTTGGCTCGACGGCGTCGACGGCATCACGACATATCAGATGACCGAGAATGACGAATGGCGTGCGGATGATGATCCAGAGATCGAGTCTGAGGGTCCAGTGTTCGACATAGCGGAGATCGAGCTCGGCGTACTTGGTGAAGTCCGGATCGGTTCGACCGTCAAGCTGCCAGAGACCGGTAAGCCCCTGCGGGAGCAGCTCGCGTCGGCGCAGCTCATCGGAGAATTCAACGACCTCGGCGGGAAGTGCGGGTCGTGGCCCGACGAGGCTCATGGATCCGGCGAGCACATTGAAGAGCTGGGGAAGTTCATCAATGCTGGACCGACGCAGCACCCGACCGACGGTGGTGACGCGCGGGTCGTTGTTCACCTTGAAGAGAGGGCCGGTGCGTTGGTTTTCGGCCTTGATCTCATCGAGTTGCTGCTCGGCATCGGTGGACATCGTCCGGAACTTGATCATGACGAATTCGCGGCCGTTCCGCCCCACCCTGGTCTGGCGGAACAGGATCGGCGCTCCGCTGCTCACGAGGATGATCAGTGCTGTCAGGGCGAGGAGCGGGGAGAGCAGCAGAAGGAGCAGGATGGACAGGACTATGTCGATGCCTCGTTTGACGGCGAGCCTCACACGAAGGCTGAGTGGGGCCCGCCTGTTGTTGCGTCGCTCTAAATCCAACATCGGAAGAGTCCTCGGTCGAGGGAACTGGCACAGGAGCACCTTGAAACACTTCTACCTAACTCTTCTAGGTTAGCCCTCGTGGGGGTCCATTACTAGGCAGGTCCGGCCGAGAGATCGGCTCAGGAGGCCTGGCCGTCGAGTTCGACTGCTGCGGCCACGAACTGGGCGTTGTAGAGGGTGTAGTAGGCGCCCCGAGTGGCAAGGAGTTGCTCATGGTTGCCCTGCTCCACGATGTGACCGTGTTCCATCACCAAAATGGTGTCGGCGTCGCGGATTGTGGAGAGGCGATGGGCGATCACGAAACTGGTGCGGTTGCTTCGCAACGCGGCCATAGCCCGCTGGATGAGCACTTCGGTTCGCGTATCGACCGAACTCGTGGCCTCATCGAGGATGAGGATGGTTGGCTCGGCGAGGAAGGCACGGGCGATGGTGAGCAACTGCTTCTCGCCGGCACTGAGATTGCTGGCTTCGTCATCGAGCACTGTGTCGTAGCCATCGGGCAATGATCGGACGAAGCGGTCCACGTAGGTGGCCTTGGCCGCTTCGATGATCTGCTCATCGGTGGCATTGAGATTGCCGTAGGCGATGTTGTCGCGGATGGTGCCGCCGAACAGCCATGTGTCCTGCAGCACCATGCCCATATTGGAACGCAGATCGTCTCGGCGCATGGTGGCGATATCGACGCCGTCGAGGGTGATCGCCCCTGCGTCAAGTTCGTAGAACCGCATGAGCAGGTTGACGAGCGTTGTCTTGCCGGCGCCGGTGGGGCCGACGATGGCGATGCTGTGTCCCGGCTCGGCGACTAGTGAGAGATCGGTGATGAGTGGCTTGTCGGTGCGGTACGAAAACGACACATGCTCGAATGCGACTTTGCCTTTGGGCTCTGGCACCTTTGCTGGATCGACGGGGTCAGGACGTTGTTCGTCGATGTCGAGGAGTTCGAAGACCCGCTCCGCTGAAGCAACCCCCGACTGGAGCATGTTGGCCATTGACGCGAGCTGATTGATCGGTTGGGTGAATTGGCGCGAGTACTGGATGAAGGCCTGGATGTCACCGATGCTGAGGTTTCCTGAAGCGACGCGGAGCCCACCGATCACGGCGATGGCTACATAGTTGAGATTGCTGACCAGCATCATCGCCGGCATGATGATTCCGGAGATGAACTGGGCGCCGAACGAGGCATCGAAGAGCTTCTCGTTGAGGCCCCGGAAGGTGTCCTCGGTCGCCTGCTGCTGCCCGAACACCTTCACCAATGAATGGCCGGCAAACGTTTCCTCAACGAGCGCATTGAGCGAACCAGTGTGTGCCCATTGGGCGATGAAACGCTTCTTGGACCGAGACGCGATGAATCTGATGGTGAAAAGCGTGACTGGCACAGTGGCCACGGCGACGAGCGTGAGCAGGGGCGAGATCGTGAGCATCATGATGAACACGCCCACCACTGTGAGTAACGAGATGAACAGCATGCTCAAGGTCTGAGCGAGGCTCTGGGCGATGTTGTCGATGTCATTGGTGACACGGCTGAGTAGGTCACCGCGCGGTGTGCGATCGATGTAGCCGAGCGGCAGCGTATTGATTTTGTCCTCAACGGCCGAGCGCATGCGACGCATGGTGCGATGTACCACGCCAGCAAGCAGGAACCCCTGGGAGTAAGCGAGCGTCGCTGATCCGAGGTAGAGGGCAGCGACGATGAGCAGGGTGCGGTGCAGTGATGCGTAATCGATGCCGCTCGGCGACATCACACCGCGAACAATGGTTGTGGTGGCATTGCCGAGGATCTTCGGGCCGACGACTGACATCAGGACGCTGAAGACGGCGAAGATGAGCACGAGGGTCATCCGCACGCGTTCGGGGCGCAACCATGAGATGAGGCGAAAGGTGGAGTTGCGGAAATCCTTCGAACGCTCGACCGGCATTGTGGCCATGCCCATGCGCGGACCGACCGTGGCCCGTGCCTCGGCGGCGGGGGAACGCTGCGGTGCTCCGCCCTCGCTCATGCTGCTTCCTCTGCGGTGAGCTGCGAAGCCACAATTTCGGCATAGGTCGGGCAGGTCTTGATGAGCTCATCATGCGAGCCGAGTCCCATGCACTCACCGTGTTCCAACACCAGGATCTGATCGGCGTGGCGGATGGTGGAAACGCGTTGGGCAACGATGATCATGGTGCGATCTGCAGTGATGGGGACGAGCGCAGTTCGCAGGCGCGAGTCGGTGGCGAGATCGAGTGCCGAGAAGGAATCATCGAACACATAGATGGATGGTTGTCGCACCAGCGCCCGGGCTATGGCGAGACGTTGACGTTGGCCCCCCGACACATTGGTGCCGCCCTGGGCGATGGGTGCATCGAGGCCCTCGGGCATGGCGTTGACGAAGTCGGCGGCCTGTGCGATCTCGAGGGCCTTCCAGAGATCGGCTTCGGTGGCGTCGGGATCGGCGAAAAGAAGATTCGAACGGATGGTGCCCGAGAACAGATAGGGCTTCTGGGGAACGATGGCGGCATTGCGCCACAGCACCTCGGGTTCGAGCTCACGAACGTTGACGCCATCGAGGAGGACTGAACCTTCGGAGCAGTCGATGAGGCGGGCCACGAGGTTCACCAGTGAGGTCTTTCCCGAGCCGGTTGATCCAATAATCGCAGTGGTCTGCCCCGGCACCGCAGAGAACGAGATATTCGAAAGCACCGGTTTCTCCGCGCCCGGGTAGGAGAAACTGACATTGCGGAACTCGAGGTGTCCGCGTCCCTCGATGGCGGTAACGGGATGGTCGGCGGTGACGATGGAGGATTGGGTGCGCAGCACTTCGAGCACTCGGTCAGCACACACCGCGGCGCGAGGCCACGAGACAGCAACGAAGGTGGCCATCATCACTGCCATCAAGATCTGGACGAGGTACGTGAGAAACGCAATGAGCGATCCGACTTTCATCTCGCCGGCATCAATTCGATTGGCTGCCATCCACACCGCAGCCGCACTGGAAACGTTGAGCACGAGCATCACGGTTGGGAACATTGACGACATGTAGCGACTGGTAAGTGTTGCGGTCCTCGTGAGGCGGTCATTGGCCTCGCCGAATCGGTCGGTTTCAAGGGGCTCGCGTACGAACGCACGGATCACGCGCATGCCCACGATTTGTTCGCGCAGTACCTGGTTCACCCGGTCGATGCGCTCCTGCATGTTGCGGTACTGGGGGACGACGCGAATGATGATCGTGCTGATGCTGATGAGAAGGACAGGGATGGCGGCGACGAGGATGAGCGAGAGAGGAGCGTCTTCGCGCACCGCCAGAAAGATGCCTATGACGATGGTGATGGGTGCTGAGATGAATGTGGTGCACAGCATGACAACGAGGGTCTGTACCTGCAGGACATCGTTCGTGATCCGGGTGATGAGAGATGGCGCGCCGAACCCATCGACCTCGCGGGCGGAGAAGCCGGTGACGGTGTGAAAGAGATCGTCACGAATGTCTCGACCGAAGCCCATGCCGGCCCGTGAACCAAACCATGTTGCACTTATGCCGAACACTGCCTGCACCAGTGTCAAAGCCAGCATCACGAAACCGATCTTCATGATGTAGTGCGTGTTGCCCTTGAGGACGCCTTGGTCGATCAGCATCGCATTGAGAGTCGGCAGCGTCATGGTCGCCCCGACGGCGACGATCTGCAGTGCTATGACTGCGAGCAGAAGCTTCTTGTATGGCAGCAGATGGCTGCGCATGAGCGTGATGAGCACCGTGCCCCCTTCGAGACGATCGTACGGGTGGACGCTCGAACCTGGTAATCGATGGCTCAGCCCGAAGTAGGGGTGTTGCTGGTCTGTTGCGCGGTCGCGTTGGCGGTGTCCTCGCGGAGGATCACTCCGGCCATAACCGCAGCGTTCAGTGCCGCTTCAAAGCGACTGGCGAAGGTTGTGCCGTAGCGCTCGACGAATGTGGGATCGGGAAGTGGTCGGGTCGATCCCAACAGGATGCACAGCAACGAGGGATTGGGGCCTGGCTCGCCGGAGAGAACCTGTATCGGCACATCCACCTGAGGGGTACGGACACCGCCGATGGCGATGCCGTCACTATCGCGAGCAATGGCGACCGGAGTCGTCGAGGTGGTGGCGAGTCGGGGTTGCTCGGCTGGTGGCGTGTCGGAGACGACCCAGGCGTTGAGTGCTCGAAGCGCGGCTTTGGCCACGAGGTGCATCGGGCCATCGTTGATGGGCAGCCCGCAGTCGGTCTGTGTGCTCAGTGCACCGAGAAGATGGGTATCGGCGTGTGAGGTGCCGGCCACTTCCCAGAGTCGGAACCTGTCACTGTCGTCTTGTCGGGCATCGATTGAACGAAGCACGCCGGTGACATCGCTCTCGGCTTGAAGTTCCATCACCGGTGCGCGCAGGTCAGTGCGCAGGATGGTTGGCTTGCTCGCAGCCATCGAGCCAGCGAGGTCGGCGTACTTACCCGGCGCAACGAGAGGGAGACCGACCGCCGCCCGACTGTGCACGAAGAAACCGTCGAACGCTTCGGTGAGTGGCTGGACGCCGTTGTAGTAGGTGGTGAGTGCGATGGCCGACTGTGACTCACCCGCCGCGATCAGATGTTTCGGCTTCTCGCCACCGAGCGCCGAGCCGCCCTCGCGAAGCGCCCGGGCCACCTGCGTGAAGATGTCGAACGAGTAGCCGTCACCGGGATGCACGAGACTGCCGTAACGCTCGGGGTCGATGGCGACGAGGCCCTTGCCGGTGAGTCCGGAAGTTCCCGGGAGCGACACCAGTACCGGCCCGCCCTGTACGCCGATGAGTTGGGCTGACACGCCAACCCACGCGTGGCCCTGGCGCACCAGTTCCTCCTCGGTGCTGGAGTAGTCAGGGTTGGCGTCGATTCCTCCGCTGACATTGAGCCACTCCACGAGAACTGTGCCGCTGAACGCAGCGGGGTCAGTCGGACGTCGAACGAGGACTCTTGTTCGGTAGTCAGCAGAGGTGTCGGGTTCGAAGGTCCATTGGCCATCGGCGCCAAGGGTCCCGGAGGCCCGATAGGAGGTTGCGCTACCAGCGGCCACGAACTCCTGCTCGACGTAGCCGGCGGGAATCGCGGTGCCTGCTGCGGCGCCGATGAATGGTGCCCGGCTCCCGGTGAGTTCCTGGGAGAGGTCGGCAGCGGGGCCGGCGGGGCGCTCGCTGACGGCCGACGAGGACTTCGGTGAGCTCGAGCAACTGGTGGCGACAACCGCCATCGCCGAGATGGCGGCGAGAAGAGCGAACGCTGCCGATCGGAGGATGGGCCAGCGATGTGTGGAGCGATGATCTACGGGATGATCCATGGGACCTGACAGTACTGCCGCCGGCTGGCGTGTCCGGGAGCTCCGAATCCCCGGCTGTGGGGCGCTATTCACCGACCGGTAGGGTTCGCGAACGACCTGACCGAGGTGCCGATCGGGCGCCCGCTCGCTGCGAAGGACCCCCCCGAAATGTCGAATCTTCTTTACCGCGTCGGGCGCGCCTGTACCCGGCATCGTTGGCGCGTGCTCATCAGTTGGCTGATCCTCGTTGTGGCGGTCGTTGCCATAGGGAGGATCGCCGGTGGTTCGTTCACTGATCGAATCGCCATTCCCGGCGCCGAGTCGCAGCGCACCATCGATCTGCTGCAGACCACGTTCCCGGCGCAGGCCGGCGGTTCAGCACAGGTGGTGTTCCACGCTCCAGTCGGCACGCTGAGTGATGAGGCGGCCGCCGCCGCACTGAGCAACTCGCTCGATCGTCTCGCTGCAGTCGACCATGTTGTAGCTCCTGCACCCGGCGCCACGCTGCAACGTTCTGCCGATGGCACCATTGCGCTCGCCACAGTGCGATTCGACACCGAGGCGCGGGATCTCCCTGCACACACCTATGGAGACCTCAAGGTCGCCACCAGTGCAGCGCGCGACGCTGGGCTGGAAGTGGAGTACGGCGGGGAGCTTCCCCAGCATGTCGAACGCCCTTCCGCGAGTGGATCCGAAGCAATCGGGCTCCTTGCTGCCATGGTGATCCTGCTGTTCGCGTTTGGTTCGGTGATCGCGATGGGATTGCCGATCGGCACCGCCCTGTTCGGACTTGGCTTCGGCTTCGCTGTGATCAAGTTGCTGTCGGCGTTCATGGACATTCCTTCGAGTGCTGAAGCGATGGCCACGATGATCGGGCTCGGTGTTGGCATCGACTACGCGCTGTTCATCATCACGCGTCACCGGGCCGGCCTCCATCGGGGGCTCACTGTTGAGGATGCATCTGCTCGGGCGATCGCCACGGCCGGTCAGGCAGTGGTCATCGCCGGTGGCACTGTCGTGATCGCCATCTGTGGTCTTGCGGTGGCTGGTATCCCCATCGTCACGCTGATGGGTGTAGGAGCAGCGATCGTGGTTGCTGTGATGGTCATCGCATCGCTCACCTTGCTGCCGGCGCTCATGGGCTTCGCCGGTCACAACATCGATCGTTTCGGAATTCCGGGTATGCGTCGGGTGAGTGAATCGCGCACTCGCACTGATGATGGCGAATACCACGGTTGGGCACGTTGGGCCCACCATGTGTCGAACCATCCCGTTCGCTATTTGCTCCTCGGGCTCGCCACGATTCTCTTGCTGGCCGCACCACTGCTTGATCTCCGCCTCGGGCAGACCGACGCCAGCCAGAACCCCACAAGTTCCACGCTGCGCCGCAGTTACGACCTTCTTGCCGAGGGTTTTGGTCCGGGGTTCAATGGTCCGCTCATCGTTGCTGTCGATCTGCGTGATTCGAATCTCGCCGCTGATGCGGTGGTGGCCCGGATCGTTGATGGCGTGAAAACTGACCCGGATGTCGCGCAGGTATCGCGGGCAGTAGTTGGTCCCGATGGTCAGGCTGCGGTGATCCAGATCGAACCGCGAAGCGCCCCCCAGGACGCTGCCACCACCGATCTCGTCGCGCGTTTGCGCTCCGAACTACTGCCTTCGCTTACCGATGGCACCGCAGCGGTTGCAACTGTTGGCGGGCAGACGGCGTTGTTCATCGACCTCGGCAACAGGGTGGCCGATCGACTGCCGCTGTTCATCGGTTGCGTTGTGGGTCTCTCGTTCTTCCTGCTGATGTTGGTATTCCGCTCGATCCTCGTGCCGCTCAAGGCGGCGATCATGAACCTGTTGTCGATCGGCGCGGCCTACGGCGTCATCGTGGCGGTGTTCGAATGGGGCTGGGGCGCCTCGTTATTCGGGGTGCACCAGTCGCTGCCGATCGTCAGCTTCATCCCGATGTTCATGTTTGCGATCCTGTTCGGGCTCTCGATGGATTACGAGGTCTTCATCCTCAGCCGTATCCGGGAGGAGTACAACCGCACGGGCGACAACACCGAGTCCGTGATCGTTGGAATAACCAGCACCGCTCGAGTCATCACCTCGGCGGCGCTCATCATGATCTCGGTGTTCATCAGTTTCGTGTTCGGCGGCGAACCCACCATCAAGATGATGGGACTCGGACTCTCGACCGCCGTGTTCGTTGACGCCACCATCGTTCGCATGGTGTTGGTGCCCTCGTCAATGCGACTGCTCGGCGCTGCCAACTGGTGGTTGCCGACGTGGCTCGATCGACTGCTTCCTGATCTTGACATCGAGGGCGAGAGTCGCCTGCCGGCAGAACAGCTCGAAACGGCGTTGGGAGCTTGAAGGTTCTGAAACGGAAGTGATTGGGCGGTCCAGGGGCCAGGTTTCAGAGCTCAGGTTTCAGAGGTTTGCCGCTTGCTGGGCGAGGTATCGGGGAGCCGCCCGGTGAAGAACAGTGCGATGACTGCCAGGAGGGCAAGCGCACCGAGCGCTGTATCGAGTCCCTCAACACGAGCTTGGCGATTGTCGGACATCACGGCGTCGGTGGTTTCGGTCGAGGCGCCCGCCTCTTCCATCGAGGTACGCAGTTGCGAATCCGAGATGAATGGCGCTCCGGCAGCCAATGTCACCGTTGCGGTCTGCTTCACCTGAGCAGGAACATCTGGGTTCTGTTGGATCCCGGCGAGCAGTGACGCACTGAGCGCCGCGATCATGATCGATCCAGCGAGTGCGGTGCCGAGAGATGCGCCGAGGTTGGTGGCGGTGTTCTGCAGACCACCCACCTCGCCGCTCTCACTCGTCGGCACCGATGAAACCGTGACCGCTCCGAGCTGTGAGGACAATGCGCCCATGCCGAGACCCACCAGTAGTAGCGGAAATCCGACGACTGCAGCATTGGCATCGAGGTTGATGCCGCTCATCAGCGCGACGATTCCGCCCAGCATGAGTACGACTCCGATGCGCACGATGCGCCTGGGTGCAACTGAAGGAAAGAGCTTCGGAATTCCAATTGCGGCTGCGAGCAGTGCAATGGACAACGGCATGACGCGCAGGCCGGTCTGAATCGCTGAGAGTTCGAGTACGACGGAGAGGAACAGCGGGATCACGAAGAACACACCGGCCTGCAGCATGAACTGGAAGCCGAACATGATGAGTCCGCCGGTGAGCTGGGAGTTGCCGAACATCGACGGCCGCAGTAGTGGTTCACGACCCACGGCGATCAGGTGGTTCTGCCAGATGATGAACATCCACACGATGAGTGCGCCGGCGAGCATCAACCAGAAGGTGAGCGAGAGGCTGAGCAGTGATGGTGCGCCGGGCTTCGGGGAGACCCAGCCCCATTCGCTCGAGCGCAGTACGCCGAACACCGCCATGCCGAGTCCGAGCACCGACAGCACCGTGCCGACAAGATCGAGATGAACTCGGCCGGTCACGGGGGCATCGGCGATCCGACGGGAAAGCACAAGGATGACAGCAACGACAGCAACCTCGCCGAAGAACACCCATCGCCAAGAGCCGTACGTTGTTGCCGCGCCGCCGAGCAACGGGCCCACGGCAACGGCAATTGCCCCGGACGCAGCGATCAGACCGTAGGTGCGGGGCCGTTCCGCGGGACCGAAGTTGGCGGCGACAAGCGCCACGATCGCCGGCATGATCAGTGCGGCGCCTACTCCTTCAAGGAATGACCATCCGAACAGCAGCATCGGCAGACTCGTTGCGAGTCCGGTGACCAATGAGCCCGAGCCGTAGATGACGCAGCCAATGGCGAACGCTCGTCGCCGGCCGATCATCGAACCGATCTTGCCGCCGGTGATCATGAGAGTTGCCATGACAAGCGTGTAGAGAGTGATCGCGGTCTGGATGCCTGTGATTGACGTGTTGACATCGTTTGCGACGGTGGCCATCGAGACGTTCATGACCGAACTGTCGAGCGTCATGAGGAACTGCGCTGCCGCAAGGGTTATGAGCACAGCCCCCGCTGCCTTCGAGTCGGTGGCCCCTCCAGTTGTCGGGGCACCTTGCGCTGGTTCTGTCGACATTGTTCCTCCGGGCAGCGCGACGAAACGGATCTGTGGATAGAAATCTCAGTCCGCATGGAGTGCTCGCGATGTCCGAAACCGTATCTCGCGACGCGTTTACCGTACCTGAGTCACGGTCAGGAAGGCCGATGGCGTGCTGGGGCGATCCGGGTTCGTCTGCGCTCCCGTGGCGAACAGTCCGACATGCTCATTTTCGGTGGACCACATGATCTGAGCCTGCTGGCAGACGCCCGGTGCAGAGCAGGTGATCGGAACGAACCAGTTCCACGAGACCACGAGCAGCGTTGAGCTTGACGCAAGTGTGAAGTTTCTGTTCGTGGAGGGGATGTTGAGGAAATCGCGTTGTAGCCAGATGCTCGATGTCGTGAGGCCACTTTGCGATGAGCGCTGGACCTGGGCAGAGAACTGAAGGTTGTACGTACCTGGTTGCGTGAAGGTGATCTGCGAACCACCGACGATCGCCACGCCGGGTGTGTTCGCTGCGTCGGAGTTGTTGAATGTCATTGCATTCGCGACGTCGGGGAGGAATCCGGGGTTCTCAGCCGAGTCGCCTTGAATCTCCGAGGACCAGAATGATCCGACATCGCCGAACCAGGTTGCGCCAGTAGCTCCCGTTGCGCCGGTTGCGCCGGTTGCGCCGGTTGCGCCGGTCGGACCGGGAATTCCCTGTGGTCCCTCGGCTCCAGTTGCCCCCGTGGCACCCGTTGGGCCTGTGGGTCCGGCGGGGCCGGTTATGCCTTGTGGTCCATCAGCGCCGGTGGCTCCGTCTGTACCTGCGGGTCCTGTCGGTCCTTGGGGGCCTGTTGCTCCAGTGGCACCGGTTGCTCCGTTGATGCCGTCTGTGCCGTTTGCGCCGGTGGCTCCGTCTGTACCTGCGGGTCCTGTCGGTCCTTGGGGGCCTGTTGCTCCAGTGGCACCGGTTGCTCCGTTGATGCCGTCTGTGCCGTTT
>WLCQ01000149.1 GCA_009705225.1 Actinomycetota bacterium | reverse complement strand
GCTCGGAATTCAGTTTCATCGGCGGCATCAATGGAGTTGGCCGCAAAGAGGCGAATCGTGGCGAGGACATTGTCGGTGTGCCGGGCGAGATAGGCGGACTGCACGAGTCCTTCGCGACTGCCGAAGTGCCGGTAAATAACCGGGGCCTGCACGGAAGCGCCCTCCATGACGTCGTCGATACGTAGTCCAGCCTCCCCGACATCGGCGAGAATGGTCTTTGCGACCCCAAGAATTCGATCGGCGACGGCGCTCTCAGGCGACGGGTTCAAGGTGACTGACATGAACGGACACTATCCTTTGCAATGCGACCTTTTTTACCAAGGTGCCACAAAAACATTGGTCTTGTAAAATTGCTAATCAGTCCTGCCCGAACAGAATGGCAGCGCAGGCTTCCGAGTGGTAGCGGATCCACCATGTCTCCGGATTCGCCGATGCTCCGTAGTGTTCGACCGCCGACAAGCCGAGCATTGCACTCGACGCCCAGGACACGAACGAGACCGGTTCGACATCTGCCCGAACCCATCCACGCGCCTGGGCAGAAGCGATCGTGTCGACGACTTTCGAGTACGTAGAAGCCTGCACTCGTGAAATCAGTTCGGAGAGTTCCGGACGGCTCATCGCACTCCCGAGTACCTCGAGACGCGTCCGACGACGCTCTCTCCTCGATGGATGGGCAGCGGCATGCACCAACGTGTCGAAGTGAGCGCGGAACTCTTCTTTGGAGTCGGCCTGACCCGCCAAGATCGAGAACATCTCGCCTTCATCGGCGAGCTCACGGATGAAGCGGGCAAGATGCGCCGATTGCACGAGCCCCTCGCGATTTCCGAAATGACGGTAGAGCACGGGTGCCTGCACTCCAGCGATCTCGACGATCTCCTGCACCCTCAGCGACGCCTCGCCTGAAGTCTCGATGACTTCAGACGCTGCAGCGAGGAGCCGTTGGGCCACCTCACTCTCTGGCATTGGGTTCACTTTGGGCTTCATCGGACTTTTACCCTAGCGCTCGGTTCATGCTCAGTTCATGCTCTGGTTCTCGTTGGAGGTCGGGGGAAATGACGCAAAGAACGGTCGAGCAGTGGTGCCTGCAACGAAGCAGCAGCGATCACATCCCGAAGAAGCCGCGACGCCTCACCGGAGGTCGCGATGATCTGAACCGCACCGAGACCCAGAGGGTGAACGTGCGTCCCGCCATCAGCGAGCGAGCGCCTGCCTCAGTTCGTTCTTGAGCACCTTGCCCGATGCGTTCACGGGAAGTTCCTCGACGAGAAGCACGCGTTTCGGAATCTTGAAACCGGCGAGGCTCCGCCGGGCGTGAGCCAGGACCTCCGCTTCATCGAATCTGGTTCGTTCGAGCGGCACGATGACGGCACATACGCGCTCCCCCCAGCGGGCGTCGGGCTCACCGACCACTGCTACCCGCGCAACACCCGGTGCCGAGATCAATACATCCTCAACCTCACGGGAGGACACATTCTCACCACCGGTGATGATGATGTCCTTGCTCCGATCGATGACGTGGAGAAAGCCCCTCTCATCGATCCGTCCGACATCGCCCGTAGCCAGCCAACCGTCGACGAGTGCAGCGGCAGTCGCGACGTCATCTTCCCAGTAACCGATCATCGCCTGCGGCGCCCGAACCAGGATCTCCCCATCATCGGCGAGTCGCAGCTCTACCCCGGGCGCTGGTCGACCAGCGGCTCTGAGAATCGCCTCGTCTCCGGCGAGGCCGATCCGATGAGCACCGGCGTCGAGGAACACTGCATTCCCAGAGAGTTCGGTCATGCCGTAGCCCTGCGCGAAGTCCACACCGAGCAGCTCATGGGCACGACGCAGGAGCGACGGCGACATGGGTGCTGCGCCGTATGCGATCGACCGAAGGGAGCGCAGCATCGCGAGCTGCTGTGGATCTGTGTCGAGATGATCGAGAAGCGTCGCCAGCATGGTGGCGGCCAACGAGGTCGACGTGACGTCGCGCTCCGTCACAACAGCGCAGAAACTCATCGGATCGAAACGATCCACGAGCACCACCGGTCGACCAGCGACGTGGCGATGCACCACGTTGTACCCGGCCACGTGGCACAGCGGGAACGGGAAGAGGTACACGTCATCGTCCTCGACCGGACGCGCCGCTGAGCTCGCTTCGACTGCGGCGAGCACACTGCGGTGCGAGAGCATCGCTCCCTTGGGCGCCGCAGTGGTTCCGCTGGTGAAGAGCAACCACGCAAGCGCTCCGGGATCGGCAGCGCAGGCAACCCCGACATCGGTCGCATCCCGCTCGAGCGCCCAACTCGACCAATCGATCGCCTCGACCCCTGTGCCGATCCGGGTGGTGAATTCCAACCGTTCCAACTGCGAGGGCTCACCGATGATGAGTCCGACGCCACTGCGATCCATGAGCTGCTTGATCTCGTTCGGTGCGAGCCGATGGTTGAGGAAGACCAGTACACGACCCGCCGCCGGCACTGCGTAATAGAGCTCGACCCAGATGTGGTGATTCGCTCCGATGACTGCGATGCGATCCCCGAGAGATGTCCGCTCGTAGATCAGCGAAATGGTCCGGCGGATCCGATCATCGAGCTGGGCGAAGGTCAGTTCCAGATCGTCATCGATCAGTGCAGGTTCCTCTGGTGACCTGAGGGCGATCTCGGAAATCACCTCATGGAGCATCGTGAACGGGCGCCCGCTCTCTGCCACTCCAACCCTCGCCGCCATCGATCAGTTACAGACCGTGCCGGCCGGCGGCTTCCCGGCAAGAACACCGACCAGTCCGGTCACCTCTCCCGAACGGGGTGGCACCGTGGTGGATGAGGTGACCGTGCTCGACGGAGCCGGCGCGGAACCAACGGTGGTGGAAGGAGCAGCAGTGGTGGTCGGAGCGGTCGGCGTGTCGAGTGCATCCGTGTAGTCGACACCGACGATCAGGACCACGGGTGTGCGGGACTTCGACATCGAGGTGTCTTCCTTGAGATCGGCGCCCGCGGCCAGATGCCTGGCGAGGAGGTCAGCCTGTGACCGGTATCCCGGCGCGTAACGAATCGAGGTGCGCGCCTGCTTCGCGATGTCGCCCGCCGCAGATGGGTGGAAGCCGAGTTCGCTGAGCCGGGTGACCACAGCCGCTGACCGACCCGGGACTCCGGTGGCGCCGCTGACGCCCAACGTGACTGATGTGGGCAACACCGTTCCCACTGGTTTGCCGCGGAACACGTTGAAGATCTCCTCGGCGGCGAGTGAATCGAGACGCAGGATGCTGGCGCCGCCGTTGGTCATGTCCGGATAGACCGGAAGGGCATGGGACTGGATCTGCTCTCCCGAGAAACCCTTGAACGATTTGGCCAGGCCCACCAACTGGTTGACGCTGAATCCTTTGTCGAGGATGAGGTTGTCGGCGGTGGAGGACAGGATCCCGTTGATGGCCTTCACATCGAAGGATCCGAACTTCTGCTGGGCTTTGTCAAGGACGGTGCGCAGGAAGTAGGTCTGCCGATTGATGCGCCCGAGATCTCCGGTCGGATCGTCGATCCACTGCTTCTTGGAGTTCAGGTATTCGAGATGGCGCGAGCGCGCGTAGGCCAGACCCTGCTCTCCATCGAGAGAGACACAACCAAGTTCATACTGGTAGAGCCCCGAATTGGTGTCGCGCACCGCCTTGTCGAAGTACATCGGGACACCGCCGACGGCTTCCACGACACCCTTGAAGCTCTTGAAGTTGATCTGCACGTAATGGTTGATGCGAATGCCAAAGTTGGCTTTGATCGTGTCAATCAGACGTTGCGCTCCATCGCGCACATCGGTGCCATCGGCGAAAGCTGTGTTGATCCGCTCGGCCGAACCGGAGGGAGCGATCGGAATCCAGAGGTCTCGGGGAAAGGAGAGCAGATCGACAGTGCGGGCCTTGGGATCGACCCTCGCCACCATGATCGTGTCCGACCGCTGACCAGCGTTCTCGGCACCGGGAGCGTTCAGGAACGCCGAGGAATCCGGATCGTTCTTGTCCACCACGCCCCGCGAGTCGGAACCCACGATCAGAATGTTCTGCACCGAACCCGAGGACGCATCAAGTGTGAGGTCAGCGTGTCCGATCTGGCTATAGCGGTACCAGCCGTAGCCGGCCGCAGCAGCCACTGCGATCACCGCGAAGACGACGAGGATCCCGATGCCCTGGAACGCCCGTTTTGATCGCGCCACCGGTTTGGCGTGCTTGGGCTTTGTTGGAGGTGCACCCGGTGACCGAGTGGCGCCGACGGGGGGATCGACATCAGACATGACATCGAAAGGGTACTCGGGGGCGGGTTCAGCCCACGGTCACCCTGCAATACCACCCTGAATCAACGCCCTGAATTGCCACCTTGAATTGTCATCGTGGACAGTCGCCGAGGACCGTGGCGGAATCGGGCCACCCGAGGTCACTCCCGGGCAGCCTTTCGTCGAACCCGGGTCAGACCTTGGCGACCTTGGGTTCCTTCGGCAGACCGAGCACTCGCTCGCCAACGATGTTGCGCTGGATCTGCGAGGTGCCACCCCAGATGGTCTCGGACCGGCTGAAGAAGAACGAGGACTGAAGGGCGTTGGCCGGGTACTTGTTGTCGGTCTCTCGACGACCGTACCCGGGGATGCTCTCCTCTGTGCCGGCATCACCCAACAGCAACTGCCCTTCGAGGCCGAGGATGTCCATCGCCAGTTTCATGACCTCTTGGTGGTACTCGGTCCAGAAGATCTTGTTCGTGGCACCAAGCGCGGTGACGCCGAAATCCTTGCGGCCGTTGAGCACCACGGCGAGCGAGCGCAGACCGTTGATGCGCATGATCTGCACCTTCGAGTAGGCGACGGCAAGACGTTGACGGATGAGCGGATCGTTGATCGCACCATTGGCCTTGGCCAAGGAGAGCACATGATTGAGTTCGGTCTCGAAGCGACGATGACCGGTGGTGGCCGAGGTGCCGCGCTCGAAACCGAGCGTGGTCATTGCGACTGACCAACCGTTGTTCAGACCACCGACAACGTTCTCCTTGGGACAGCGAGCGTCGGTGAAGAACACCTCGGCGAACTCCGCCGAGCCATCGACCTGACGGATCGGTCGAACCTCGACGCCCGGCTGATTCATCGGGCACAGCAGATACGAGATGCCCTTGTGCTGTGGCGCATCAGGATCGGTGCGGCACAGGATGAACACGTAGTCGGCGATGAAACCCTGGGTGGTCCAGATCTTCTGACCATTGATGACCCATTCGTCGCCGTCGAGCACAGCCTTCGTGTTGAGCGAGGCGAGATCCGATCCGGCGTTGGGCTCGCTGAATCCCTGACACCACGCGATGGTTCCGGAGAGGATCTTGGGGAGGAACTCCTTCTTCTGCTCCTCGGTGCCCCACTGAAGAATGGTCGGACCGACAAGCGTGTCGCCGAAGAAGTCGGCGCGCATCGGGGCACCGGCCTTCGCGAACTCTTCGTTGGTCACCACAGCTTCCATGGTGGTCAGGCCCTTGCCGCCGTACTCCTTGGGCCACGACGCGCAGATCCAACCACCGGCGAAGAGTTTCTCGGTCCACTCCTGGATCCAGACGGCACGTTCGTCGCCGGACATCTTGAAACCGGGTTCGAACCAGCCGGATGGGAGGTTGGCCTCGAGCCAGGCGCGCACCTCGGCACGGAAGGGGATTGTGTCTTCGGGATAGGTCAGATCCATTCGCCTATTGTCGCACCGACTGCCACTGTTTGTCGCACTGACCGCCAGCGACGAGCGAACAGCCCCGGTTTCCCCACGTGGTGGCCATCGGCCAGAACCCCCGGAGACACCGGGCCGGCTCCCGCTGACCTAGATTCGACTGCGATGAGCAACGACACCGCAATCGCTGACGCACCCGCAAAGTCCGAGCGCTGGACCTTCCAATGGAAGGAGCTCCTCAGCGAGGTCATCACCTCCGGGCTCTGTACCGGCTGTGCCGGTTGCGTGATCTCCTGTCCTCACGACGTCATCGGGTACAACCACGAGGCCGGCGGGTACAAGCCCTTCCATCTCGAGGACGAACTCGGGCCAGAAGACTGCGGACATGGCCAGAAGGGCTGCACGAGTTGCACACGAGCGTGCCCACGGTTCCGCCTCTGGGAGACCCAGGCCGACGAGCACCTGTTCGGCCGCACCCGGCTCGACGACGAGGTCGCCGGCATTCACGGCGACATTCTCCTCACGCGTGCATCG
>WLCQ01000148.1 GCA_009705225.1 Actinomycetota bacterium | reverse complement strand
CTCGTGCCGCCAGCGCGTCCGGGCGACACATTGCGGTGGGGCGAAATATCCTCGTCTCGGTCAACAACCCAGAGGAAGCGAAGTGTCGCCAGCCCGCCCAGAAGACCTCTATGGCCTGAAGCTCAGTACTTCAGATGAAGCCGCATCTTCCTATAACGAAGCTCTCGGACGAATCCTTCGATTGGGATCAGATCCTCACGAACCGCTCCTCGAGGCCGTGGCGATCGATCCTGAGTTCGCCCTCGGCCATCTCGCCCTCGGAGTGCTCAGCCATGAGTTCGGAATTGATGACCAGACTTCCCAGCATCTCGCCCGGGCAAGGGCACTCCTTGCGAATACGACCAACCGCGAACGTCAGTTCATCGATGCCTATGAACAGCGAGTTGCCGGCGACTACGCCCCGCTCCTCGCGTATCTCCTTGACCATCCTCGTGACGTGCTCGGCGTGAGTATCGCCATTCCAACGATCGCGTTCTCTGGTGCGTACGACGTCGCTGACGATGCGTGGATTGCACTCGAAGAAATGGCGTCGCACTTCTCGAACGACTGGTGGTACGACGGAATGATGGCGTTCGCCCGCCAGGACCAGGGTCGCATGGATGAGGCTCGAGATTTAGCTGAGCGCTCTTTGGCGACAGAACCGCGCGGCGGCAATGCCGCTCATGCCGCAGCGCATGTGTACTTGGAGACCGGCAACCACGAGTTGGGGCTCGAGTGGATCAATGGATGGATCTCGTCGGCAGGACAAGATGCCGCCCATCGATGTCACTTCTCGTGGCATGCGGCGCTCTACGAGCTGAGCCTCGATGATCTGGACGCTGTCGCACGTCGTTTCACCCGAGAACTCAGCCCACAGGTTGTCACGGGAGCACGTGCACTTATCGATTCCGCATCGCTGATGTTCCGTGGACTCACTGAGGACTTCACTCTTCCTTCAGCAGACGCAGACGCAGTGCTCGAGGCAGCAGGTCTGCCTCTCACCCAACCCGAGACCCCCTTCATGGCGTTTCACTGTGGCCTTGGTCTTGCACTGGTCAGTGATATTTCGGGCCTCCAGGAACTCAGCGCGCACCTCAACGCGTGGGAGCCCACACCAGTCCAGTCAACGCTGCTCACCTTCACGACCGCACTCATCGCTTCATGTGAAGGCAACGCCAGCACAGCGGCGGATTTACTTCTAGGAGTCCATCATCAGCTCACGCCCATCGGAGGCAGCTACGCACAGCGAAGTGTGGCGATTGATCTCGCCATCTCCTCACTGTGTCGAGCGGGTCGAGGCGCACAGGCAGCGGAACTCCTTGAATCGAGACTTGCCCGTCGAGCGCGACCACGCGATGAGGTACTCCTCCAACGAGCTCGTCGCGCCACCGCTGGCCCTTCGAACGAGAACTGACTACTCAGCCAAAAAGCGCCCACAGCGCCCTGCCAAGGGCAACGGTTGCCACGAGCCCAATGGTGACGACCGTCGTCATCCGGGCAGAACCTGGACTCAAGAATCGGCGGGCAAACCGACCGAGCAGCGTCCCGACCAGAATGCAACCGAAGGCTCCACCAAGCCAAAGAACTGAAACTTGGGGAAGTCCGAGAAACGGCAGGCTGGCGATGTTCAAGAGGGCAAAACAACTCTGCAGGGTTCTGACATAGTCCCCCTCCTCCAGATCGAGATGGATGAGATAAGAGGCAAGCGGCGGACCACCAACTCCTCCATAGGAATTGACCGTGCCGCTCCAAAGTGCGGCCAACGGAGCCCCCACTCTCTGGCCACATGGCTTCCACCACAACAGCACGCCCAGCGAGGAGAGCGAGGACGTGGCAACAACGACAGGGCGCCACTGTTCTCCCATGAGCGAGGAGAGCAGGAGTCCCAAGGCCACTCCAGCGATGAGGCCGGGAAGTAGCCGACGAACTAGGCCCCATTGGATGTTGCCTTCAACTCGCCAGAGCATCAATGAGTTCTGGCTCAGGGCAAGGAGATTCACCAGCCCGATCGCACCAGCGCCGGGAATGGCTTGTGTCAGCACCGGTGCAGCAATGAGCGAGAAACCGACCCCGCTCATCCCTTGAACAAACGCGGAGGCGACAAGTGCCACCACCACTACTGGATCAAGCGAGAGCATCCGGACCTCGGGTTTCTGCGGCGAGGCCACGTCTCCTGGCCACAACTTCATCGACAATAACGAGTACCG
Source organism: Actinomycetota bacterium (assembly GCA_009705225.1). Lineage (GTDB taxonomy): Bacteria > Actinomycetota > Acidimicrobiia > Acidimicrobiales > Acidimicrobilacustridaceae > Acidimicrobilacustris. The sequence continues at coordinate 4,034 of WLCQ01000148.1, read as the reverse complement.
ATCCCGCCGGATCTGCTTCTGGACGCGCGGGGAGGTGCGATGAATCCCGGGCTGATGGCAGGCCCCAGAGGCAGCGCGCCGAGGCCGGCGCACGGTCCGACATTCAACGAACGATCTCCCATACTGTACTGAGTTCAGTCTGCTGACCGAGTGACACGTCGTCGCCACTCGTGCCGATCCCTACCCAGGAGCAACGATGATTCTTCCGAACCGAACCCGACCTGTAGCCACCTGGGCTGGTGCCATCACACTTGCCGCCATACTCCTGCTCGGCTGCTCCGATTCAGGTTCAAGCACAAACGCGAGCGCCGACGGAGCCACATGCCCCAAGGGAACGACCATCGGGTTCCTCGGCCGATTCGACGGAGCCGAGCCTGCGGCGACATCGCCCACCGCACTGGGTGTCCAACTGGCAGTGGACGAGTTCAATGCAGCCAACCCGGAGTGCCAGATCGCACTTGAGGTGGAGTCCGGCAGCGGAGGCGCCACCGCTGCCGCAACCGCCGCGCAGAAGCTCGTTGCGTCGCGCCAGGTGCTCGCGGTCGTCGGACCTCAGTTCTCGGGTGACGTCGAAGAGGCTGGACCAGTGCTGAACACCGGCGGTGTCCCGTTCGTTTCCGCAACTGCCACTCGCACCGACCTCTCGGCGCAAGGTTGGGACATGTTCCACCGAGTCGTCGGCACCAACAAGACCATCGGCATCGGCGCCGCCAACTACATGGTGAAGACACTCGGTGCTGCAAAGATCGCCGTGATCGATGACGGCACGCCGTATTCGATTGATCTTGCCTCCACCGTCACCACGGCGCTTGGCGCAAGCGCCACTGCGGTCGGCACGATCACCGATGCTCCAGGGAGTGTTGATGACATCGTTGCCCGACTCGAAGGATTCGGCACCGAAGATGCGGTGTACTTCGCCGGCTACGAACTCAAAGCTGCAGAACTCCTTCGCCAGTTGCGAGCCGCCAACATCAGTTCAACCTTCGTGGGATCCGACACGCTGCCGAGCGCCACGTTCCTCGAAGCCGCCGGCGAGAACGTCGAAGGTGTGATCGCAACCTGTCTGTGCGCGCCACTTTCGGAGATTTCCAAAGGGGAGGACTTCAGCAGCCGATTCCGTGCGAGCTTCCCCGCCGCGGACCCCAACGAGGAATATGCGGCCGAAGCGTTCGATGCGACCAACCTGATCCTCGCCACCATCGCAGCAGGCAATCATGATCGACCCTCGATCACGAACGCTCTTTCGAACATCACGTGGGAAGGCATCACTCGATCGATCCAATTCAACGCAAACGGCGATGTTGTCGATCCAGTGGTCTGGGTCAGCGAAGTGCGCGGCGGTTCATTCCGCGCAATCGGAAGTGTGAACGGGAACGAGTGACGTCGGCTGCTGCGAGCCCTCAGGCCAGGCACACCGCGGCGGGCGGAGCGAGGAATCTCACTCGACGATCACCCGAATCGCTTGCTGCGAGTACAGGCTGCCTGCCGTAGCCCTGACCTTGATGGTGCGCCGTCCCAGCTGCGTCGGCGTTCCCGAGATCGTCGCTGTGCCATCGCCGTTGTCCACGAAGATCAGGCCTCGTTGAAGTGATCCCGAGAAAACGGTGAGCACAGATGGCGTCGGATACCCGCCGCTCGTTCTGATCACGAAGGATGCCAGAACCCCCCTCGCCATCGTGGTGGAAGCACCTGACGTGAAGGACGGCGCGGAATTCACGACGATCGTCGCGTCCACAGTGCCCAAAGCGACCGGATACCCGAGAGCAGTCACGCTGATCGATGTCGTGCCAGCGGTGTCAGGAACGCCGACGATCTCGCCGGTGCCGTTCCCCTTGTCGGTGAACGTGGCCCAGGACGGGAGTCCAGTGACCTCGAGTGCCGATCGGTAACCACCTGCAGAGGTGGTGATGCGGATTTTCGTCGACTTCCCGCGGGTCGCGATCAATCCCGTGAGCGAGATCGACGGAGAATCGGCGACATAGAGAGTCAACCGTTGCGTGATCTGATTCGGTGCATCTCCACCGGTGATCGTCAGGGTGACCTTTCCTGAGGTCGTGGGTGAACCCGAGATGCGTGCCGTTCCGTCGCCATTGTCGACGAACGTCATTCCGCCGGGAATCGCGCCTGACCTCTTCAGCTTCCGCGCTCCCACTGGGAGACCGGTCGTCGCTATGGAAACGGTTGCTTCGACGTCACGAAGGACCAGGGCACTCTTTGCGTTCGTGAACCCCGGCGTGGTGACACTGGAGGAAAGGCCTGCGTACTCGCTGTAGCCAACATCGTTGGTGGCCCGCACCGAGAACTTGTACGCAGTCGCCTGCGCAATGCCCGAAATCGTGCAACTCAGTGCGGTGGTCGAGCAAACCGCACCATCGATCAGGACACCGGCAGAGGTATATGCCTGCGCCCAGTAACCCGTGATCGGTATCCCACCATCAAACACAGGTGCAGTCCAGGAGACCACCGCCGTTCCTCGTGAGGGAACCACGCTGGTATCAGCTGCCACCACTGCACTGACTGCGGTCGGCGCGTCGGGAACAACGTTCGGGATCGGTGCGTAGGTCGACGAAAGAGTCGCGTAGTCGCTGTAGCCCAGGTCGTTGGTGGCCCGCACCGAGAACATGTAGTCAACACCGTTGGTGAGCCCAGTGATGCCACACGCAGTTCCGGTTGTGGAGCAGACAGCACCATCGATCAGGACACCCTCGGAGGTATAGGCCTGCGCCCAGTAACCCGTGATTGCAAGACCACCGTCGTAGTTAGATGCATCCCAGTAGACATCGACATAGCCATCGTGGGCGATGCCGGTCACGTTCGTGGGAGCAGCCGGCACCGTCTGCGCGATCTCCACGGCATCGGTCGTCGCAGCGGCACCGTCGGAGTACGAACTCGTCGGGACGATCGAGAACGTGTAGGTCGAACCGGTCTCGAGCCCGGTGACGACACAGGAGTTCGTACCTTCGTCAACCACTGTGTAACTGCATGTGGCGCCACCGGGCGAGGCCGTCACCGCGTAGGAGGTGATCGCCGGATACACACCGGGGTACGGCGTCCATGAAACCGTGGCGCTGCGGTCACCGGGCACTGCCGTTGCACCGGTCGGAGCGGTGGGTGCGCCAGCGAAGTTGAATGGTCCGACCGTCGTGGCAGGACTGTTTCCGTAGGCAGTGGTTGCGTAGAAGTCAAAGTTGTAGGTGTGACCAGCGGGGAACGGACCGAACACTGCGGGGCACCAGCACGCTGTGTACCAGGTGACGTCGTAGGCGCCGGTGATCGGATCACGAAGGACATAGCCGGTGCTGGCTGGTGATCCACCGCCGGGCGAACCCCAGGTCATGTAGACCTGACGGGTGTTGTGCAGCGCAGCGGAGTACACCGGTGGCGCCTGCGGGTTGTTGTACTCGACGAGCGGCGAGGACCAGGCCGAAGGAACGCTCGTGCCATCGGCGTTGGTGGCCGTGACGCGGTAGCTCACGCTCGCGCCGAAGCTGAGACCCTGTGCGACGCCGATGGTGCAACTCGTGGCCGATGGGCCGGCGGTGCAGGTGGCGTCACCGGTGGAGGCCGTGACGGTGGACCCGGTGAGTGCCGAGCCTCCGGTGTCAGTGGGCGCCGTCCAACTCACGGTGACGGGGCCGCCGGTGGACCCCGAACCGGTGGCGGTCACACTCGTGGGAGCAGCCGGGACGGTCGATTGCAGTTCGATGAACCCGGAGACTCCGGCAGCGCTCGCGTCCGCGCTCGCCAGAAAGATGTTGCCCCGTGCATCAGTGAAGACGGAACCCAACGACGACGAACCGGTCGTGCCGTCAGCGATCTTGGTCGGGTTGGCAAGGTTGGCGTCGAGCACGTAGAGGTTCTGTGCGGTGCCACTGCCGATATCGAGAACCAAGAGCCGCCCGTCGGGCAGGACACTGACCTTTGCGATGTTGCTCGGGATGTAGCTGAGCTTTGTGACGACCGCCGAAGCGATATCGATCGACCACACTGCGGCGGTACCACCGGCATAGAGCGTCGCCCCGTCGGCACTGATG
>WLCQ01000147.1 GCA_009705225.1 Actinomycetota bacterium | reverse complement strand
GAAAATGCTCATCGGATCACTCCCACACCGATCGGGGCGAGCGCATGCTCACCGTTGGAGGAGCCGGATTCCGCCGAGCCTTCGGTAGCGCCGTGTCCGTCCGAATGCTCGTTCAGGAATTCCTTGATCGGCCCGAGCTGACTGCCGCCCTGGGTGACCGGCTCCTGGAAGCCTTCGACCTGAAGCTCGATGCGGGTGATTACCCGCTTCACTGAGGGCTGGATCCGCTCGAGCATCGGCTTCGGATAGATACCGAGGAACACGATGAGAACGAGAAGCGGCACCATGATGAGACGCTCGGAGATGCGCAGGTCCGGGAAGCTGGCGTTGGCCTCATCGGGTTCCCCCTGGAACACACGCTGATAGGCCCAGAGCAGATAGAGCGCAGCGATGATGACGCCGGCGGCGGCCACCACAGCCCACCAACGATGGGCAACGAAGGTTCCGACAAGGACGAGGAACTCGCCCACGAATCCATTGAGGCCCGGCAGACCGATCGAGGACAGCATGACGATGGTGAAGATTCCGGCGAAGACCGGTGCCACCTTGGCGATGCCCTTGAGTTCGGAGATCTCGTAGGTGTGACGACGGCTGTACAGGAAGCCCAGCAGGATGAACAGCGCACCGGTGGAGATGCCGTGGTTGACCATCTGCAGCACCGAACCCTGCACACCCTCCATGTTCAGAGCGAACAGACCCATGACGGCGAAGCCCATGTGCGCGACAGAGGAATACGCAACCAGTCGCTTGAGGTTCTTCTGCATGGCGGCCACGATGCCGCCATAGATGATGCCGATGGCACCGACGGTGAGCATGACCGGGGCGAACCACACCGTGGCCTCGGGGAACAGTTCGAGACCGAAGCGCAAGAAACCGTAGGTTCCGAGCTTGAGCAGAATGCCGGCGAGGTCGATTGAACCGGCAGTTGGTGCTTCGGTGTGTGCATCGGGCAGCCAGGTATGGAACGGGAATACCGGAACCTTCACGGCGAAGGCGATGGCCATACCGAGGAACAGCCAACGCCCGGTGCCGGTGGCGATGTTGTTGCTGGCGATGATCTTTGTGAAATCAAAGGTGATGCCGCCGTTATCGCCTGCCTTCGCCAGAACCGCCAGCGACACGATGCTGACCAGCATGAATGCCGAACCGAGCATCGTGTAGAGGAAGAACTTGGTGGCGGCATACACCCGACGCCCGTGGCCCCACTTGCCGATGAGCATGTAGAGCGGCACCAGCGTGATCTCGAACATCAGGAAGAACAGGAAGAGATCAAGGGAGAGGAACGCACCCATGCAGCCGCCCATGAGCAACGTGAGCCAGGCGTAATAACCCTTGGGGTCGTTGTCAGGTTTGGCCGCGAACAGAGCGATCGGGAAGAGAATGCCCGTGAGCACCACCAGGAACAGCGAGATGCCATCAACACCGAGGAAGAACTTGATGTCGAGCGATGAGACCCAGGTCTGGGAGACGGTGAACTGGAAGTTCTCATCGGAGATCTTGAACTGGCAGAGCATCACGATGCTGAGCACGCCGGTGGCCAGTGCAACAAGGATGGCAACCTGACGCGAGATCTCGGGACGCGAGCGCGGGATGAGTGCGAGCACCGCTGCGCCCACCATCGGCAGGAACACGAGTGCGGGGAGGATGGGGAAACCAGCGGCGGCTTCATTGGCGAGAATCATCGAACTCATGAGAACGACACCTGCGTCAGCACGAAGGCCACGATGACCACTGCACCCACCCCGATCATGAGCGCGTACCAGCGGACATAACCGCTCTGCACGGTGCGCAGACGCATCGCTCCCCCGCGGGTGGCGCGGGCCACACCGTTGACTGCACCATCAATGACCACCTTGTCGAACATGGCGACGAGTTCGAAGCCCTTACGCCCGAGACCACCCATGAAGTTGGAGATCGTGGAGTCGATGTACCAGCCGTTGGCGAACAGGGGCAGTTCGATCCTGCGAGCGTCGACCTTGTGCTTGAGATACACGCCGTACGCAATGGCGATACCGAGCAGGGCGATTACCGAGGAAGTGACGAGTTCGATTGCCAGCTGGCTTCCGGAGAGATGGAGCTGGGTCTGCGTGGCGCCGACCACTGGTTCGAGCCAGCGCTTCAGGAACTCGAGGTTCTCGGTGAAGGGAAGATTGAGCAGACCGGCAACGGCAGCGAAGAACGCCAGCACGATCAGCGGGATGGTCATCGTGCGAGGCGACTCATGCGGATGAAAATCTTGACCGGCGTGAGCGTCGGCGTGAGCGTCGACAACTTCGTCAGCGTGAGCGTCGCCTTCGGTGCTTGCGGTTTCGTGGGCGAGCTTGTTGGCCAGTTCAGCCCCATGGGACTCGGCCCAGTTGGCTTTCCCGAAGAACACCATGAAGACCTGGCGGCTCATGTAGAACGCGGTGAGCAATGCCGTGATGAGACCGAACACGTAGAGCACCACGCTCTTGTGGAGCGCATAGGCGAGGATGTCATCTTTCGACCAGAAGCCGGAGAACGGCGGCACACCAGCGATAGCCAACCATCCGATGATGAACGTGATGGCGGTGATGGGCATGACCTTGCGGAGCGCCCCCATACGACGCATGTCCTGCTCGTCGTTCATACCGTGGATGACAGAACCGGAGCCGAGGAACATGCAGGCCTTGAAAAAGGCATGGGTGATCATGTGGAAGATGGCGGCGGTGTAACCGCCGACGCCGACCGCCAAGAACATGTAGCCCAATTGACTGACCGTCGAGTACGCCAGCACCTTCTTGATATCGGTCTGGGCGATCGCGATCGTGGCCGCGATGAACGCCGTGGCAACGCCGATTCCGGCGATGACCCACGGCAACCAAGAAGCCGATGCCGCGATGATCGGGTTGACGCGCACCATGAGGTACACGCCGGCGGTGACCATCGTGGCGGCATGGATGAGCGCCGAGACCGGAGTGGGTCCCGCCATGGCATCGGGTAGCCAGATGAACAGCGGGATCTGGGCGGACTTGCCCATGGCCCCGATGAAAAGCATCAGCATGATGAACGTGGCGGTGGTCTGGGCCAAGCCCGAGGCCTTGGGGAGGAATTCCACGTACTTCACAGTGCCGAACGCGAAGAACACGGCGAAGGTTCCGACCATGAATCCCCAGTCGCCAACGCGATTGGTGATGAAAGCCTTCTTGCCGGCACTGGCGTTCGCATCCTTCTCGAACCAGAACGAGATAAGGAAGTACGAGCACGCGCCCACACCTTCCCAACCGAGGAACGTGAGCACGAGGTTGTCGCCCATGACGAGCATGAGCATCGAGAACACGAACAGGTTGAGATAGGTGAAGAACCGGGGGAACCGGCTGTCGCCATGCATGTAACCGATTGAGTAGAGATGAATGAGCGCGGCGATCCCGGTGATGAACAGGATCATCGCCATCGAGAGCGGATCGAGCAAGAAGCCGATATCGACCGAGAACCGCCCAGCGGGCATCCACTCGAACAACTTCAGCGAATAGGTGTGCTCCGGTTCGTTCCAGAGACCGGCGAACACGACCACAGCAGTGATGAACGAACCCGCAACAGCGGCGGTGCCGATCCAGCCGGCAAAGGGTTCACCGATGCGCTTACCGAGAAGCAGCAGGAGAAGGAACCCGGCGAGCGGGAGCGCGGGAATGAGCCACAGAAGGCTGACCATGATCGCTACCCCCTCAACAGTCGCAGGTCGTCGGCATTGGCATCGGGACGGCGACGGGCCATGGCCACGATCAGCGCTAGGCCGATCACAACCTCAGCAGCCGCCACCACCATCACGAAGAAGACGATCACCTGTCCGGAGATGTCATCGAGCATCTTCCCGAAGGTGACGAATGTGAGGTTCACCGCGTTGAGCATGAGTTCAACGCACATGATCATCACAAGCGGATTACGTCGCACCAGCAGACCCACGCCACCGATGGCGAACAGGATTGCCGAGAGCGCGAGGTAGGCGAGAGGAAGGTTCGGACTCATCAGTGCGCCGCCTCCTCGATGATGGTGGTCAGCGGGTCATCGCCGAGCTCGGTCATGGATTCAGGCTCCGGGATCGGTTGGAGGTCCTTCGGTCGGCGGGAGAGCACGACGGCCCCGACCACCGCGATGGTGAGCAGACCGGCGGTCAGTTCCAGCGGGAAGACATAGGTGGTGAACAGTTGCCGGCCGATCTGCACGATGTTGGCGACCGATGGCGAGATCGCTTCAGTGGCCGAGCGTGCACCAGTGACCGCAGCGTCCTTGCCGACGACGATGACGGCCAGGACCGCACCTGCGAAGAACAACCCGACAAGCACAGCCAGTATGCGCTGGCCAACGATGGGTTCGGTGTCGAGGTCCTCGTCTTCATCAACCCCGAGCAGCATGAGGACGAACAGGATGAGCACGACGATGGCGCCGGTGTACACGATGACCTGGACCACAGCGAGCAACTGCGCACCGAGGTTGAGGAACAGCACTGCGATGCCGAAAAGCGTGGCCACGAGGCTGAGTGCGGCGTGAACCGGGTTGCGCGACATCACCACGCCGAGGGCGCCGCCCAGCACGATCAGGGCGCACACGATGAACACTGCGGTCTCCATGATCAGTGACCCCCGTGTCCGTGATCGTCATGAGAATGATCATCGTGGCCGTGATCATCATGACCGTGATCGTCATGACTGCCGTGGCCGTGGTTCGAGGTGATGGCGTCCTTGACGTCCTGGGCGGCCTCGGGTGCACGAATGCCGTAGCCGAGTTCGCCCGACCAACCAACAATGCCCTCGAACTCTGCTGAGCCAGACGGAGCGGTGGCCCGCATCCAGGCCGAGGTGTTGAGGTCCTCACCGGGACGCCAGTCCTCCCATGGGAGATGCTTGGGCATACCGGAATCATCGACCACGAGTTCGGCCTTGGTATAGATCGCGTCGGCCCGGTTCGTGAACGAGAACTCGAACATCTTGGATTCAGTGATGGCCTCGGTGGGGCAGGCCTCGACACAGAGATCGCAGTGGATACAACGCAGGTAGTTGATCTCGTAGATGAAGCCGTAGCGCTCGCCGGGAGACACCGGGTTCTCCGGATCGTTCTCGGCACCACGGACATAGATGCAACGCGCAGGGCAGACACCGGCGCAGAGCTCGCAGCCGATGCACTTCTCCATACCGTCTTCATAGCGATTGAGGACGTGGCGACCGTGCACCCGGAGGGTCTTGGGTGCCTTCTCCTCCGGATACTGCGTCGTGACGCGCTGCTTGCGTCCGATCTGACGCAGGCTGACGAGGAAACCACCGAGGTAACCCATTATTCGACCACTCCCTGCAGACGCTTGGCCCGTGACGTCGCTATAGCGAACTTCAGCAGGCCGTAGCCGGTGAGGCCGATGGCGCCCCCGATGACGATGGTGATGAGGCCGTTCCAGTGTTGGTCACGGGCCACGTAGTAGGTGGCCAGCAGCAGGAACCATCCGAGTGACATCGGGATGAGCACCTTCCAGCCGAGATCCATGAGTTGGTCATAGCGAACCCGCGGCACGCTGCTGCGGATCCAGACGAACAGGAACAGGAACGCCAGCACCTTGAGGAGGAACCAGATCACGCCCCAGAGCCAACCCGGGCCGATGAGTGCGGGCCCGGCCGGACCACCGAGGAAGAGCGTGACGATGATGGCTGCCATGGTGACGGAGTTCATGAACTCAGCCACGAAGAACAGCGCGAACCGGATCGAGCTGTATTCGGTGTGGTAACCGCCGACGAGTTCCTGTTCGGCTTCGACGAGATCGAACGGAGGACGGTTGAGTTCGGCCTGACTGGCCAGCAGGAATACCACGAACGGAACCAAGCCTGCAGCGATGATGTTCCAGTGCGGGATGAAACCAGCCCAGCCGGCACCGGCCTGGGCCATGACGATGTCGTGGGTGCTGAGCGTGCCCGAAACGAGCACAACGGCGCAGACCGACAGACCGAGGGCGGCTTCGTAGGAAACCATCTGGGCCGATGCGCGCACCGAGCTGAGCAGCGGGTACTTCGAGCCCGAGGACCAACCGGCAAGCATGACGCCGTAGACCGCTATTGAGGAAAGCGCAAGGGCGAACAGAACGCCAATAGCAGGATCGGCCAACTGCAGATACGTGGTGTGTCCGAACAGTTCCACAGAACCGTCGTGGCCGTTCGAGAAGTCGCCGCCGAAGGGCACGATCGTGAACAGCAGGAAGGCCGGTACCACGGTGAGGAACGGGGCGAGGATGAACACCCGCATCTGGGCCCGAGCAGGCTTGAGATCTTCCTTGAAGAAGAACTTGATGCCATCGGCAAGGGTCTGCAGGATGCCGAACGGGCCGGCGGTGTTTGGTCCTACGCG